>CAZFGB010000109.1:0-5136 GCA_964518405.1 uncultured Pseudomonadales bacterium | reverse complement strand
GCCGGGGGCCTGATCACGGAACAGGCCTACCGTTCGGTGGAGGCCCTCCACGCCGCCGACGAATTGACCATCCGCGTGTTCCGCACCCGCCAGTTCATGCTGGCGACCCCCGAGCACGCCGAGCGCGCCGCGCGGGAGTTTGCGGAGCTGCCGCCCATGCTGTCGGGCTACCACTTCTACGACACCCTGGCGATCGGCGAAGCGTTCTACGTGCCGTTGCAGATGCTCGACAGCATGGGGGCTCGGGGGTCCATTCCCGACGAACACGTCGAACCGGTGCGCCTGCTCCTCGAGAGCCTGTTGCGGCGCGGCCTCGCGGCGCAGATCCACGTCGTGCGCTCGGAGACGATCGACCTCCATCTGGAGCTCTTGGAGAACCTTTCCCGACAATACACGCTGTTCCCGGGCCAGGTCTGCTTCACGCACGCGGAACTGGTCACCCCGGAGCAGCTCGCGCGCATTCGCGACCTGGGCATCTCCTTGCAGCTGCGCAGCATGTCGGTGCTGCGGCGGCGCGACGCCCTGATCGGTCAGTACGGCGCGATGGCGACCCGGGTGCCGCCGCTGCGCCTGGTGCAGGACAGCGGCGTCAGCTGGGGCCTCGGCACGGACGGCTCCAAGGCATCGCAGGTCGATCCCCTGGTCACTCTGGAGTGGGCGGTGACGGGCCGGGCGCTGAACGGCGACCGGGTGCTCGAGGCGGAGCAGCTGCTCACCCGCGAAGAGGCGCTGATCGCGCACACCCGCAGCAATGCGAGGTTGCTGTTCAGGGGGAACTCCCTGGGTCAGATCCGCCCCGGGTTCCTGGCCGATTTCGTTGTGCTCGACGGGGACTACCTCGAGATCGATGCCGCGTCCATCGACGAGATGCGGATTCTGCGCACCGTGGTCGGCGGTCGCGTGGTCCACGATACCGGCTCGCTGTGAGCGCGGGTGCGACGTTGCGGTTGGGTAGCAGGGCGCCGGCACGCCCTTGTCGTCACTACATGTAGGACGCGCTGCGCGCCGGCAGGGTAGTCTGGGCGGGAAGTCGTTCCGCGGATCCTTGTGCGCCTGTTCCAAGCGGACCACGACGGCGCTCGGCGCCGAGCACATCGTCGGAGGCAGATGATGAGGATCACGCTGGCCGAGGCATTGAACTACCGTTGCCTGCGCTACGTCTCGCGCCCATTGAAGCCGTTTCATGTGTTGGTTGGCCCGAACGCGTCGGGAAAGACGACTTTTCTGGACATAGTCGGATTGCTGAGCGACGTGGTGTCCAACGGCTTGGACGAAGCACTTGCCGGACGGGCGCTGGATCCGCTTCAGCTTCTGTTCCATGCGCGAGGCGAGCGGATGGAATTCGCGGTCGAGGCCAACGTGCCGGAGGATCTGCGGCAGAAGACCATAAAGCCGGAACTCGATACGGTTCGCTATCAGGTGGCTGTTGGTCTGGACGGGACCTGTCGCCACTTCGAGTTCAAGGCCGAGACGCTCTTGCTCAAGACGGGAACGGCGCACGAAGTCAAGCAACCCTCGTTGTTTCCCCAGTCCCATGCTCCGCCTGCGTCGCTGCAGGTGAGCATCAAGCAGGCGAAGAACAAGGTCGTCGTCAACAAGGTCCCAAGTGGCAACGACAACTTCTACAGGGAGACCAAACGATCCGACCGGAGCTGGGCGCCGTCTTTCAGGCTGGGGCCCAGAAAGTCGGCGTTGGGAAACCTCCCGGCCGACGAGACGTCGTTTCCGATAGCAACTTGGTTTCGCGAGTGCCTGGGTTCCGGTGTTCAGACATTCACGCTCAATAGCGGAAAGATGAGGTTCCCGAGTCCACCGACCCGCATGAGCGGGGTCTTGCCGGACGGGAGCAGCCTCCCATGGGCCGTCGATGAACTTCGAAAGAGCGATCCGGAACGGCATGAAGCGTGGATCAGGCACTTGCGCACTGCGCTACCGGATCTCGTGGATATCGCGACCATCGAACGTCCGGAGGATCGGCACTGCTACATGACTTACGAATACCGTAGCGGATTGACCGTGCCATCGTGGCTCGTCTCGGACGGTACGCTCAGGTTGACTGCACTCACGTTGCCGGCGTACTTGAAAGGGCATGGCTGCATTCGAGATCGCGAGCGATCGGACGAGCGCGGGTCGCGTGGCGAACCGGAGAACCGGAACCCAAACCGGAACCGAAGATTGACCCTGCGCCGCCAATGTGGTTAGTTAATTGCGGTGTCGACTGCGGTTGCGGTGTTGGAGGTGTGAATATGGTCAACCGGCGGCGCGGATGGGATTCTGCGGGTCTCGGGATCGTCGGCGGTGCGCTGCCCCGGACCGGTCCACTGGCGGAGTAGCCCATGCCTGGCGTTAGCGTACCCGAGCATGTACCGGAGGCACTCGTCGATTCCTTCGACGTGTTCGCCATGGACCCGAAGGCGGACATCTTCGCCGAGATCGGTCGGCTGCACGAAACCAAGCCGCCGATTTTCTACAATACGACGCCGCAGATGGACCGGACCTTCACGCGCGGCGCCTGGCAGGTGACCAACGCGGAGATGATCCGCGAGGTTCTGCGCACGCCGCAGGACTTCTCCAGCGTCGGCATCTCCGGCTTCAACGAGCTGATTCAGATGGGCTTCGAACTCATGATTCCCATCGACACGGATCCGCCCCTGCATGCCGAGGTGCGCGGCATCATCCGCGAACATCTGCTGCCCGACAACGTCCGCAGGCTCTCCGACGGCATGCGCGACCTGGCGCGGGAACTGGTGGGTCGCTGCGTCGAGAAGGGAAGCTGCGAGTTCGTCGAGGACGTGGCCTCCATCTACCCCACGCAGATCTTCCTGCTGCTGATGGGCCTGCCGCTTGCAGAGGCCGACGAATTCCTGGCCTGGGAGGCGGAACTCCTGCAGCCAGATCCGGACAACATCGACAGGATGCGCGACGCCGTGCGCAAGATCGTTGCGCGGGTCCGACAGGGTTTGGACGAACGGCGCGCAGAGCCCAGAGACGATTTCCTGACGCTTCTGGTCAATGCCGACGTGTCGGAGGAACTGCGCCTCGGGCTCGGGTTCAATCTCTTCGTCGGGGGCTTGGACACCGTCATGAACCAGTTGACCTGGGTGTTCCGCTACATCGGCGCCCGCCCGGAGGTTCAGCGCGAACTGGGCGAGCATCCCGATCGGATTCAGGCCGCGCTCGAAGAGATCATGCGGCTACACTCCGTGCTCACCACCCGGCGGTTCGTCACGCGCGACCTCGACTTCCACGGCGTACCGTTCCGCAAGGGCGACAGCATCGAGATGTTCATGGCGGCCGGCAACCGCGACCCGGCCGCATTCGACAAGCCGACACAAGCGGACCTGGCGCGCAAGCCGAATCGGCACCTGGGTTTCGGGTGGGGGCCGCACATGTGCGTGGGCATGCATCTGGCCCGCCTCGAGATGGGCATCCTGATCGAGGAGTGGCTGAAGGCGATACCGCGGTTTTCGGTGCGGAACCCCGATCAGCTGGAGTTCCACATCGGCATCTGGGGGCTCAACGCGCTCCCCCTCGGCTGGGAGGCCTGAAAAATGTTCGGCAACGACTACGAATCCCGTCGCGTCGTGGTGACCGGCGCGGCGTCGGGAATGGGCGCCGCGGTATGCGAGCTCCTCGTCACGCTCGGCGCGGACGTGGTCGGCGCCGACATCAAGGACATACCCAACGCGGCGGTTTCCGCCCATCGCGTGAACCTCATGGAGCGGGACAGCATCGATGCCTTCGTGAACGGCTTGGAGGACGGATCCGTCTACGCGCTGTTCTGCTGCGCCGGCCTGCCGCAGACCTTTCCGCCGCTCGATGTCGTGCAGGTGAACTTCCTGGGCAACCGCTATCTGATCGAATCCATGCTGCCGAAGCTCGGCAAGCCGAGCGCAGTCGCCGTCATCACCTCCCTGACGCTGGGCTGGGTGCAGGACGCCGAGCGGCTCTCCGCGCTGATCAACAGCACCTCGATGGAAGCGGGACGCGCTTGGGTCGAGGCCAATGTGGAGAGTCTCGGCGATTCCTACGTGGCGGCCAAGAGCGCCATGGCCGCCTGGGCGACCGTCAACTCCACCCGCTACATTCAGCGCGGGACGAGAATGAACCTGCTGTGTCCCGGTGTGACCGAAACCCCGATGCTGCCCGCTTTCCGCGAGGCGGCGGGAGAGGCGCTCGCCCTGCTGCCCCAACCGCTTGGGCGGGAGACCACGGCGGCCGAACAGGCGTTCGCCATGGTGTTTCTCAACCATCCCCGGGCCAGCGCCGTGGTGGGACTGAGCCTCTACAACGACGGCGGTTCGCAGGCGGCCATACTGTCGGCCGGCGCCGCCGGCATGGCTTGAAGAACGGCGGCTTCCCAGTTCGACGCTGCGGCGACCGAGCGTAGAACCGGCATCAACCACGGAACTGCGTCGGCATGATCTACGACAAGCTATACATCGACGGGCGGTGGCACCCCGCGTCGGGGCCTCGAAAGTCGGTGGCGAACCCGGCGACGGAGGAGGCCGTCGGCGAGGTGGCCTTGGCGGAGGCAGCGGACTGCGACCGGGCCGTCCAGGCCGCGCGGCGCGCCTTCGACATCGACGGCTGGCGCCATCTAGAGCGCCGGCAGCGATGCGATCTGCTCGACCGCTTTCTCGACTCCATCGAAGCGGACAAGGCCGACATCGTGGCTCGCATCGTCGCCGAGGCGGGCCACTCGTTCGCGGTCACGGTGCAGGTGCACTTCGACATGGCCGTCGCGATCGCCCGTCAGCAGATCGCGCTCGCGCGGCGGGACCTCGACGAGGGAACGCCCGTCGCCGTAGCGCCGAATCCCTTGAACGCCGGCGCGACCCGGCTCGCCTCCGCATCGAGCGTGATCCGCAAGCCCTTCGGCGTCGTCGCCGCGATAACGCCCTTCAACGCGAACTTCATGCTGAGCCTGGTGAAGCTGGTACCCGCCCTGCTGATGGGCAACACGGTGGTGCTCAAGGCTTCGGAGACGACACCGCTCGAGGTCATGCCGCTCGGCGACCATGCGGAGCGCGCCGAACTGCCTGCGGGCGTACTGAACATCGTTCTGGGCGACGCGGCCATCGGCGGGCAGCTCACGACCCATGCGGACGTGGATGTCGTCAGCTTCACGGGTTC
>CAZFGB010000108.1:0-4202 GCA_964518405.1 uncultured Pseudomonadales bacterium | reverse complement strand
GCCGTCGAGCCTGGATGAGTTCGTCGGCCGCATCCGCGCCGCCAGGGGCGCGTCAACGAGCGGAACTTCGCGCGGGGGCATCGCCGATCACATCGACATCGTCGGGAATGCGGAAATCGAATACGCCCGGGGCGGGCGGGGGATTCAAGGTCGGGTTCCTGAACACCACGCGCGTCTCCTGATCGAGATGATCGACGACCACGATGCCGACCAGGACCGCGCCGGGCGCCTCTTCCGCGGCGCCCGGGCGCGGCGCGAATTCGAGGTGGATCCGGCGGTACAGCGCCTCCTCGTCCCGGGGATGCAGCGTGAACGAAGCGGCTTCCTCCCTGGCGACGGCGAAGGTCGCTTCCAGAGCGTCCATGGACCCGATGAGCAGCCGCGCGGGCGTGCGTGTAAGCGTTTCGTCAAGCGGCTGCACGGTCACCTGCTCCAGGTCCGCGTCGAACACGTAGACCGTCGTGCCGTCGGTCACGACCAGTTGGCTGTAAGGCTCGACCACTTCCCAGCGGAAACGGCCCGGCCGCCGCAGGCGCATCGTTCCCGTCGCCGTTTGCAGCGACCGTCCGCGTCCATCGACCACGACCTGCTCGAACTCGGCGGCATACTCGCGCATGGGCGCGAGCAATTCGCGCAATGCGTCGGAATCGTCGGTCGAGGCGACGGTCGCCAAGGCAGCCGCAACGACCGCGGGCAGCGCGATACCGGGCACGCGTCAGGGCGTCTCGCCGCGGCCCGGGACGAGGACCTGGCGGCTGCCGTTGGTGTCCATTTCGCTGACGACCCCCGCCGCCTCCATCGTCTCGATCAGCCGCGCGGCGCGGTTGTAGCCGATGCGAAGCTTGCGCTGCACCGCCGAGATCGAAGCCCGCCGGGTCTCGATCACGTGCGCGACCGCCTCGTCGTAGAGTTCGTCCGACTGCTCCGCATCGCTGTGGCCGACGATGGAGGGCGCGCCGGCGGCGGCGGTCTCGAGCACTTCGGTCCGGTATTCGGGGGCGCCCCGCTGCTTCCAGTCGGCAACGACGGAATGCACTTCCTCGTCCGACACGAACGCGCCGTGCACCCGCACGGGGATGCTCGTGCCCGGCGGCAGGAACAGCATGTCGCCGTAGCCCAGCAACTGCTCCGCGCCGCCCTGGTCGAGGATCGTGCGCGAGTCCACGCGGCTCGACACCTGGTAGCTCATGCGCGCCGGGATGTTGGCCTTGATCAGTCCGGTGATGACATCCACCGACGGCCGTTGCGTGGCGAGCACCAGGTGAATTCCCGCCGCCCTCGCCTTCTGCGCCACCCGGGCGATGAGTTGATCGACTTTCTTGCCGACGATCATCATCAGGTCCGCGAACTCGTCGATGACGACGACCACCACGGGTTCTTTCGTCAACGGCGGGGCCTCCTCGTCCGAGTCCCCCGGCCATAGCGGGTCCGCGACGGGCATTCCGGTCTGCTCCGCCTCTTCGATCCGACGGTTGTAGCCTTCGAGGCTCCGCACGCCGAGCGCCGACATCAGGCGATATCGGCGCTCCATTTCTCCCACGCACCAGTTGAGCGCGGTCGCCGCGTCCTTCATGTCCGTCACCACGGGCGTCAGCAGGTGCGGGATGCCCTCGTAGACCGAGAGTTCCAGCATTTTCGGGTCGACCAGGATCAGGCGCAGTTCCTCCGGCGTCGCCTTGTACAGCATGGACAGCAACATGGCGTTGACGCCCACGGATTTGCCCGAGCCGGTGGTGCCGGCGATCAGCAGGTGCGGCATCCTCGAGATGTCCGCTATGACCGAGTCGCCGGAAATGTCCTTGCCGAGCGCCAGCGTCAGCGGGGAGTCCGCGCGCTGGTAGACCTCCGACGCCAGCACTTCGCGCAGACGCACCGTCTCACGATCCCGGTTCGGAATCTCGATGCCGACCACCGTCTTGCCGGGAATGACCTCGACGATCCGCACGCTGATGACGGCCAGCGATCTCGCGAGATCCTTGGCCAGGGCCGTGATGCGGCTCACCTTCACGCCGGCGGCGGGCTGCACTTCGAATCGCGTCACCACCGGACCCGGCTGCACCGATTCGACCGTCGCCTCGATGCCGAAGTCTGCGAGCTTGGTTTCGAGCAGGCGCGACATGTCCTCGATGTTCTGGTCGGAGAAACCGCCGCGCCCGCCAGGCTCCTCGCGTTCCAGAAGGTTCAGATCGGGCATCTCCCTCACGGTCTCCCGGGCCGCGCCGGTACCGGCGGCATCCACCGTCGGCGGCTGGACCGCATCGGTCTTCGCCGCCGCTTTCCTCGTCTGCGGTTGGCTTGCGGAGACGCGAGGCGATCGCTTCTTCGCGCGTCCCCCGGGCGAGACCGCGACCGGCCTGGTCTGCGGCTGGCCCGCCGCCGCCCGCTTCCACAAGGACCGCGCGCTCCCGGCAGCGGCCTCGAGCGCCGCCACCAACGTTCGAGCCGCCCTGTGCACGCCCTTGCCGGTGACTTCGGCGACGGCGACCCAGGAATAGCCGAGCGCGGCCTGCGCTCCGATCAGCAGGATCGCGACCGCGATCAACGTGAGGCCGACCCATCCCAGCACCGGCAATCCCAGGGAAGTCAGCCCCTCGCCGACGATGCCGCCCGGACCAGCGCGCAACGCTGTCGTCGGCGCGACGTGCAGCCGCGCGAGCACGCACGCCGAAACGACCACCGCCAGCCAGCCGCAGAAGCGGATGCTGAACAGCGGCAATGTCCAGGTTTCCCGCGCGGGCCGGAGCACCTTCACGCCGGCGATCGTCAGCGCCAGCGGCAACAGGTAGGAGATGCGTCCGAACAGGAACAGAATGACGTCGGCGGCGAAAGCGCCGCTTTTGCCGACAAGATTGGACACCGCGAGGTCCGTGCCGGAGAAGCTCCAGGCCGGATCGTCCGGCGAATAGGAGACGATGGCGAGAAAGACGTAGACGGCGAGCGCCAGCAACAGAACAAGCGCGATTTCCCGCGCGGGCAACACGTTGGTGCGAGACTCGGCCAAATCATTCCTCGCGGCGGCGCAAAACGGTATTTTACTCCCTTCGCGCCCCTCTTTGGGATTTTGGCCCACGCGTCGCGTTACCGATCCGCCGCGCCGTCAACGCCGCCTTGCGGTACTGTCGCCGGCCACCGTAACGTAGCATGTCCATATCAGGGCGCCGCCGGCAAGATGTTGAACTGGTCCTTCCCCTACGCCTCGAGGCGGGCGCCGGTGTTCGCGCGCAACGCCGTCGCGACCTCGCAGCCGCTGGCCGCCGAAGCGGGGATCGACGCAATGAGGCGCGGCGGCAACGCCATAGACGCCGCGCTGGCGGCGGCGATCACGCTGACGGTTGTCGAGCCCAGCATGAACGGTCTCGGCAGCGATGCGTTCGGGATAGTCTGGGACGGCGAAGCCCTGCACGGCGTCAACGGCGCCGGCCGGTCGCCACAGGCCTGGAATGCCGAACGATTCGCGGGCCTGACCGAAATGCCCGTTCTCGGTTGGGACGCCGTCACTGTCCCCGGGGCCGTCCACGCCTGGTCGGCGCTGTCGAGACGCTTCGGCGCCCTGCCCTTCGACGCCCTGTTCGAAGCCCCCATCGAATACGCGCGGGAGGGTTTCCATGTCGGTCACATCACCGCGAGCGCCTGGCGGGCGGCGGTCGAGGCCTATCGCGGATTCGACGCCTTCATGGCCCATTTCGCCCCCGGCGGCGCGGGACCGCGGCCGGGAGAACTGGTGAGGCGACCTGAAATGGCGCGATCGCTTGAACTGATCGCGGAGTCCGGGGGGCGAGCCTTCTACCGGGGCGCGCTCGCGGAAGCGATCGTCGCAAACGCTTCGGCCATGGGCGGCGCCATGTCGATGGAGGATCTCGCCGGACATCGAACGGAATGGGTGACGCCCGGCGCGCAGGATTATCGACATGTCACGCTGCACGAAATGCCGCCGAACGGCCAGGGCCTGGCGGCGCAGATCGCGCTGGCGATCCTCGCGCGCTCGAACCTCGACGCATTGCCGCCGAACGGAATCGAGTCGGTGCATCTGCAGGCGGAGGCGATGAAGATCGCGATTCGCGCGGCGTTCGACCACTTCGCGGACCCCGCGTCCATGCCCTGCCGGGCGGCCCCGCGGCGCCAGCAGCGGTCCGCCACGGGGTCGGACGCGACGAGCGTGCCGACCATCATCGGCTCCGCCGGCCGAGGCACCGACTCGATTC
>CAZFGB010000107.1:0-36412 GCA_964518405.1 uncultured Pseudomonadales bacterium | reverse complement strand
TTTCTGGGGTACGCCGCTGCCGGTGTGGACGGACGGCGAGGGCAACTACCACTGCATCGGCTCCCTGGCGGAACTCGAGGAGCTGAGCGGTGAGTCCATGGCGGATGTCGACCTGCACCGCCCCCGCATCGACGGGGTCTCATTCGAGAAGGACGGCAGGATCTGGAACCGCGTGCCGGAGGTGATCGACTGCTGGTTCGATTCCGGAGCCATGTCCTATGCGCAGTTCCACTATCCGTTCGAAAACGCCGACCTGCTGGAAAGCCGGTTCCCCGCCGACTACATCTGCGAGGCGATCGACCAGACGCGCGGCTGGTTCTACTCGCTGCACGCCATCGCCACCCTCGTGTCGGATAGCGTCGCCTACAGGAATTGCATCTGCCTCGCCCATGTCGTCGACCAGGACGGCAAGAAAATGTCGAAGTCACTCGGCAACATCCTCGATCCGTACGAGGTCTTCGATCGCGTCGGCGCCGATCCGCTCAGGTGGTACCTGGCGTGCCGCCAGGCGCCGGAGGCGCAAAAGCGCGTCTCCGTGGACCTGGTTCGCGAAGTCGCGGCGGGATTCATCAATACGTACTGGAACACCTACGCGTTCTTCGTCATGTACGCCAAGCTCGACGAAGTCGATGTCGGGAGCGATGTGCCCCTCGCCGAACGTCCCGAGATAGACCGCTGGGCGCTGGCGGCGCTGAACGAGACGGTATCCGTCACGACGCGGGCGCTGGAGTCGTACGACGTGCTCGCGGCGGGCCGGGCGATCGAGTCGTTCGTCGACGCCTTGAGCAACTGGTACGTGCGGCGCAACCGTCGCCGGTTCTGGAAGGCCTCCGAGGGCCGGGACAAACAGGCCGCGTATCTCACGCTGTACGAGTGCCTGCACACCGTGAACCGGCTGATGGCGCCGTTCATGCCATACTTAAGCGAAGCGGTGCATCAGAATCTCGCGCGGGGAGTCGACGGGACGGCGCCTCTCAGCGTACATATGAGCGAGTGGCCCGCGCCCGACCCCGCCGCCCGCGACGACGCCCTCATCGCCGAAGTCGAGGTCGTTCAGCGCGTGGTCGGACTCGGGCGGGCGGCGCGCAACGCCAGTGGCTTGCGCGTCCGGCAGCCGCTTGCGCGCCTGCTGGCGCGCACGCCCGACGCCGGCATCCTTGCGCGTCACGCGGATCAGATCCGCGAGGAACTCAACGTCAAGTCGGTGGAGGTGCTCGCCTCCGACGCCGATCTGCTGAGCTACCGCGTCAGGCCCAACCTGCCGCGCATCGGCAAACGCTACGGCAGACGTGTGCCCGCGATCCGCGATGCCCTGGCCAAGGCGGACGGGCGCGTCATCGCTGCGGCCGTGAACGACGGCGGGTCATTCGAAGTGGCGCTGGAAAACGAGACCCTGAGCTTCGAACCCGAGGACGTGCTGGTGGAGTCGACATCGGCGGAAGGCTATGCCTGCGCCGAAGAGGGCGGCTACCTGGTGGGCCTCGACACCGTATTGACCGAGAGCCTTGAGCGAGAGGGCCTGGCGCGGGAACTGGTGCGCACCGTGCAGGAAGCCCGCAAGCAGGCGGGGCTCGACGTCTCGGATCGGATCGCGCTCAGCATCGACGGTTCGCCCGACATTCAGGCGGCCCTCGATCAGCATCGGAACTACGTCATGGAGGAAACCCTGGCGATTCGATGGGCCGAGCCGGACTGGTCCCCCGCGTACTCGGCCGAGCACAGCCTCGGAAAAGCGCGATGGACGATCGGACTCGCGCGAATCGACCCGCAGTAAAGGGCCAAGGTCATCGAGCCAATCCGCACGACCGCTTGCCGCCGTTTGCCGCTCTGTCATGGTTGGCGGTACGGGCGCGATAAAGTGACTACCGCGCTGACAGGACAGCGTCCGATTGGCGGGGGTCGGTCCACCGGGCGCACGACGCCGAGGTCCGGATCCATCTTCTTCGTCGCAGTCTCGTTCGTGGTGTCTGCGGGGATTGCCGCTCAGGCCTCCCCGAACATTGAAACGCTCTCGCGGAAGAACCCGACCACCGAACAAACCAGCGCCGACGAGCTTACTTGGCTGCTCACCTTCACGGAACCCGTGACGCATGTGCACGCGGCGGACTTTGTGGTGTCCGGCACGACGGCGACGCTCGGGCTGGCGCCGCTTGCGCTGGACGAGGAAGCGTGCAGCGACGAATGGGACGCGACCCTGTCCGGCGGCGACCTCGCGTACCTGAACGGGACGGTCGCGCTAACCCCTGCCAAGTTTCGCGAAGATCTTGACGGCCCGTGCCTGGGGGGAGCGGACGAGCCGTGCATCTGGGGTTGCCTCGGCAATGGCGAACGGATGACCCATCCCGGCCCGCGGAGCAGGAACGAGAACACGTTCGTCGTGAGCAACACGGATCCGCCGCGAATTCCGACCGTGCGTCTGTCGGCCTCCCCGAACCCGGTTCGGGAGGGAGAATCGGTGACGGTGAAGGCGGACCTTTCGGAGGCGCTGTCCGGCAGCAGCGTAACGGTCCCGCTGGTGCTGACTGCCGGGACCGCCGAGATGGACGACTACGGCACGCTGGACAGCATCCTCATAAACCCGGGCTCGACCTCCGGAACGGGACGGATTGCGACGGCGCAGGACGACGACGCGGATGATGAGACGTTTACGGTAGAGCTGGGCAGTCTGCCACCCTCGATCCGTGCCGGTAAGCCGCGCTCGGTCATGGTGACTATCAGGGAGGACGAAGGGACGCGGCCCCCTGCGAACCGACCGCCGACGGTGTCGGCGTCCTGCGCGCCATGCGCGGTCGAATCGGGCGCCCAAGTGAGATTGACCGCGTCGGCATCTGACCCGGACAACGACGGGTTGACTTACCGCTGGACGGCATCGCAGGGGCGCTTTGTCGGGGCAATCGATCAGGCATCGGCACGCTGGGCGGCATCGGTGCCGGTTGGACGCTACGCCGTCGGCGTCCGGGTGTCCGATGGACGGGGCGGGGCGGCCTCCGCCGAAGTCGCCATCGAGGTGACGCCACTACCGCCACCACCGAACCGGCCCCCGACGTTCGGCCGGCTGTCATACGTCTTCGAGCTTCGGGAGGGCGTGTCGGGACCGGCCGAATTGGGAGAGGTGGCAGCCGACGACCCCGACGGCGACCCGCTGACGTATGCGTTGGCGCGGGGCGATGGCGAGCGATTCACGGTCGGGGCAACCGACGGGTCGGTGATGTATGTGGGAACAGGCGAAGACTTCGAGGCCGGGCCGAGCCGGTTCGAGCTGATCGTGCGTGCGCGCGACAGTTTCGGCGGTGAGGCGGCGGTTGATGTCGTCGTGATGGTGATCGACGTCAACGAGACCCCGCTGGCGGTTGGAACGATCCAGAAACAGCAGCTGGAGGAGGGCGCCGGCGCGGACGCCGCGGAGGTGACGATGGATGTCGGTCCATTCTTCGAGGATCCGGACGGTGACGAGCTGACCTATTCGGCCGCGACATCGAACAGCGATATCGCGATCGTGAGCATGGCTGGCAGCAGACTTGCGATTAGCGCGTCGGGTGAGGGCCAAGCGTCGGTTACGGTGACCGCGCGCGACCCGGAAGGACTGTCGGTCGCGCAAACCGTCGAAGTGACGGTAGAGAGCGTGGGCTTGTTCCGTTGGGTAGGCGGATGGCGTTTGAAGCTGTTGACCGATAGCGCCGACAGGGCTGGAAGCAACGCGGAAGAACAGTCGGAACCTTAGTCTAGATCTGGCCGGCCGCCTCCCGCTGGTTCAGACTTGAACACTGCGCCTAGCCAACCCGGCGTTCTCCTTCCCAATAGGGCTCGCGCAGCTTGAACTTCTGCAGCTTGCCCGTTGCGGTGCGCGCCAACTCGTCGCGGAACTCCACCGAAGTCGGGCACTTGAAGTGGGCCAACTGCTCCCGGCAGAAGGCGATGATCTCCGCTTCGGTCGCGGAATGCCCTTCGCGCAGGACGATCAGCGCCTTCGGCGTCTCGCCCCACTGCTCGTGGGGGACGCCGATGACCGCGCATTCCAACACCGCCGGATGCCGGTACAGCGCATCCTCGATGTCGGGCGAACTGATGTTCTCGCCCCCCGAGATGATCACGTCCTTCTTGCGGTCGACGATGTGGATGTTGCCGCCGGCGTCCCACACCGCGAGGTCTCCGGTGCAAAAATAACCGTTCCGAATCGCCTTCGCGGTCTCCTCCGGCTGCTCCCAGTAACCCCTGAAGACGACATTGGAACGGGCGCAGACCTCGCCCACGCTCGCGCCGTCCTTCGGCACCGCCCCGCCCTGGTCGTCACGCAGCACGATATCCACGCCCACCGCCGGCACGCCCGCCCGCGCGCGGCGCGCGTAGTCGGCCCGTCGCGTTTCGTGATCGGGACGGGACACTGTCAGTATCGGCGCCGTCTCGGTCAGTCCGTAGATCTGAATGAACTCCCACCCGAGTTCTTCCTCGAGCCGCTCGATGAACGCCGCGGGCGGCGGCGCTCCCGCAACAACGAAGCGCGGGCTCGTCGTGATGTCGTGCCGTTCCCTGTCGGAATAGTCGAGAATGGTGCGCAGCACCGCCGGCGCCATGCATGCGAACGTCACTTTCTCCTCCTCGATGAGCCGATAGATTTCGGCCGCGTCGACGGCCCGCAGGACCACGTGTGTGCCGCCCACCGCAGTGAGCGCGTAGACGCCTCCCCAACCGTTGCAATGGAACATCGGCAGCGTCCACAGCTCTACGTCGCGGTGACAGACGTCCAGATGCGTCATGAGGCTGTACGCGTTCACGTAAACGTTCCGGTGCGTCATCATCACGCCCTTGGGCCTCGCCGTGGTGCCGGACGTGTAATTGATCGACACCAGGTCGTTTTCATTCCGTTCAATTGTCGGGGGAGCGGTATCGGGTTGGTCCGAAATCAGCGTTTCCCAGTCGAGCCAACCCGGACGCGCCTGGACCGCCCCCTCCCGATCCTCCGCAACCACGAAATGCCGCACGGAGGAGAGATTGGCGCGGATGTCGTCCACCACGCGAATGTACTCGTGGTCCACCAGTACCACCGTGACGCCGGCGTGATTCAGGATGTATTCGTGGTCCGCAGCCACAAGGCGGTAGTTGAGAGGAACCAGGACCGCGCCGATCTGGCTTGTTGCGTAGAAACTCTCGAGAAAGAAGTGCGAGTTGGGACTCAGGATGCAAACGCGGTCATCCGGTTGTACCCCAAGCCCCGCGAGCGCGTGAGACAGCCGGTTTACGCGCGCCCGCAGTTCCGCATACGTATAGCGCCGATCACCGTCCACCACCGCAGTCTTGTTCGGATAGAGGTGCACGGGACGCCGCAAAAAGTCGTCGATGAGGAGCGGAACTTCCATCAATACCCCCGTAGCGCCCGTTGCCGGACCGATGCTACCGCTATCCGGCGGGACTTTCCCGACGCCGGCTTACGTCGGAGGGGAGACTCGCGACCGAGCGATGAAGCTACGGGAACAGGCCCTTGTCCCGAACCACGTATTGGACGGGCCGTGGAATCTTCTTCACGTCGCCCTCTTCAACCATCCGCCTGATCCAGGCATCCGCCGTAGGTTTGGTCACGCCAAGCGCAGCGGCCACATCGCCCGCACTTTTCGGTTCCGCGCAGAGGTCAGCTGCCAACGACCGAACCTTGACGTAGAGTTCCTCACTTGGTGGATTCGATGGTTCCGGATCCAGATACGGCTTGGACAAGATCGCCGAGGTTCTCCAGCCACCGACCGCCGAGTTCGACAAGATGGGGATTGCCGGATCCTGGGGCTTGAGTTCGCTTGACCCATAGAGGCACCCATCCTTTCTTCAGGTTCTCGACAGCACCGCTCCACGTTCCGCCCTTGTCGCGTGTACTACTGACAACGACCGCTTCTTCCGCCAGGCAATAGACATACTTGTTGCGCGCCATGGCGTTGCCCACATGGAAACGTGCTTCCGGGTTGAACGGCGACGTCAACGCCAAATCCGCGGAAATGAGGTGGCGCCGGTACTTTGCCGATGTCGCGTGCCGAAGAAGGTTCTCCGACAGAACACCGACGGCAGTCCCCTGGGCATGGAGGGCACCGAGCATCGCTCCTTGATCCACCCCTGCGGCGCCGCCGGAAACGATCAACTTTCCGCATTCAGCAGCTTGGCGGCCAATCCTCTCGGCGAAGTGGACATCTGCGTCGTCCGCATGTCTGGCACCCACAACAGCGATGCCGCTTGCATTGAGGAGCTTTTTGTCGCCGCAGCCAAACAGGACCGCCGGAGCCGTCCGACCAAGAAGCTGTTTCAGGCGCCTTGGATACTCATCGTCCGACCGCGTCAAGACCCAAAGGCCCGCTCTCTGCCACTTCTCCAGCAAGAATCCAAGCATCGCTCCCCGGTTGAGCAGGGCCTGGAGACGCTCTACCGTCACCTTGGGATGTTTCCAGTCCTGAAGCAGGTCTGGTAGATCACCCTTCAGCAGGTCGCCCGGAGCATGCCCCCCTTCCTTCAGCCAGCCAGCGAACTTGCCCCACTCCGTCGGTGAGAGCGGACTCGCAGTTTGTGATTCGGATCTGCCGAACGAAACGGAAAGCAGCATTATCGCTTCGGCATGCGGGGTCACGTTCACTTCAACCCCCGACGCTCGACGTCGCAAGCGCGAATGGCAAGACCGCTTCGCAGCCCGCTTGCCGGAGCAGCGCCGCGATGACCGTCAGCGTCCATCCCGAGTCCACCACATCGTCGACCAAGAGGACCGCACCTTTTCCGACTTCACCTTCAATGGCGAATACGCCGTCGAGATTGTTGCACTGATGGAATCGGTTCTGCTGCTCCCTTTGCGGAGGGTTGTCTTTCACCTTTAGGACTGCCGGCACATAGGGGAGCGACAGCGCTTCGGCGAGGCGACCGGCAAAGTCTGGTACCAGCTGCGGATGACGATTCGAGGGGACGCACGTAACCCATTCGGGCCGGGGGTCGGGCCGCCAGCGATCCCTGATCATCTCTGCCGACGATTGGACAAGACCGTCTCGAAAACAACCATCGCGCTTGTCGCGCGCCACAACTTCGCCCCAGCCCGCATCCGCCCACCGAGACAGTATTCGTCCCTGTTCCGCACGAAGCGCGAGAGGGAGATTCCCCGCCCAGCCGTATATCGGAAACGACTCCCTTGCGACCTGCTTATTGCACTCGAGTGGTACCTCTGCCTGGCGAAGAAAACGGGTGGCGGCCGCTACCGTCTGACGGGCAACCGAATCATCGACAACAGGACTTCCCAGACAAGACATGCATCTTCCGCAGGGTTTCGGATCGGGATCGTCAAGCACTTCCGCCAGGAACCGCATCAGACATCCCGGCGTGTCGATGTAGGTTTGGACTTCCTGCCATTCCAGTTCCCGTTGCGCTGTCAACCGGGCGATGCGCTCGAGGTCCATCTGATACGGAACGGCCGTTCGCCGCCATCTGCCGCCTTCCCTGATGATCGGAGCAGGATTGTCCACGGACAACATCTTGAGGACCTGATCAATCTGTCCGTAGCGAAGGTTCAATGACTGCTCCAGGCCGCGGATGCTCATGCCGTCTTCACTATCCTCGAGCGCCTGCAGAACCTCCCCTACCCATCGTTCATCGGGGAACGCGGTGCGTCGAAAGTACTCGTGGATATGCCCGTCTTCGACTCCCGACATAACCACGCCCAATGCGCGTTCGACGCCACGACCCGCCCGTCCGACCTGCTGGTAGTACGCGATGATCGAGCCCGGCGCCTGGTAGTGCACCACGAACCCAAGGTCCGGTTTATCGTAGCCCATGCCGAGAGCGATCGTCGCTACCAGCGCCTTGACCTCGTTCCGATCAAGGGCGAGTTCCAAACGTCGACGATATGCGTCCGAACTTTCGTAGCGCTCATCGGAGATGCTGGCGTGGTACGGTCGAACAAGGGTTCCGCACTGGTTCAGCCAGGCGGAAACCTGCTCGGCGTCGCGCGTCGTCAGGGTGTATATGATGCCCGTACCCGGGAGTTCTTCGATATGTTCCGCAAGCCACGCGAGGCGTTCAGCCTGCGTCGGCAGACGGATCGTCTGCAGCTGCAGACTTTCGCGCATCAACCGCCCTCGCTGGACCCTTAATCGACCAAGCTGGCTCGTCACATCGTCGATGACGCGATCATTGGCCGTCGCGGTGGTGCCTACTATCGGCAAGTTCGCGGGCATTCGCCGGAGCACGCTGACAAGTCGGCGATAGTCCGGTCGGAAATCATGGCCCCAGTCCGATATGCAGTGGACCTCGTCCACAACAAGAAGCCCTATTCGCTCCGAAATCGGCAGCAGCAGTTGGTCCATGAAACTCTCGTTCGCGAGACGTTCAGGCGAGATCAGCAGGGCGTCCGCCTCGTCCGACAACGCCGCCCGCCGCAGGGCTGGCCACTCCGACCGATTGGTGGAATTGATGCTCAACGCCCGCACTCCCATCCGTTCGGCCGCCGAGACCTGATTGCGCATCAGGGCCAGCAGGGGCGACACGATCAATGTCGCGCCGAAACCCCTTTCGCGAAGCATCCGGGTCGCGACGAAGTAGACGGCGCTCTTCCCCCAGCCGGTTCGCTGCACCAAGAGCACCCGCTCCCGGCGGCTGACCAAGGCGTCGATCGCCTCCCATTGTCCGTCCCGGAACTCGGCATCCTCGTTGGCCAGCGAGCGCCTCAACAGCGCGAGCGCCTCAGATCGATTGTCCATCCGCTTCCCGTGACAGCAATAGTTTCGATTTGTGGTGTGCGTTCGCCGGCCCGCGCGAAGCAGACAAACAGATCTCGCTCCATTTCCGCTTGAGCCGGAATCGCCATCGATGGTAGCCGGCTAGCGCATTGCCTATCATCCGGCAAACGGACAATCAACGAAGGGTAAACCATGAGCCACGACCTGGTCATTCGGGGCGGCAATGTAGTCGACGGCACGGGCCGCGAACCGTTCCACGCGGACATCGCCGTGGACGGCGATCAAATCGTCGAGATCGGCAAGGTCGACGGCAGGGGCAAGCAGGAGATCCAGGCCGATGGACTGGTCGTGTCGCCCGGCTTCGTAGACCTGCATACGCATCTCGACGCCCAGATCGGTTGGGACCCGCAGGTCACGTCCGTTACATGGCACGGCGTCACGACGGCCCTCCTCGGCAACTGCGGCGTGACGTTCGCTCCGTGCAAACCGGCCGACAGGGAGTTCCTGGCCGGCATGATGGAGACGGTCGAGGACATCCCCAAGAACGCCATCCTGCATGGCCTGCCGTGGAACTGGGAGTCCTACGGCGGCTATCTCGACGCCCTCGAAGCGCTCGGTCCCTCGATCAATGTCTGCGGGTTGGTCGGCCATTGCGCCACGCGGTTCTACGTGATGGGCGAGCGCGCCGTTGAAGAACCCGCGACCGAAGACGAAATCCGGCAGATCGCGGCGCTGGCCGGGCAGTCGGTCAAGGAAGGCGCCCTCGGTTTTTCCACCAACCGCCTGCCGCAGCACCGCCTGCCCGACGGCCGTTCGATTCCCGGCACATTCGCGCATCGCGATGAACTGCGGGCGGTGGCCAGGGAAGTCGGCGCGCACGGCGGTTTCATGCAGACCGTTTCGAGCTTCCAGGAGTTCGAAGAGGAAATAGCGCTCATCGCCGACGAGGCGCGCGTCACCCGCGGCGCGTTATTCAGTTCGGCGGCCGAGTTCGGCCCCGAACGCCTGGACGAGAAGATGAAGGCCATGCGCGCCGAGGGCCTCAAGGTGACCTCCATCACCGTGCCGAGAAGCGGCGGGGGCGTCGGCGGCTTGATGACCAACAACTTTTTCCGCACGCCAGCGTGGAACGCGCTGCGCGAACAGGACCTCGATGGGCGCCTGAAGGCGATTCGGCACCCCGAAACCCGGCGCCGGTTGATCGATGAGGTCAAGGCCCAGGGCGTACCGGTGATGGAGGCGATGAAACGCTGGTTCTGGATGGGCGACGCGCAAAGACCGCGCTACACCCACCAGCCGGACGAGAGCCTTTATCACGTGGCGCAGGCCGCGGGGGAGCATCCCGCGGAGACCTGGTTGCGGATCAGCGACCGGTCCGACGGCAAGGCGCTATTCCATCTCCGGGCTTTCAATACCGACCTCGAAGCCGTGCAAAGACTGATCACGACGGATTGGGTGATGCCGGGGCTGGGGGACGCCGGCGCGCACGTGAGCCAGATGATCGACTCCGGTTGGTCGACCTTCATCCTCTCCCACTGGCATCGCGACGCAGGGGTCTACAGCCTGCAGGAGGCCGTTCGCCGGATCACCGCGGTGCCCGCCGATGTGCTCGGCCTCGACGACCGGGGCACCCTGGCCGCGGGCAAGCGCGCCGATATAAATGTCTTCGATCTGGACCGGTTGGAGGAGCGGATGCCGAAAATCGTTCACGACTTCCCGTTCGGCGCGCCGCGCTTCATCCAGCGCGCCGTCGGCTACAAGGCGACGCTGTGCAATGGCCAAGTCCTCCTCCGGGACGACGAACTGACGGGCGAGCGCGCCGGAAGAGTACTGCGCAGCAACTGATCCGGGTTATCCGGTCGGCGCGCTCGAACTCAATGCAGTACGGGCTTCTTCAGGAAATCGTTGCGGTCCGCGGACTTGATCCTGCAGCCCAGCACCTGGCCCGCACGTGAAAAGGCAAGGGGTACCGTCACCCCCGGCGAGCCGAGGTTCCAGATTGCGGACAGCATCTGCGCCAGGGTCGACACGCGTTCGCCGTCGACCTCCAGGATCATATCGCCTGGCCGCACGCCGGCACCGGCCGCCGGACCACCGCGCGCGAGGCCGCTGACGACGAGCCGGTCGTCCGTTTCCGCAGTGAACATTCCGATCCACGGACGCGGCGGCAATGGCGAACGCCCGGTGGACAACAAGTCGTCGAGCGTGCGATTCAGGAGGTCGATCGGCACGATCATGTTGCCTTGCACGTTCTCCCCGCCGACGACTTCCTGCACCAGCAGAGAGCCGACACCCAGGAGCTTGCCGTCTTCTCCAACCAACGCCGCCCCGCCCCACTCCGGATGCGCGGGCGTGGTGAAAAGGGCTTCGTCGAGCAGGTATTCCCAGTACCCTGCGAATTGCCGCTTGTCGGTCACGCCGGCCTTCAGGGCATGCGCCCGTCCGCCCTGGCCGATGACGAACACCTGATCGCCGCGCCGGCACGAATCGGCGGAGCCGCGCTGCAGAACCGTCGCTTTCAGCGGCTCCACCGCGCGCACCAGCCCGAACCCGGTGATGTGATCGTAGGCCAGGCCGTACGCGGCGACGGGCCTGCCCAGGTTGCTCGTGAGCCAAATGCTGGTCGCTTCCGCGATCAGGTAGCCGATGGTCAGGACCAACCCGTCCTCGTCGATGACAACGCCGTTGCCGACGCGTTCCGTTCCGAGCGCGGATGCGGTGAACGCATCCTCCGGGACATCGGCTCGCAGCGTGACCACCGCGTTCAGGGCAACGTCGAGATCAAAGCTCACATCCTCGGGACCAGGCTGTAACGTCTCCGGAAACGCCCACTCGCCATCCGACATCACTTCTCCGTCCGCATCGCTCAAGCGCGCCCCATCATCCCGCTTTTCGAGCGCGTACGCCATTGACTAACCAGCTTGCTTTCGTTCTGCCCGGATTCGCCGGCACTGGATCTCAGCTATGGTTCGCGCAGACGCGCTTCCAGTTCAGCGATGCGGGCTTCCGCAGCTTGGCGGGCGGCCTTCTCCTCCGCGAGGTTCCGTAGATACTCTCCGGTCGCAGGATCGCGAAAACGCAGTACATCGTCCTCAACGCGTACATCGAGACCGAGCACCTCGCTCCGAATCGTCCGAGCGCCGTCATCCGGCACCCCCGGCAACGCGCGATAGGCCCCGCCCCGCAAAACGAGTCCCTGCAGCGGGGGATCGAAATACTCGTCCCTGGGATCGAAGAGCCAGTACTCGCGCACGCCCAGTTTCGCGTAGAGCGCGCGCTTTTCGCCCAAGTCCTTCCTCCAGGTGTTCTCGGACGCCACCTCCAGAACGAAGTCCGGCGGTTTCGGCTCCTCCCAGAGCTTGTACACCATGCGGTTGTGCCTCGCCGCTCCGAAGACGACGAAGACATCGGGTGCCACACACCTCCCCGGGTTGCCCTTCTCGTAGTAGATCAGCAGGTCCCCCGACACGTAAACGTCGGATCGATCGCGGTAACGCAGTTTCAACGCGGCGATGGCATCGAGGATCGCCGCTAGCTGCCAGTCGTTCTCAGCCAACGGCAGACCGTCGGAACTCGGATACAGCGGGTCTTCCGAAGAAAGAACGGGATTTGCCTTCATGGGTATGTCCCCCTGTTCGGCACGAGCGCGCCGCTCGGCGCATCGCCAGCGAAAGTATCATGGCCTCTTTTACGCACTCAAACCGCCGCCCAGCGTGGACGCCGGCCGAACGGAGCGCAATCGCCGATGTCCGCAATCTCCGTGGGATTGTCGCCCGATGCGGCTCGGTGACGACCGGCTGGCGTATCAGCCTCGCGATACCGAGGCCCGGTACGCGCGCCAGCCGCCGAAGCGGGTAATCTCGGTCGCGTCCAGCGTCGCGGCGGGTTCGGCGATAAAGCCGGCGACCCAAGCACCATCGGACAACTCGATCCTTCCGAGCCCGAGAGGCGGGCCGATACCGGCCAGAAAGCCGCCGACAGCGGTCGTTGGAAGTGACCAGACTTCCACTGCGATGGCCGCGCCACCAGCCTCGTCGCGAATCAGCGCGGGCCGCATGCCGTCCGGCAACGCGTAGAGCCGATAGCGAAGGCTCGTGCGCGCGCTGCGGACGAGATAGCCACCGAGCCGGGTCAACTCGCCGTTTCGCGGCTGTCCCGAAAGGTGCGCGCCGCAGACCGCGACATGGGTCTCTCCGGGACGCTCGCCGGTTGAAGTGGACTCGCCGAGCAACCGCGCGCCGTAATCGAGCAAGGCATGGTCCCGGCCCGCCGGCGCGATCAGCGTGACCCCGAACGGCAATCCCGTCGGCAATCTGCCCGCCGGAATGGCCAGCGCGCAAAGGTCGAGCAGATTGACGAAATTCACAAAGATGCCCAACCGGCTGTTCGTCGCCACCGGGTCGCGCTCCACCTCGTCGATGGTGAATATCGTCGGCGCCGTCGGCACGATGAGCACGTCCGCCGTTTCGAACACCCGAGTCGCTTCGCGCTTCAACTCGGCGAGCTCATACTGCGCCCGGAAGGCCGTAGCCGCCGAAGCCGCGGCGCCCCCCGCGACGATGTCCCGCGTGATCGGATGCATGTCTTCGGCGTGATGGGCCATGAACGCTTCGAGTACGGCAAAGCGTTCCGCCAGCCACGGACCTTCGTAGAGGAGATCTCCGGCCCTGAACAACGGCGCCGGATCGATTTCGACCTTCTTGCCGTCTATCGACGCGACGAAGGCACGGTAGGCTTCGGCATGATCCGCATCGCAGGCGGACACGCGGTCAGGGTCGATCACGCCCACGCGGGGCCGCGAAACATCGAAGCCGCGAAAGTCCATCCGCCGGGAGTACGCGTCGTCGAAGTCGAAACCGCCGGCGACGCCGGCGACCGCGTACGCATCGGCGACGGCGCCCGCGAAGACCGAAACGCAGTCGAGAGTCCGGCAGGCGGGCACGACGCCTCGCGCCGGCCACCAGCCGAACGTCGGCTTGAAGCCGACGAGTCCATTGAACGCGGCCGGCATGCGTCCCGAACCCGCGGTATCGGTGCCGAGGGCGAAACTGCACATGCCGAGTTTGACCGCCACGGCCGAGCCGCCGCTGCTGCCTCCGGCGATATAGTCCGGATCGATGGCGTTGCGCATCGCGCCGTATGGCGACCGCGTGCCCACCAAGCCCGTGGCGAACTGATCGAGATTGGTCTTGCCGACCGGAACCGCGCCCGCCCCCAGCAACCGGTCCACAACGGTCGCGGATGACTGAGGAACGTACGAATATGCGGGACACGCCGCCGTGGTGGGACACCCGGCGAGATCGATGTTGTCCTTGATCGCGAACGGCACGCCCCACAGGGGATGCTCGGCGGGGTCGAGCGTCTCAAGGCGGTTCAGATGTGTTTCCAGCGCCGCTTCGCCCAGCAGGTGTATCCACGCGCAGTGGCCGGTACCGCGCCGTATGGCGTCGCCGACCTGCTCGATCACTCCCCTGGGCGTCATCGCGCCCGATCCATATCCCTCGGCCAAGGCCGAGATGGAGAGATTCATGTCGAGCAGCCGCTCATGGCGACTCGATCACCGCAAGTCTTTGTCCCGGTGCGACCAACTGGCCCCTGGATACGGAAAGGGACACCTTCCCCGCCGCGGGCGCTCGAATCTCGAACTCCGACTTCATCGCCTCGACGACGACCAGCACTTCGTCGCGGGCCACCGGCCGCGACGAATCCGCGCGCACGGACCAGATGGAACCCGCCATTGGACTGGTCACCACCGTCGCGCCTGGCGGGATTCGCGCCTCGTCCTCCTCCGCCGCGCCGTCCGCGAGAGTCGTCTCGAACGTCAGCAGGCCGCGTTCGCGCCAGCCCGCAAGTTCCGCATTGAACGCGCGCTTTCGCCGTTCGGCGAATGCCTCGATCACGCCCGCGTTGGCATCGAGGAATCGAACGTAGCCACCGTAGTCGAAACGGGTGGAACGGATGTCGAGCGCGAGTTCCCCGCGCGGGAATGCCTCACGCATCTCGAGCAAGGTCTCGGCATCGACCTCGTAGAACTGGATCTGGTCGAACGGACGCAATAACCAATGTTCATCGAACGCCGGGCCGACTCGGTGCCGATTCCAGACCTGCAGCGTCCTGCCTACGAACTGGTAGCCGCCGGGCCCTTCCATGCCGTAGATGCAGAGATAGGAACCACCGATGCCGACGGAGTTCTCGGCCGTCCAGGTGCGCGCAGGGTTGTACTTCGTGGTCACCAGCCGGTGCCGGGGATCGAGCGGCGTCGCGACCGGGGCGCCGAGGTACACGTCGCCGAGACCCATCACCAGGTAGCTCGCGTCGAACACGATGTCCTTTACCGCGCGCGCATCGTCGAGACCGTTGATGCGCCGGATGAACTCGATGTTGTCGGGGCACCAGGGCGCATCCTCGCGAACCACCCGCATGTACCGCTCCACCGCCTCCCGGCAGGCGGGATCGTCCCACGACAGGGGCAGCCGGACGATGCGCGACTCCGGCGCCATGTCGTCGACCCGCCCGATTTCTTCCAGCATCGGCACGAGCCGCGCGGAAAGCGACTCCGCATTCCACCTGGCGCGGTCGAAGCGAATCTGCAGGGAGCGGATGCCGAGCGTGTTCTCGACGATACCGGGCACGGCTTCGTCCTCGAGCCGCGCCGCGAAGGCGTGCGCCTTCAGGTGCAAGGCGATGTCGAGCACATGGGGGCCGAATTCGACCAGCAGCCACTCCTGGCCCGCCCGGCGAATGACGAAGTCGCCGTCCGCCGACCGCGATGCCTCATAGCCGGCGCGACGGATCACGGGATCCTGCCTTGCGGCAACCGCAGATGCGGCGGGGAAGTAATCCAGCTTGTCGATATAGGCATCGAGTTCCTTTTCCAGCCGCGCCGCATCCTCATCTGTGATCGGGACGAAACGGACCTTGTCGCCGGGCGCGAGTTGACCGAGCTTCCAGCGATCGGCGTTGACCACCGCCGCCGGACAAACGAAACCGCCCAGGCTCGGGCCGTCCGGTCCCAGAATGACCGGCATGTCGCCGGTGAAATCGATGCTGCCGAAGGCATAAGCCGTGTCGTGGATGTTCGAGGGATGCAGACCCGCCTCGCCACCGTCCGGTCTCGCCCAGACGGGCTGCGGCCCCGCGAGCCGGACGCCCGTTCGGCTCGAGTTGTAGTGCACAGTCCACCGGGCCGAGAGAAACGTCTCGATATCGTCTTCGGTGAAGAAATCCGGGGCTGCGTGCGGACCCATGATCACGCGGATCGCCTCGCGCGCCCCATAGTCCGGACGCCTGTCCGCGGGCAGCACCGACGACCCCGCGGCGACCGGCCGGAGGCGCAGCGTGTCCCCGGCGCGCAGCGACCTGCCGTTGAAGCCGCCGATTCCGCCGAGCGCGAAGGTCGCCGTGGAGCCCATCGCTTCAGGCACATCGATGCCCCCCGCAACCAGCAGGTATGCCCGGACGCCGCCCTCGATTCGACCGATATGGAGCGTCTGCCCGCGCTCGACCTCGAAGGTCGACCAGACCGGCAGCGGTGCGCCGTCGAGATCGGCTTCGCAGGGCGGACCGGCAAGCGCGCACGCGGCGGGGGTGTTGAAGGTCAGACGCGGCCCCTGGACGACGATTTCCAAGCCCGCCGCGTCGGGCGCGTTCCCGAGCAGACGGTTGCCGAGCCGAAACGAGAGATCATCCATCGGACCCGAGGGCGGGACGCCGACGCTCCAGTATCCCTGCCGTCCGGGCCACGACTGCACGGTGGTGGACGCTCCGCCCTCGACCACGTCGAAACTCGCGGGCGCATAGTCGAGTTGCCCAAGACTGGCCGTGGTCATCTCGGCCCGGCGGAAGGCCGGAATATCGAGCGCGAGGGCGAGGTAATCTAGATTGGTTTCAATGCCGTACACGCTGCTGTCGCGCAATGCCGCCGACAGCGCATCGAGCGCGTTCTCCCGCGTCGGCGCGTGGCAGATGAGTTTCGCCAGCATGGGATCGAAATACGGCGAGACGCTGACGCCCGAGCGCAGCCATGTATCTACCCGCAGACCGGGCCGCTCGGGGAATGCGGCGTGCGCGACATCGCCCGGAGTCGGCCGGAACTCGTGGTTCGGGTCCTCCGCATAGACCCGCGCCTGCGCCGCGTGTCCCGAAGGCCCGGCGGGCACCAGGTCCGCGAACGATGGCAGTTCATCCGCCGCCAGACGCAGCATCCACTCCACGAGGTCCACGCCGTAAACGCATTCCGTCACGCCGTGCTCCACCTGCAGCCGCGTGTTCACTTCGAGGAAGTAGAAGCGTCGGGCGGCCGCATCGTAGAGAAACTCCACGGTGCCCGCCATGCGGTACTCGACGCTGGCGAGGAGTGCGCGGGCTTGTGCATGAAGCGCTTCGCGCACCGCCGTCGGCAGGTTCGGCGCCGGACACTCCTCGATCACTTTCTGGTGCCGCCGCTGCAGCGTGCAGTCTCGGTCGCCGATGATGACCACGTCTCCGCGACCGTCGCCAAACGCCTGCACCTCGACGTGTCGCGGCGCCGTGATCAGTTTTTCCAGGTACAGGTCGCCGTCGCCGAAGTTGTTCGCCGCCAGGCGCCGGGTACGGTCGAACGCCTCTTCCAGTTCGGCCGCACCGTCCGCGCGCCGCATGCCGATACCGCCGCCGCCGGCCGTGCTCTTCAGCATCACCGGATAGCCGATGCGCTCGGCCGCAATCACGGCTTCCTCCACGCCCCGGAGCAGCCCGCTCCCAGGCAAGAGATGTACGCCCGCCTGTGAAGCGATCGCGCGCGCTTCGTGTTTCAGACCGAAGCGACGGATGTGCTCCGGTCGAGGCCCGATGAAAACGCCGCCCCGCTCGGCGAGGCGCTCGGCGAACCCCGCGTTTTCGCTCAGGAAGCCGTATCCCGGATGCACCGCCTCGGCACCCGTGCGGTCGATGATCTCGAACAGCCTCGACTCGTTCATGTAGGTGTCCGGCGCCCCGCCGCCGCCCAATGGGCAGGCTTCGTTCATCGCCGCCAGGTGCAGCGAATCGCGATCCGACTCCGCATATACCCCCACGCTATGGATTCCCATGCGCCGCAGGGTCCGCGCTATGCGGACAGCGATGGCGCCGCGGTTGGCGATCAGCACTCGGTCGAACATGTCAGCGCGACCAGGTCGCGAGTTCGATAGGCGTCGGGTTGTAGCCGTTGCAGGGATTGTTGAGTTGCGGACAGTTGGAGATCAGCACGAGCACGTTCATCCGCGCCCTGAGCTCCACGTACTTCCCCGGAGCGCTGATGCCGTCTTCGAATGTCAGGCCGCCCGCGGGAGTCACCGGCACGTTCATGAAGAAATTGATGTTGTGGGTCAGATCGCGCTTGGTGAGACCCCATCTGGTGTGCGTGTTGACGGCGAGCAGCCAGCTATCGCGGCAGGAGTGCATGGTTTTCTTCTCCAGGGCGTAGCGAACGGTATTGCTTTCGCCCGCGCAGGCGCCTCCCAACGTGTCGTGGCGGCCGCAGGTGTCGGCGACGATGTCCAGCATCGGGTTGCCCTCGTCGGAAACCAGCGTCGTCCCCGCCGTCAGATACAGGTTGCGCTGCTCGCGCACCGTATCGAACGCGCTGTATCGCTCGTGCGGACGATCGGCGTTGAAGAACAGCGTGTCCACCGCCTGGTTGCCTTTGAGGTCCGTGATGCGGAACGTCTCGCCAGCACGGACCTCCTCCATCCAGTAGTCGCCGGCGCCGACGACCTCGACGCGATACGCGTCCCCCACCGAGCGGCCGCTTTCCCGCATCATGACGATTCTCCCGATCCCAACAGGTACAGCGCGTTGTTAAGGAAACCCCGGCCGTTCTCTTCCCGCGAGAGACGGCATGGATCGTCGTCAGCGACCGGCGGCGCCACGCCGAGCGCGTACTCGATCGGTTTTCGGGGGTAGTCCTGCGACGCATCCAGCGGATGCGGACAGGTGTGCATCAGCACCAACGTATCCATCTCGAAGCGCAGGGTCAGGGTGGCGCCCGGCGGCGAATGGCCCTCGGCCAGGACCATGTCCCCATCCTCCGTGACGTCCACCCGGCTGAACCAGTTCACGTTGGCGGCCATGTCGCGCCGGCCGAGCCCATACTTGCCGAGTTCGATGAGGAAGCAGTCGCGGCCATTGCGATGGTAGTCGTTGCGCGCCTCCTGGTAATCGCGGGTCCCCCACTTGCCCGCCACGATCCCGGCATTGCAGGTTCCGCTCGACGCGTCGTGCCAGCCGACGCTGTCGGCCGTGATCGAACAGAAGATCCGTCCCATGTCCGAATAGAGGCAATGGCCCGCGGTCAGCTTGAAGGTGTGCTGGCACTTGAGCGTGTCCGGCAGATTGAGCCGCTCCAGCGGGTTGGCCGGGTTGTAGAACAGCATGCCGACGTTGCCGCCGCCCTCGATGTCGGTGAGTTCCAGCGTCGTCCCGCCTCGCGCCAGGAACGACCAGTGCCGTCCGCCCGGCAACGTGTCCCGATACGTGTTCGCATCGCTCATGCGTATTTCTCCCCTGTGCGTTCCTGTGTCCGGTCGCTACAACACGGACTCCGCCTGCCCGTTTCCGTTGTTCCGGTTCCTGGTGACCGGCACGTCGTAGGTGATGGTGGCGCCGTAGGCATCCGGCTCGTGAGGGTCCACCCGCACCTTGTCGAAGACCAGCAACCGCGTCCCCAGCCGGAATCCTTCCGAAAGGTCGTGGGTGATCATCAGTACCGTCAGCTTGAGTTCCCGGTGCAACTCGCGCACGAGTTCGTGCATGTCCGAGCGGATACCCGGATCCAGCGCGCCGAACGGTTCGTCCAGCAGCAGGATTTCCGGGCCCGTTATCAGCGTCTGCGACAACGCCAGCCGTTGCTGCATGCCTCCCGACAGGGCGTCGGGATAGGACTTCGCCGCCGACAGCAATCCCACTCGGTCGAGCATCCGCTCGCACTGTTCCACCTCGTCCCGCCGCCGGCGGCCGAAGCTGCGGCACAACAGCTTGGAGCGGCGCAGTTCCAGCCCCAGCAACACGTTCTCCAGAACCGTCAGATGGGGAAACACGGAATAGCGCTGAAAGACCACTCCTCGATCCTTGCCGGGTTCCGGCGAGAGCGGCTTGCCGTCGACCTCGATCATGCCCCGCGTCGGCTGCTCCTCGCCGAGCAACAGCTTGAAGAACGTCGTCTTGCCGCAACCGGACGCGCCCACCACGGTGACGAACTCGTTCCGCTCCACCGTGAGGTTGATCCGTTCCAGGACCGCCGTCTCCGGGTAGCTCTTCCACAGGTGCGAGACGCGAATGAGCGCCCCGCGGTCGTCGCCCATCATCGGTTAGTCCCGTACCAGGGAAAGAAGAACGCGTTGAACCTGCGGAACCCCGCATCGAGCAGGAAGGCAAGCACCGTGATCCACGCGACGTACGGCAGGATCACGTCCATGGCGAGATATCGACGCACGAGGAAGATCCGGTAGCCGAGACCCTCCGTCGAGGCGATGGCCTCCGCCGCGATCAGGAACAACCAGGCGGCGCCGAGCGAAAGACGCACGGCGTCGATCAGCCTCGGCAACACCTGGGGCGCGACGACCCGCACGACGATCTGCCAGGTGTTCGCATCCAGCGTCTGCGCCTTGACGATCTGCTCCCTCGGGAGTTCCCGGACCCGTTGCTCGAGGTCGCGCATGATGAACGGCGCCGTGCCGAACACGATCAGCACCACCTTGGCCAGTTCGCCGAGGCCGAAAGTAATGAACAGTATCGGCAGAATAGCCATGGGCGGAATCATCGAGATCACCCGCACCAGCGGCGACCACGTTGCCGAGAACCACGGGATCAGCCCGTTCAGGATCCCGAACGTGAATCCGGCGAGCGCGCTGACCCCGATGCCGATGAACAACCGCTGGAGGCTCGCCGCCGTGTCCGCCCACAGGAGGATCTCACCTGTGCGAACGCTCGGTTCGAAAGCCATGCGGTGTATCGCCGCGGCGAACGACTCCATGCTCGGGAGCAGCTTGTCGTTCGGGTTGGCCTCGAGCCGAAGGTCCGAGAATGCCAGGTAGACGACGACGAGCGCCGCGAACGGCAGCGCCGCGACGATGAGCGCCGCGCCCCTGCTCGGCCGGAGGTTGATGAGACGCATGGTGCAGCGGCCCCAATCGCGGGAGACTGCGGGTTACAGTTCTCCGTCCGCCGCCATGCTCATGTAGGTGTCGTCGAAACGGAGCTTCACGTTGTCCGTCGAACCGAACACCTCGCCGCCGGGGTACGCGATGCCGATGAATTCGCTGTTCGGCGCCCCTTCGCCGAGCAGGCCGTGCTCGAACGAGAACGCCGCAACGTTCTTCATCGTGGTCACGACATCATCCGAGCGCACGAACTCCACGGCAGGCTCGGCCTCGAAGAACATGCGCGTCGCCGCAAGCTGCCCGTTGTACCCCTCAAGGTCCGTCCCGGAGGCCGTAGCCATCAGGGTCTTGGCCGCGTCGCCGGCTTCGCCCGGGTCGGACATGACGGCCATGGTTTCATACCAGGCGCCCGCCAGCGCCTTGCCCAGGCGCGGGTCCGCGGCAAGGGTTTCGGTGTTTACGACCAGCATGTCGATAATCTCTCCCGGGATGCTGGACGAATCAAAGACATTGGTGACTTCGGGCATCGCCAGTATTTCCGACAAAAGCGGATTCCACGTGACCACGGAGGTCACGTCCGCCGTGGTGAAAGCCGCCACCATGTCCGCGTCCGACGTGTTCACGACCCGCACATCGCGCTCGGACAGGCCGATGGAGTCGAGCGCGCGGGCAAGCGTGTAGTGCGACACCGAGAGTTCCACCAGGTTGACCTGCCGGCCCTCGATATCGGCAAGCGTCACGCCGGCGCCCTTCAGCAATATGCCGTCGTTGCCGTTGGAGAAGTCGCCGACGATCAACGCCGTCGAGTCCACGCCGCCGGCCGCCGGAATCGTCAGGGCATCCATGTTGGTCATGGTGCAGCCGTCGAAGGCGCCCGCCGTGTATTGGTTGATGGACTCGATGTAGTCGTTGAACTGCACCACCTCGATGGTGATGCCGTACTTGTCCGCCCACTTGTCGACGATGCCGGCATCGTCGGCGTAGCCCCAGGGCATCCATCCGACATAGATGCTCCAGGCGATCCTGTAGTCGTCCTTGGCGGAAGCGGGGAGCGCGAAAGACAGCAGCGCCGCCACCAATGCGGCGCAGATAGGTCTCAGAAAGCGAATATTCATGGGTCTGTTCCCTTAACTCCGGTTCACACACGGAGACAAACAGTCTCCCGGGCTTTTGTCCCTCCGTGTAACCTCGCTAAGGGAGGGGCGCCGCCGCTAGCGCGGCGGGCCCACTCCAAGGGGAGGCCGAAAGCTCTCGGACCAGACGCCTCGGGGAGGCCGGAACCCTAGCTTTTCCATGTGCAGACCAGCGAACTGTTCTGTCTCACGGCCCTATCGATGCAATCATCGTGCCACTGGCAGCGGGAACGGAAATACCCAGCAATCCATGGGATTCGCCAGGCGTACCGCCACATGACGAGGCATACGCACCATTATGGTGCGCGAGAGTGCGCTGTTGAGGCCCGGCGAGCCTGCGGCCTACCAGCTGTTACGCAGTTCGCGCAGCCTCAGGAACACCTCTTTCGGCGAGGGTTCCTCGGACAAGTCTGGAAATGCTTCCCTGAGCCGCTTCGCGATGGTCGGGCTGGTCAGGCGAAAGAATGTATTGATCTCGCGCTCCTGCGCGATGGTCGTGACGATCGGGTTGTCCGGATCGTGCGTCCCTTCGAGCTCGCTGGATAGACTGGCCGCCGCTTCGTTGTCGGGTTCCCGGTCCAGGGTGAAGCCGAGGTTGCCGAGGATGTAGTCGTGTCCCGGATATATGAGGGTGTCGTCCGGCAGTTCGTCGAGCTGGTCCGAGAAGGTCTGGTACAGCTCTTCCGGATGGCCCCCGCCGTGGCAGTTGCCAGCGCCCGCGTTGAACAGCGTATCGCCGCAAAAGAGCGCGGGCGCTTCCGTTTTCGACAGCAGGCAGATATGGCTCATGGTGTGTCCGGGGGTGTCGAGCGCAAGCAGTTCCACCGTCTTGCCGACGGTGACGACGTCGCCGGCGCCCAGGCCCACATCGATGCCGTCGATCCGCGGCCCCGCGTTCCGGTGCGCGAGGAGCCTGGCACCCGTGGCTTCGATGACCGGCCCGTTGCCGCCGGTATGGTCGCCGTGCTCGTGGGTGTTGAGGACCTGCGTGATGTCCCATCCGCGGTCCTTCGCGCGCGAAAGGCACTTCTCGAAATCCAGCGGATCGATGGCCAGCGCTTCGCCGGTCTCCGGGCAGGCGATCAGGTAATTGAAATTGCGCAGGGCGTTGCCCGTCCAGATCTGCTCAACGATCACGTCGTGTCTCCTGTAAGCATGGGTCGCTGTCGAATGCCGTCACGGTTGACCATGGTGAAGCGACCCTCCAACTCAACACCATCCTCCTTCAGTCGCGCAATGAAAGCTGCGGGTTCGATCGGACTTTCCGGGTCGAAACGCATATATAGCACGCCCGCCGGTGGCGGTAGCCGGTGATGGAACACCAGTTCACCGTAGTCCCGATCAAACGTAACGACGATGCGTCCCTCCCGTCTTGCCCACTGGACGATGGCTTCATCCGCGGCTCCCGGAGAATCTTCCGTAACGGAAAGAACATCCTCGCCCGCATCGCGCAATGCACTGACGGTCGCCAAAGGTACGTTCTCGTTCGCGAGCAGTTTCACGACATCGGCGGGCCAGCGAATCGACGGACAGTCTCTTCCTTCGCGCATTCCGCCGCGAATGCAAACAGCGCCTGCAGCGCTTCCCGTGACACCTGCGGATAGTTTTCGAGCAATTGAGCTTCCGTCCATCCTGCCGCCAATAGGCGAAGCAGGAAGTCCGCTGACAATCTCGTGCCCCGAACGACGGGCTTGCCCGACAATATCGCCGGAGAGCTGTGGATGTGATCGTGCCAATTCATCGCTCGAACTCGCGGTCTGTCCGAATCAACATTCTAACGTCCGGTGCGGCGTGGTGGTCGTACTCCTCGATTGAAGCGGAAGCACCGGCCCGATGAGTCGTGTTCAAGCCTTGCAGGACACCCGGCGTTACAATGGCGTCCGGGAAGCACGGCATAGGGAAAGTAGGCTCTTAGGATGTTCGCGGAAGGTTTGTCGATTCGCGGTTTCGACGACGAGGTCTGGCTCGCCATCGAGCAGGAAAACCGGCGCCAGGAAGAGCATGTCGAACTCATCGCGTCCGAGAACTACGCGAGCCCGCGCGTGCTCGCGGCGCAGGGCAGCGTGCTCACCAACAAGTACGCCGAAGGGTACCCGTCGCGGCGCTACTACGGCGGCTGCGAGAACGTCGACATCGTCGAACAACTCGCTATCGACCGCGTCAAGGCGTTGTTCGGCGCGGACTTTGCCAACGTGCAGCCCCACTCCGGTTCCCAGGCGAACGCGGCGGTGTACCTCGCGCTGCTCGAGCCCGGCGACTGCGTCCTCGGCATGAGCCTCGCAGACGGCGGGCACCTGACGCACGGGTCTCCGGTGAACTTTTCCGGCAAGCTCTACCGCACGGTGCAGTACGGAGTGGACGCCGACACCGGCGAAGTCGACTACGACGTGGTGCGGGCCCTGGCCGAAGAGCACCGGCCGAAGCTCCTCATGGCCGGGTTCTCCGCGTATAGCCGGAAGATGGACTGGGAGCGATTCCGCGAGATCGCCCGCGGCGTGGGCGCTTACCTGGTCGTCGACATGGCGCATGTCGCGGGACTCATCGCCGCCGGGCTGTATCCGAACCCCGTTCCCATCGCGGACGTCACGACCTCCACGACGCACAAGACGCTGGCCGGCCCCCGCGGCGGCATCATCCTCTCCCACGCCGGCGCGGGCCTCGAGAAACGGCTCAATTCGGCGCTGTTCCCCGGCTCCCAGGGCGGCCCGCTGATGCACGTCATCGCCGCCAAGGCCGTGTGTTTCAAGGAGGCCGCCACAGAGGAATTCAGGCACTACCAGGAGCGCGTGTTGGCCAACGCCCGGACCATGGCAAACGGCTTCATTGATCGAGGCTACCGCGTGGTGTCGGGCGGAACCGACAATCACCTGTTCCTCGTCGACCTTACGACCAAGGGCATCACCGGCAAGGCGGCCGACGCCGCGCTCGGGCGCGCCAACATCACCGTCAACAAGAACGCGGTGCCCAACGATCCCCGGTCGCCGTTCGTGACATCGGGATTGCGGATCGGTTCGCCCGCCGGCACTCGCCGCGGATTCGGCGAGGCCGAGTTTCGAAAGCTCGCCGCCTGGATGTGCGACATTCTCGACGACATCGGCAACGACAACATGATCGCGTCGATTCGGCTCAAGGTTCTGGAACTCTGCAGGTCGTTTCCCGTGTACGCCGCCGACGGCTGACCATGCACTGTCCTTTCTGCGGTGCGGACGACACCAAGGTCATCGACTCTCGGCTGGTGGCGGAGGGCAACCAGGTGCGCCGCCGCCGGCAGTGCCTCACCTGCGCGGAACGCTACACCACCTACGAGACGGCCGAACTCGTCATGCCGCGCATCAAGAAAAGCGACGGCGGGCGCGAACCCTTCAACGAGGACAAGCTGAGAAGCGGCATCGACCGCGCCCTGGAGAAGCGGCCCGTGAGCCGCGAGGAGGTCGAGAACGCCATCAACCGCATCAAGCACAAGCTGCGCACCACCGGCGAGCGCGAATTGCCGTCCCGCGCGGTCGGCGAGGCGGTCATGGCCGAGCTTCGAAACATGGACGGCGTCGCTTATGTGCGTTTCGCCTCCGTGTACCGGGACTTCCAGGACGTGCAGGACTTCTCCGAGGTAGTGCGGGATCTGAGTACGGTACCCGACTGATGATCTCGGCGGCTGACCGCCTCTATCTTCGCGCGGCGGTCGAACTGGCGGAACGCGGCCTCTACACCTGCGCGCCGAACCCCCGCGTCGGATGCCTGCTCGTGCGCGACGGCGCCGTGATCGGTCGCGGCTGGCATATGTGGCGCGGCCAGGCGCACGCAGAGGCCAACGCCTTGGCCGACGCCGGCGCGCAATTGCGCGTGTCCGACCGCCCGGCCGAAAACGCCACCGCCTACGTGTCGTTGGAACCATGTTCCATTCATGGCGAAACGCCTCCGTGCGCGGACGCGCTGATCGCTGCCCGCATCGCGCGCGTGGTTGCGGCTTCGACCGATCCGAATCCGAGCGTCGACGGCCGCGGATTCGCGCGACTGCGGGACGCTGGCGTGCAGGTGGACGTCGAAGAGATTTCCGAAGCGCGCGAACTGAATCCTGGCTGGCTCAAGCGAATGCGTACGGGACAACCCTGGGTGCGCCTGAAGACGGCCATGTCCCTGGATGGACGCACGGCCATGGCGAGCGGCGAGAGCCGTTGGATCACCAGCGAGGCGGCACGTGCCGACGTGCAGTATTGGCGCGCGAGGAGCTGTGCCGTCGTGACCGGCGCGGGGACCGTGCGCGGCGACAACCCGAGACTGACGGTGCGCGAGCCGCGGTTCTCCGCCGACGGCAGGTTCCGACAGCCGCTGCGGGTCATCGTCAGTTCGCGCGGCGCCATACCCGGGGATGCCACGGTTCTCGAGGACGGAGGACCGACGCTCATCGCCTGCGGCAAGCACGGCCCCGACCGGCATCCGGACGCCCGGGTCAATCGGCAGGAGGGCGAACGCGTCGACCTCACGCGCCTGCTCGAGCACCTCGCGAAATGCGAATGCAACGAGGTCATGGTGGAGGCCGGTGCCACACTCACCGGGGCGTTTCTCGCCCAGGGGCTGTGGGACGAGTGGGTGCTTTACCTGGCGCCGAAGTTCCTCGGCAGCGACGCGCGGCCACTGGCCGAACTGCGCCTCGCACGCATGGCGGAAGCCGTTGCGGGTAGAATCTCGCGATCGGAGATGATCGGCGGGGACCTGCGCCTCGTCATTCGCAAGTAGCCAAGTAGCATGGTCCCGCATGGCCGATGAAAGACCCGAACAACCCGAGATCGATGGGAGAGGCAAGCGTTTCGCGATCATAGCGGCCCGCTACAACCAATCCGTCGTCGACCCGATGATCGCGAGCGCGATGGACGTCCTGAGGAAGCACCATGTCGATGTGGAGCGGGTCCCGGTGATACGCGTTCCCGGTTCGTTCGAGTTGCCGCTCGCGGCCAAGTGCTATGCGCAGCGGCACCCGGACACCGACGCGGTTATCGCCCTCGGCACCGTCATCCGGGGCGAGACGGCGCATTTCGATTTCGTCGCGGGCGAGTGCGCCAGCGGACTGCAACGGGCCGCGCTCGATACGGACACGCCGATGGTGTTCGGCGTATTGACGACGGACACCCTGCAACAGGCCGTCGAACGCGCCGATCCCCAAGCCGGCGACAAGGGCGGCGACGCCGCGCGGGCGGCTTTGGAGATGGCCGATCTCCTGGTCCGGCTCTAGTGCTCCGTCAAGCTCAAATCTAGCCATGTCCGCGTGGCCGCGCCGACAGGCAAGACGCGCGCTGGTCCAAGCCATCTACCAATGGCAGATCGCCTCGCACGACGCCAGCGAGATTCGCGCCCAGTTCGTCGACAGCGGCACCTTGAAAAAGGCTGACAAGGCGTTCTTCGACCGATGCCTCGACGGCATCATCGCCGAAACCGACGATCTGGACCGCGCCTTCGCTCCCTTTCTCGACCGGAAGGTGTCCGAACTGAACCAGGTCGAACGCGCCATTCTCCGTGCCGGAACCTTCGAGCTCAGCGCCTGTCCCGAAATCCCCTTCAAGGTGGTGCTCGACGAGTACATCAACCTCGCCAAGACCTTCGGCGCAGAAGACAGCTACAAGTACGTAAACGGCGTTCTGGATCGCGTCGCGCGCGATCTTCGGGCGCAGGAACTGCAATGAACGAGTTCGAAATCATCGATCGAATCAGGCAGATTCTCGGTGGCGCCGCAGGCGGTGATCGCGTGCTGGTGGGGCCCGGCGACGACGCCGCCATCGTTTCGGTCCCAGACGGATTCGAACTGGCCGTGACGACGGACACGCTTGTCGCCGGGCGGCACTTCCCGGCGGACGCTCCGGGGGACCTGGTCGGCTGCCGCGCCATGGGCGTCAACCTGTCCGACCTGGCGGCAATGGGTGCCGACCCGAGCTATTGCGTCGTGTCCCTTACCGTGCCCACTGGCGATGTCCCGTGGATAGAAGCCTTCGCGCGGGGCATCGCCGAGTATGCGAGTCGCTACGGCGCAGCCGTCGTAGGGGGCAACATGGCCCGCGGCCCCCTGGCCATATCCGTGACGGCGCACGGATTCGTTCCCGCAGGCGTTCGCCTGCTGCGTTCCGGGGCGCGGGCCGGGGACACGATCTTCGTCTCCGGCGCGTTGGGCGCCGGACACGCGGCGCTGTTGGCCAACGACCCCCGCTTCTACCGCATCGAACCGCGCATCCAACTCGGCCGGGCGTTGCGGGGAATAGCGTCCGCCGCCATCGACGTCTCCGATGGACTGTTGGCCGATCTCGCACACATCTGCCGCGCCAGCGGCGTCGGCGCGCGGTTGACGCTGGAGACCGTACCGCTCGCCGACGGCGTCGAACCCGAAACCGCGCTCACCTGCGGCGACGACTACGAACTGCTCTTCACGGGCCGAAGCCATTCCGACGCGGACGAACCGGTGACCGCGATCGGAGAAATCGTCAAGGGCGAGGGCGTCACCGTTGTCGACCGGGGAAACGTCCGGTCGATAGACGAAGCCCATGGATACCGGCACTTCTAGCCGGCCCGCAGTTGCAGACTGACTTTGGTGAACCAACCTCTCGACCCGCAAACTTCGCTGCTCGCCGTGGCTGTCGTCGTCCTCGGCCACAGGGGCGTCACCTGGTTTCCGCGCCGCGCGGCCCAACTCGACCGCATTGCCTGCGCACGATTCCACCCGGTTACGAACAGCGGCTGGGTCGATCGCGCCGTGCGCCGGCATGCAGCAAGCTAGCGACATCGCGACAGGAGACCTTCGGGAACCCGACATTCTCGTCGCCACGGGTTTCGGCGTCGGCCTGTTGCCTGGCGCACCCGGCACCTATGGCTCGCTGCTCGGCGCGCTGATCTGGTGGGGGACGCTCGCGCACGCGCCGCCGGCCGTTCAGTTCGCGAGTGCCGGCCTGTTGATCGCCGCCGCCACGTGGCTATTGCGCCGCGTCTGCGCAAGGCGGGCCTTAGGCGACGACCCCGCCATCGTCGTCGACGAAATGGCCGGCGTCTGGCTGACGCTGGCGTGCCTTCCGTCGAACGTTTTCGTCATGGCGGCAGGTTTCGTGCTGTTTCGTCTGTTCGATATCCTGAAACCCTGGCCGGTGTCCTGGGCGGACCGCCGCGTACCGGGTGGATTCGGCATAATGCTCGACGACATCTTCGCGGGAGTCCTGGCCGCTGTCTCGGCGCATGTCGTGATGTGGCATCTCGATCTGGCCGGATTCACCGCATAGAGCCCGCGCCATGAAGTCCAGCGCCCCCCTTTGGCTCAGGCTCTTGGACTCAGGAAATACGGTTCACCGCGGCGTTCGCCAGTTCCGCGAGCGGCCCGTCCGAGAGGCCGAGCGACTCCAGGTGACCCAAGGCACGTTCGTGCGCCTCGATCGCCATCGCCTGGGCCCGGTTCAGACCGACCACCGCCGGCACCGTGTTCTTGCCCTGCTCCTCGTCGGAGCCCGCATTCTTGCCCAGCGTCTCGCTCGACTGCGTCACATCGAGGATGTCGTCGACGATCTGGAACGCCGCGCCTATCGCTTCGCCAAACGCGGTCAACGCCCGAAATCGCGATTCGTCGATGTCGGGTTCGGCGGCCAGGCCGCCCAGTTGAACGGAGGCCCGGAACAGCGCTCCCGTCTTGGCCGCATGCATCTGCGCGATCCGGTCGATCGGCAGACTATCGCCGCCGGTGGCAACGATATCGAGTGCCTGTCCCCCCACCATGCCTTCCCAGCCCACCGCCGACGCGAGAAGTTGAATCATCCGCACCCGGGTCGCAGGGGGTACGTGATCCGCGCCGGCGAGCACCTCGAATGCGAGAGTCTGCATCGCATCGCCGGCCAGGATGGCCGTCGCCTCGTCAAACGCCGCATGACAGGACGGACGACCCCGACGCAGGTCATCGTCGTCCATGGCCGGCAGGTCATCATGAATCAGGGAATACGTGTGGAGGTATTCGACCGCCGCCGCCGGGTCGAGCGCAGCTTCCATGGAACCGCCGAGCGCGACGCAGGTGCCGCAGACTATCGCGGGCCGCAGGCGCTTTCCCCCGCCGAGAGCCATGTAGCGCATGGCCTCGACCAGGTGCGGTGCAATGTCGGAACTTCGGCTTAGGTGACTCTCGAGAACGGTTTCGATGGCATGCGCGAACTTCGCGCGGTCAAAGGTCATCTTCGCCGGCGCCGCTGTCGGGTACGGGCGCCTCGGTACCGTCCTGAAGCAGCGCCTTCACCCGAAGTTCCGCCTGCTCGAGGACGGTCTGGCAGTGACGGGCAAGGCGGACACCGCGCTCGAAGGCGCGCAACGACTCCTCGAGGCTCAGCGAGCCGGTCTCCATTTTTTCGACGAGGGCTTCGAGTTGCGCCAAGGCGTTCTCAAAGTCGATCGATGCTTCTTCGCCCGTATCGTCCGTCGCGTCACTCACGTGTACGCCCCTCGGAGGCGCCTGCCCGCCCCTCGGAGGCGCCTGCCCGAAAGGCGCGCCGCGGCCGCTTACCACATGGTTCTGAAATCACTGGTCTTCCGCCTGTCCATTCGAAGCGGTTCCGCCGTCGCCCCGACTCGCAGCCCGCGCCGACTCGAAATCTCCGCCCGGAACCGAAGACCATCGCGCGGAATCGGCATCGAGATCGATGAGTCCCATCCGCCGAAGCTGGAAGAACTCGCCGCGTATCTCCCACGCGTCCATCGGGTGATCGCGATCACGCATGTACGCCGCCAGATCGCCGGTGTCGACGAGCGTCTTGCCCCCGCCCACCAAGTCCATGAAGGCGTCGTAAACGATGCGTGTCTGCCGCCGGGCTACGCTCACCCGCAGTGTCCCCGAAAAATCGGGATTCTTGCAGAAATCGGCTGCGTCCGCCAACGCGAAGCGCCGACGAACAGTCGATCTCGTATACTCGCCGCCAATCCATCAGCGAGGAATGATCGTGGCCCTGATCGGAACGGTCCATTACGGCGTGCGCGACGGCGTCGCCGTGCTCACCATCGACAACCCGCCGGTCAACCCGTTGAGCTCCGGCGTGCGTTTCTACCTTTCGCAACACATGGAGACCGCCCTCGCCGACGATTCCGTGGAAGCCGTAGTCATCACGGGCAAGGGACGCGCATTCATCGCCGGCGCCGACATCCGCGAATTCGGCACCGCGCAGAACCCCGACGAGCAGCCGAAACGGCGGGCGACCGAATACATCGAGGAAAGCGAAAAACCCGTTATCGCCGCCCTCAACGGTACCTGCTTCGGCGGCGGCTTCGAAGTGGCGCTGTACTGCCATTACCGGGTCGCCGCCCCCGGCGCACCGGTCGGCCTGCCCGAGATCAAGATCGGACTGCTGCCCGGCGACGGCGGCACCCAGCGCGTGCCGAGATTGATCGGCGTGGAGCGCGCCATGCAGGCGATCCTCACCGGCGATCCCTTCGATACCGAAGAGGCACTTGAAGTCGGCCTCATCGACGCGATCATCGAGGGCGATCTGGTGACCGGCGCCATAGCGTTCGCGAAAGCGAGGGTCGCCGAGGGAGGCCCGTATCCCCTCGCTCGCCACAAGCGCGACAAGATCGACGCCGACCGCGCCAACCCCGACGTGTTCAAGGCCGGAGAAGCTTACTTGGCTCGACGGATGCGCGGCCAATTCAACGGCCGGATGGCTTTCGACTCGATCAAGGGGGCCATCGAAATCGACGACTTCGACGAGGCCACGCGCGCCGAACACGCAAACTTCCTGCGTTGCGTGGCCCACCCGCAGCGCGCGGCGATGATCCACGTGTTCTTTTCCGAGCGCCAGGCGGCGCGGATTCCGGACGTGCCCGCCGACACGCCGACGAAAACAATCCGCAGAGCCGCGACTATCGGCGGCGGGTTGATGGGCGGCGGCATCGCCATGAGCTTCGCCGACTCCGGCATTCCGGTGAAGGTGCTGGAAGTGAACCAGGAGGCGCTGGAAAAGGGGTTGGCGGTCATCGAGCACAACTACGGCCGCATGGTCACGAGCGGCAGGATCAGCGAGTCGGAGCGGGACGCGCGCCTCGGCCTCATCGAGGGAGTGCTGGACTACGATGCCGTCGCAGACGCGGACATCGTCATCGAAGCCGTCTATGAGAACCTGGATCTCAAGAAAGAAGTCTTCGCCAAGCTCGACGCCACGATGAAGGAAGGCGCGGTGCTCGCCAGCAACACGTCGGGTCTCGACCTGGACCAGATGGCGGCGATGACCAAGCGCCCCTGCGACGTGGTCGGCGCACACTTTTTCAGCCCCGCCAACATCATGCAGATGCTCGAGGTGGTGCGCGGAGTCGAAACCAGCAAGGAAACCCTCGCCACGGCCATGGCGCTCGGCAAGACCATCGACAAGGTCCCGGTCATGGCCCTGAACGCGCCGGGCTTCATAGGCAACCGCATGCTCGGCGGGTACACCCGCCAGGCCGGCGAGATCATCCTGCACGGGGCGCTGCCCGAGCAGGTCGACAAGGTGATTTACGACTTCGGTTTCAACATGGGTCCGTTCGCGATGGCCGACCTGGTCGGGCTCGACCTCCGCTGGCGCGCGCGCAAGATGTCCGGCGTCGAGGACAAGCCGCTTTCCGCCATCGTGCCGGACAAGCTATGCGAACTCGGCCGCCTCGGGCAGAAGACGAACGCGGGCTACTACACGTACCCCGAGGGCAGCCGCCGGGGACAGCCGGACCCGAAAGTCGCCGAGGTCATCGAGGAGACCCGCGCCGAACTCGGCTTCGAATGCGAGGAACTCGACGATGGCGAAATCCTGAAGCGATGCCTGTATCCGCTCATCAACATCGGCGCCCAGTTGCTCGACGACGGCATCGCCCTGCGGGCCAGCGACATCGACATCGTGTACGTCTACGGCTACGGCTTTCCAAAGTACCGCGGCGGGCCGATGTACTACGCGGACCAGGTCGGGCTGGACAACGTGTACCGCGACATCCTGGCGTACCACCAGGCGTACGGGGACGCTTGGCGTCCGGCGCCGTTGTTGCAGCGGCTTGCGGAGGAAGGCGGCTCGTTCGCGGCCTGGGACGCGGCGAAGGCCAAACGATAACCTCCAACATTCGTTACATAGATCAAGGAGTTGACATGAGCATCGGAATCGTCGCCAAACTGAGATGCAAGGAAGGCACGAACACCCAGTTCGAGGCGGGATTCAGGGAACTGCAGCAGGCGGTGCAGGACAACGAACCCGGCTGCATCTTCTACCTGCTGTTCAAATCGCGAAACGATCCCAACACCTACTTCGTCATGGAGCAGTACGAAGATGCGGACGCGTTGGGGCAACACGGCCAATCCGACGCTTTCAAGGCCGGCGGCGCCAAACTCGGTCCCATTTCCGGTGGCAGACCCGAAGTTGAGTTGATGGACCTGGTGGAATAGCGAAGCCCCGCAAGTGACGGAGCTCCAAGACAAAGTCACGTTTGTCACCGGTGCCGCCAATGGCATCGGGCGCGGCATGGCGAGCGGAGTTCGACCGGCAATTTCCATGTCAAGGCAAGGACCTACGATGAAACACATTCCCCTGTTGCCGAAAGAAGAGGCCGATCCCGAACTTAGTGCCTGTGGGTCATAAGTTCGGACACGTATTCTACGCGGCGGCAAGGAGGGGCTGTTCGCGAGCGTGGGCGCGATCGATGCGGAGCAGCAGATCGTCGAGGTCTTTGCTGGTGAACTTCCACTCGAAGGGTCGGGCAATGGTCTCGTAGTGGCGGGCGAAGGCGTACAACCGCTCCTCGAGGGCTTCCAGGGAAGGGAAGTCGTTGGGCGTCAAGGCCTTGCGCTGCAGGATGGAGAAGTAGATCTCCACCTGATTCAGCCAACTGGCATGTACGGGCGTGTGGACCGGAACGATGGTCGGCCATTGCGCCCGGATGCGCTCGACGCAGGCTTTGCCGCGGTGTGAGGAGCCGTTGTCCATGGTCCAGAACACGCGCCGCGCGGAGCGATAGGGTTCCTGGGTCATCACGTGCCGCAGGAGGCGGCCGAACGGCACGATGCCGGTCTTGCGTTCGCAAAGCCCATGGATTTTGGCCCGATGCACATCCCAGGCGGCCAGGTAGGCCCATGCCCCCCGGCGCGCGTACTCATGTTCGACGCGCATGGCTTGGCGGGGCGCGGTCGGCAGCGACGCGTGGGTACGCTGGCGGGCTTGGATGCTGGTCTTCTCATCCGTTGAGATGACGAACTCGTCGTCGCGCAGGGGGACTCCGTTCCAGTGGCCTTCGTAGAGGTCGAGGATGCGCCCCGCCTTGACCCTGAAGTCCGGGTCGCGCGGGAAGATCCAGCAGCGATGCCGCCACGGACGGATGGCGTCCTCGTGCAGCCAGCGCCACACGGTCTTGTCGCTGATGCTGGCGACGATACCGGCGCGGCGCACTTCGCGCGCCACATCGGCGATGCTCATGCGCGACAACGGCAGTCCCAGGTTGGCCGGCAGCTCACAGGCCAGCGCCTTGACCTGCACGACCACCTCCGGGGGGAAAAGCCCGGGGGCGTCCGGGCCGGGGGCGCTCGTCGAGTCCCGGCAGGCGTTCGCGGAAAAACCGTTTCCGCCACCGGCTGACGACCTCGCGCCGCGTGTTGAGCCGTGCGGCGATCTCGTCGTTGCGCAGTCCTTGCGCGGCCAGGAGGATCATCTGCGCGCGCTGAACCTGGAAATACGGCAACGTATACTTTTGCGCCCGCTGCTTCAGCACTCGCGCTTCCTCGTCGGTGAGCGTGATCGCGAATGGGCTCTTCCTCGGCATGATCGTTCCCCGAGACGCTCTCGGGGAAACGGTATCCGAAGATGTTCACGGTTGTCAAAAATACGTTTCTGTATTTACGCCGACGAGTACTTAGAGAAGCCTGGGATGCGATGCGTTTCGATCTCGCCATATTTCACGTCTGGGCACATGCGCCCCAGGCGTTTCTGAAATACATACTGTTCAATCGCACGGTCTGGCAGGAAGAAGCGGACGGCATGCCGCTGCTTCTGAAGGAGATGGCGGTCGTACACGCCAGCGTCCTCGCCAACTCATCCTACGAGTGGGGGAATCACGGTGTCTCGATGCTGCGCCGGGGCGGAAGCCAGGCCCAGTTGGAGGCGATCATCACCGGCGACCTGGATTCCGACGTGTTCGACGAAACCGAGAAGCTCGTGCTGCAGTTCACGAACGAAGTGGTACTGGACGGCCGTCCCGCCGAGCCGACGCTGACCGCCATGAGCAAGAAGTTCACGCACAGGCAGTTGACGCAACTCGTGTTCGGCATCTGCGCCTACATGACGAATTCTCGGCTGGCGTCCCTCGGCGGCTGCGAGATCGGCGACGACGAGGCCTACGGTCTGAAGACTGTCCCGACCGAACTCAGGAATCGCCTGTTGGAGATCGCCGACAGGAGTTAGCGCAAACTGACCTCGGGGTCAGCTTCTGCACCCAGACGATCCCACGACCGAACACCAAACGGAACCACGCTGCCTTGAGACGCCAAGAGCAACTCTCCGCCTGGCACTTCGAATCACTATCCCGCCGTCCAAGCCATGTCACGCGGCGTGCCGATCAGCCTTCCCGACCAGACGGTTATCGGCCGATTCGGAAACGATTCCGGATCGCGAAGACGATCAGAAACAACAATACGCCTGATACGAAGAACTGCACGACGGCGGTGAACGCCAGGCAGACGGGCGGACTGGTCCCACTAACCTGCTCCTTCGCCCTCCATTGGTCAGCGTCGCCGCCGCCAAAAAGGCAGTCGTATGCGCCAGCCAAATGACCGGCCCTCTCGATCCCAGCGAACGGAAATGCCCCGTGCACCGAGAGTACTACCGACGAAATCAATGGGCTACAGCGATCCTCGTACACGGCAGGACCATCCGATAGTGGGGAATACGCTGACCAAACCCATTCCCCTTGAGCAGCGTAAACAGCCGCAAATACGACTACGCTTGCGACCAGCAGCGCCGCCGGGCGCGCCACTGACAGCCCGAAGTCCGCGGTAATCTGATAGGCCCATCCAATCCAGTAGAAGATCCCGGTCCAACGATCCTCGCGACCCCTGCGCGACTGGAACTCACCTTTAAGGAACTGCAACTCGCGCTGGTAGTCGCCAGCCTGCTTAGCCAGTCGCCTGAGCGCCCGCCACTTTGCTTGAGGTCGAAAATTGCCATCGTCTCCATCTTCAGCTTTCGACGACCAAGATGCCGGCGGATCCCGCCCAATGCCATCGAATACGGGCGCCGCGTCAAAATGGGCCTGACAAAAGTTTGGAATCTGCCGGAACGTGGTATCGATCAGGGTCAAGTTCCCTCGCCCCCGAACCGAACTGAAATCCGCGCCCTTCTCGAAGGAAGTCCCCGGGAAGCCAACTAGACATCATGTTTTGACCTGCCCGTCCTCAACGCGCGTGGGTTACCTTGGCGGCGGACGGCCGGGCAAGGCAGGGCCACATTGAGGAGGGCAGGCGGGTGCAAGACTACAA
>CAZFGB010000106.1:0-4575 GCA_964518405.1 uncultured Pseudomonadales bacterium | reverse complement strand
AACCTTGCCCATCGCTGGCGCTCCAATGTTCCCCGGCGCGTCGGCCTCGCCGGCGGCCAAGGCGCCGGAAAGTCCACGCTTTCCAGCGCGATCGTCGCGGCCGGCCGGCACTTCGGGCTTCGCGTCGTCTCTCTTTCCATCGACGACTTCTACCTCACGCGTTCCGAACGCCAAGCGCTGGCGGACCGCGTACATCCCCTATTGGCAACGCGCGGACCGCCAGGTACCCACGACATTTCGCTCTGCAGGTCTGTCATGGATGCGCTCCAGGTCGACGGCGTGGTAACGGTTCCTGTTTTCGACAAGGGTTTGGACAATCGCGCGCCCGAAACGCTCAACGTTCAGGCACCCGCTGACATAGTCCTGCTCGAGGGCTGGTGTGTCGGCGCGCGGCCCGAGCCAGCAGACCGGCTCGATCGGCCGATCAACGCGCTCGAAGCCGAATCGGATCCCGAAGGTCGTTGGCGGCGTCACATCAACGAAGCCCTGGCAAGCGAATACGCCCAGCTATTCGGCGAGTTGGACTACCTGATTTTCCTTCGGGTGCCGAACCTCGACGCGGTGGTGCGGTGGCGGCTCCAACAGGAAAGCGAACGGCCGCCCGAACTCCGCCTCGACAAGGCCGAGGTCGCGCATTTCGTCGCCCATTACGAGCGACTGACACGTTGGATGCTGGACGATTTGCCAAAACGCGCCGATGCGCTCGCTGAACTTGACGAAGGACATCGTGTTTCGGGATTAACGTTCGCGGTTCGCTAACAGAAGTCGGACTTACCGCCATGTGAGCGGCGACCGCAAACTTCAACGGAGATACGAGACCTCCAACCGGGGGAATCGTTCGAAATCGTGGTCGTTAGTCAGTATCGCCGTGATCCCGTGCTGGCTGCAAAGCGCAGCGATCTGCGCATCGAAAATCAAGTTTCCGCGGGCATCGGACTCGCGGATAGCGACACCGAGGCGATCTAGGAACGCGGTCTCCGGGCAGGCGACCTGGCAGGTTGGGGAAGAGAGCAACTCGTCGATGAAACCCAACGCTTCAGTCGCCGTGGATGGCGGATTGAGGACCTTGGGATGGGTCACAACTCGGAGAAACTCCGTGACGCAAAAGACCGGCAACGCCCACAGTTCATCCCCCTCGGCCAACGCAGTCAGCCGGTCGGCAGCACTGGCGTGCAGGTCCATCTCGGCTCGATGAGCGTAGACCAGGACGTTGGTATCGACCGCAATCATCGACGATCTATCACGTCGTAGAGGGCGTCCCGGTCGGTGATGTCCACGTTCGGTGCCCGCGTCCCATGCACAGTCAGCAGTCTCAAGCGAAACTGACGTCTGGGGCTGGGAGCGAGCTTGGTGCGCAAGGCATCCTCGACGAATCGGGTCAGGGTGACCCCATCACGCGCGGCGGACTGCTTGCAGCGCCGCAATACTTCGTCATTGAGGTTGAGCGTCGTCTTCATACGTTCATTGGCACCTGATATGGCAAGACCATATCATTCCGACCATACGTAAGGCAACGACAACGTTTCCGCGCTGCACTGCCGGCTGTACCGCTTCTGTCATGAAGGCCGACCCATGGTGCAGCGCACCGTTGGCCCATTCAGGAAAGGTTCAGGCCGCACGGTCTAGTCTCTCGTCATCGAATTCAGTCGTTGAGGGGACTCACATGAAACTTCGCCGTTTGATTCAGCCAGCCGCGCTGGCAACCGCAACTGTCCTGGCCGTCGCCGCAAACGCGACGAGCCACTATGAGACCGCCGCTGTGATCGACGCGATTCCCGTTTACGAGAAGGTGCGCTACGCGGTACCGGTCGAAGACTGCCGGGCCGAGACCGTTCGCCTTCCCCAATACCACGCGTCCGGAACCGGCCCGATTGTCGGGGCCGTGATCGGCGGCGCGCTTGGCAACGCCGTCGGACACAAGAAGAGAAACAAGCAGGTGGGCGCCGTGGTCGGCGCGGTCCTGGGCGCGACCATCGGGAACGACATCCGCCGGAATTCGTCCGCCGCTGCGCCCGCCCGATACGGCACGCGAAACTTCTGCGACACCTATACCGAGTATCGCAACGAAGATCGCCTCGTCGGCTACGACGTGACCTACGAGTACGCCGGCCGCGCCTACAGCACGCGGATGAAGCGCCATCCCGGAGACGAGGTGCGCATACGGGTAACGCCCATCGATCATTGATGAAGTCCTGCCGGCACGCGCCAAATTTGAAGTGCCAATCCTCTCCATCTGTGCGAAATTTGGCGCGATGTCGGTAGCGGCGCTTGCGCCGCACGCATGGATCGGCGAATGCGTGTTCTGTTGGTCGAGGACGAAATGCTTCTGCGGGCGCAGGTGGACAAGTACCTGCGCGATGCGGGATTCGTCGTCGATATGGCATCCAATGGCGAGAAGGGACTCTATTTCGGGCTCGAATTCGACTACGACGCCGCTGTCATCGACCTCGGTCTTCCCAAGATGGACGGCATCGACCTGATCGCCGAGCTACGCAAACAGGATCGCGTCTTTCCCATCCTCATTCTGACGGCGCGCCGCGACTGGCAGGACAAGGTGACCGGGCTCGAAGCCGGCGCTGACGACTACCTGACCAAGCCGTTTCACCTGGAAGAACTGAAAGCGCGCCTCGACGCCCTGATGCGCCGCGCTGCGGGATACGCCTCGCCCGTCGTGGAGAAAGGGCCCCTTGTCCTCGATCTCGGTGCGAAGGAAGCCCGTCTGCGCGGCGATACGCTGGAGTTGACGGCATTCGAGTACCGCGTTCTCGAGTATCTCGCCATGAATCCGGCCCGAGTCGTGTCGAAGGCGGAACTCACGGAGCACCTCTACGAGCAGGACTTCGATAGAGACAGCAACGTCATCGAGGTATTCATCGGACGCCTGCGCCGGAAACTCGACCCCGACGGGACGCTGAAACCGATTCGCACCATTCGGGGTGCGGGCTACCGCTTCTCCCTCTAGCGCCATGAACTCCTTTCACGGCTTCGCCGGCGCCATCCTTCGCCCTCGCCCAAGTCCACTCGTGATTGCGCCTCTTTCGTTCCCGTCCGCCCCGCAGGGCGCGGCACCTCATGCGCGTTAGCCTGCAGCGCCGCCTGATGGCGACGACCGCCATCGCCCTCTGCCTGTTTCTCCTCGCCACCGGCTGGATATGGGAGCGATTGTTCACGACCAGCGTCCGCGCGAGCGCCGAAGAGCAAATGCTCATCGTTGCGTACGGCCTCATTGACGCGACCCGGAAAGATGCGGATCCCGCTGCTTTCCTTGGAACCTACGCAAGCGACACCGGGCCTCGGGAGCGAGTGCCGGCGGTGGAACCGTCCATACTGCTCCCCGATGAGCTTGGCGAACCGCGACTTTCCCGACCGAATTCGGGCCTCTACGCCTATATCGAAACCGCGGACGGCACGCTGGCGTGGCGGTCGCCATCCATGACCATCACGTCGGTGGCCGCAGCGCCCAACCCTCGCCCACCGCCTGGAGACTCGCGCTTTCACAAGATCGAGATCGACGGCATCGAGCCCCGATTCCTTCTTGGCTACACGGTGATTCTCGAAGAGCTTGACGACTCGGAACTTACTTTCTGGGTACTGAACGATCAGGCCCCGTTCAATGCGGAGATTCGCGAGTTTCGCGGGAGTCTCGTGGTCGGCGTCATCGCCGCCACGCTGCTCCTGATCGTTCTGCAACTCGGCACCCTGCTGTGGGGACTGCGCCCCTTGAGGCGCATGGCGGAGCGGGTCCGCGCGCTGCACGCCGGTCAACGCGGCGACATCGGCGAGGATTACCCGGCGGAACTCGCCCAGCTCGCCCACACGATGAACCGCTTTGTGGGACACGAACTTGAGAACCGCGAACGCTATCGCCGGGCGATGGGCGATCTGGCGCATAGCCTGAAGACGCCGCTCGCGGTCCTGAAGAACGCCCTGGTGGATCCGGGCAGGCCCGACAAGGCGGTTTTCGACGATCAGATCGACCGCATGGAGGCCACCATAAACCGTCAGCTTTCGCGCGCCGCGGCGATACCCCCGGTGCTGCCCCACGAACCCGTGCCCATGACGCCTCTGCTCGAACGGCTTTGCCGCGCGCTCGACAAGGCATATGCGGGGAAACACGTCGATGTGGAAATCCAGGCGGCACCGGCGCAAGTGCGGGCGGACGAGCGCGACGTGATGGACGTACTGGGCAACCTGCTGGAAAACGCTTACAAGTACTCGCACTCGAAAGTGCGCATCTCCGCGAAGCGGGAACCCTCATCGGCGCCCCGCACCTCCGACCGAGAATCCACCATACCCAACGGGGCGGAACAAGCGCGGACGCAATCCGATCCGCGCCAAGTCGTCCGCATCGTCGTGGAAGACGATGGCGACGGCATCCCCGAAGCCGCGAAGCGATACGTTTTCGAACGCGGCGCGCGAGCGGACACCGCCCATTCCGGCCACGGCATCGGCCTCGCCTCCGCCGCGGAACTGGCAACCGCCTACGGCGGCACCGTGCAACTCGCCGACAGCGCCCTGGGCGGCGCCAAGGTGATCCTCAAGATGCCGGCGGGCTAGCAGCCAGCGCCGTAGAAC
>CAZFGB010000105.1:0-16824 GCA_964518405.1 uncultured Pseudomonadales bacterium | reverse complement strand
GATCACCCACAATCCGGTGCGGGAACTCCCCCTCTTTCCCATCAAGTCCAAGCTCGATCACCCAAGACCTCCTCCGGATCCCACGAAACCGTTCAATCCGCCCCGACATCGCCAACGACCGACGCTGCCCGCTCGTTTCCGGGTTGTCTCTCGTCCCGCAGGCAAGAATCGCCAACGCATCCTCGTCGAGTCGACGCGCGACTTCGAGGATGCCGAACTTCGCTTGGTCGTTGACGAAGCGCTCGACGCCACCTGTGAGCGACACGGCCAGGACGTCTACACCCCGGCGGCGCTCAGCCGCGTTCGCATCGATGGCAAGAAAGCACCTAATGGCGCCCTTCGTCGGGTCAACGGCTCGGTCCACGGAGTCCGCATTGGTCGCCTAAGGGCCGGAGTTTCCGTGCGCATCGATGCGACCTACCAGTTCACGGGGGACTTCTCGGGCCTGCCGAACCCTTCACTTCGGGTCGAAGTTTGCAGGGCTGATCGAGACGTCGACACCCCCCGGCCGACGACTGTCGGAGACCCGGAATGAGTCAACCCTACACCGTCGAAGTCGTCGCCCCGACGCCCTCCAACGCCGTGCGCGCTCACGAACATCCCATGCTCGAATCGGGCAATCCTTCGTTTCCACGAGGCCGCTACTGGCTCAGGCTCCTGCCGGGGGACGACCGATGCTCCTTCCGGGTCACCCACGAGGTAGAAGGCGCGGCACTCGTCACGCGGCTTCTCGAGTCCGGCGATGCGCGATGCGCGTGCGTCGTGTCGTCACCTAGGTCGGGCTATCGGCATCTTCACATGGCGGAGTCCGTGGAGCACGAGGTTTGTTGGGATGTCGCCGATCTTGGCGAAGCGCCGCTGTTTACCCCTGCAATCCTGTGCGTGACGCCGCGAGAACTCAAGCTTAGCTCGGCGCGGGACGACGTGCATTCCATCTGGGACAAGCAACGAATAACGTTGCGCAAAGGTTCTCGGCTGGCGCTTGGCAACGTCGTGCATCTGCAATCCTCGATCCTCCACCTGTTGTCGCTGCACCAGGACGACCGTTTGGAAGACCGCCAGTTCCACGTCGAAATCGAATCCGAGCCGTTCCGCTTCCGAGCCAACGTCGGAGCGACGCTCTACAGATGCCTGCGCTTTTCGGGTGGGATCATGCGCCACAACATCATGACGCACATCGTCACGGCCTGCCTTGCGCGCCTTCAGCACGACTACAGCGATGACGATGACGACGAGACAGGCTGGCAATCGCATCGAAACCTCCGTGCGTTTGCCGACTACCTGGCTGCTAACGGGCAGCCCCACTGGACCGACGACACATTTCGTCCGGAACAGGTCGCCACTGCGATCTATCCCCTTGCATTGCCGGACGACCACGAGTCGTGAACGCGTCTCCATCCATGTTCTTGGAACTCGACGACAGCGCCTACACCCGGCGACGCCTCGACCTGCTGCGCACCAAGGGAAGCGACCGGCAACGGGAGTTCCTAACGCTAGTTCGGGACAGTGCCGAATTCGTACGGGTGTTCGCCGACGTTCCGTTGCGGGGAACCACGTCTGTCGATCTCTCCCCTTATCCCATGACCGAGAGCGAATACAAAGATCCGCCGAGCGACACCGAGGAGGACCTCTATGTGTCATGGTCGGCCCTAACGCCTGCCGTTGCTTGTCGGTGCGCGTTCTGGGCCAAGGTGACTCTCGACCACATACGCAAGGGACGCATTCAATCCGCCTATTTGGCCGCGAACGGGGGCAGCCTACCGGGCGGCGCCGAGCGTATCGATGCCGTGTTGCAGGACAAGACTTCCGAAGCGCCCAAGCGGATCGACTCCTGCGTACGCACCGTGTTGAGGCGCCTGGGAGGGCTCCCCGAAGTTCGGGGAAACCGCTCGGTGTACGTGGACTGTCCACTCGCCCGAGCCTGGTGGCGCGAACGCATCGTCGCCCAAGCCGCCGGGGGAGACGACCAATGGGCGCGCCAAGTGCGCAGGGTTGTCCGCATCCACCAGACGTACTGGGAAAAGCTGGTGGATCGCATCGTATTCCGAAACTCTACTTTTGGTTCTACGAACATTCGCAATGCGCTCCTACGGGCACTGGCACAGTTCCTACGCGATAACCCCGAATCCGATTTGACCACCTATCAGAGCTTTCAGCGCCTCTGCCGGCGTACCACTGCCTACCAGGGAAGGCTTGAAATGAGCATGCTTAGCGATACCGAGCTGGATGAACTCATGGTGGCCGTCGTGAAGAACGCCGCTGACATTGCTGGATAGCGCACAGGGAGCATCCATGAGCGCAGCACCCGCCAAACAAGCAGCCGCACGAGGAAACCGTGTCGAAGCCAGCCCGCTCCGAGCCGCCCTCGCCGGGAACAGGCACCGCACGGCAATTTCGCGCACAGATTATTCGCGCCCGATCAAGGCCGCGCTCGTCGACGGCGTCATCGGACCCGATGCCACGGTGCTCGACTACGGCTGCGGACTCGGTGACGACGTGCGGCACTTGCGCCTCCACGGCACAGAGACCTGGGGATGGGATCCCGTACACCTGCCCGACGGCAGCCGCGCACCCGCCCAAGTCGTAAATCTTGGTTATGTAGTCAACGTCATTGAAGACGCAAACGAGAGAGGCGAGTGTCTCGCTTGCGCTTGGGCCTGCGCCGAGCGAGTACTCATCGTCTCGGCCCGGCTCGCCTCGCAGACTCGGAACTTTACGGCTGTGGGACGGTTCGCGGATGGATTCGTGACGTCGGTGCCGACCTTTCAAAAGCTCTATCACCAGAACGAGCTCAAGAGATGGATTGAGGCTCAACTCGGCGAGTCCGCAGTCGCGGGTGGCCCGGGCGTCTTCTACGTCTTTCGCGATCCTGCCGACCGGATGGGATACCTCGCTAGCCGATTCCGCCGCAGTACCCGCGCCTCCCTGCCATCCGTCGCATCGAGCATCGAAGCTCACAAGGAACTCCTGCAACCGCTAGTCGCGTTCTTCCACGCCCACGCCCGCGCCCCAGGCGACGACGAGATCGCCAATGCGGCCGAGATCCGCGAGCGACTCGGGAGTCTTCGACGGGCACTTCGGCTAATCGAGCGCGCGCACGATCCCGATCAATGGCATCGCATCATCACCGCTCGCGCACACGATCTGTTGCTTTTTCTCGCCCTCTCGAGGTTTGACGGACGACCAAGATTCGGGCAGCTTCCACTCAGCCTTCGACGAGATATCAAGGGTCTCTTCCCGTCGTATCGCCAAGCCTGCGCCGAGGCCGACATTGCATTGCGGGCGGTCGGCGATCCGCGCCGGATATCAAAGGCCACCGAGCGATCGACCGTTGGCAAGCGAACTCCTTCCGCATTCTATGTCCACGAAAGCGCCCTCGATTCGCTTCCGCCGCTGCTTCGGCTCTACGAAGGATGCGCCCGTAGCTATATCGGCCGGATCGACGGTGCGAACCTGATCAAGCTGCACACCGACGAACCGATCGTCTCCTATTTGTCGTACCCCGACTTCGAGTCCGACCCGCATCCCCAGCTCGCCGAGGCAACCACCGTCCACTTGCAGACCTTTCGGATTCGGGAGCGCCACTATCGCGCGTCGAAGAACCCTCCCATTTTGCACAGAAAGGAGCTCTTTCTGCTTCCCGACCATCCACTCAGCGGCAAGTTCACCCGCCTCACCCGTCACGAGGAATCTAAGGGCCTTTTCGAAGACAGTTCCCGAATCGGCACCCGATACGGTTGGGAGCAGCGTCTCCGTGAACGCGGCTTCGCCCTCAAGGGCCACCGTCTCGTGCATCGACCACATACGTCGGGCAACCGGACACTCCCAAGCACTGGGACTTGACAGGATGATCGATCCAAGACGACTCTCGCCTGCGGAAGCAAGAGCGCATCTCTCACAGATAGAGGACGCCCTTCACGCCGTTCGAAATGGTTCGCTCCCGCCCGCGGACGCTGTCGTTTGGCCAGCCGGACTCGACTGTGCTTTGCTCGATGAGTTGCCTCTGTCGACTCGTACCCAGAACTGCCTCCAAGAGGCGATACCGACACGGGATCACCTCCCGCTTCGGACTCTGACTTTGCTCCGGATTCCGAATTTCGGGCGCACCTGGCTCGCCGATCTTCTTCTCACTATGGAGAAGTACCTCGTCGACTGCACTCTTGCTCCGGAGGTTTCGAGACACGACTCACCGAAACCAGTTATTCCGGACCGTTCCTCCAACATCGTTGACGCCCGCCACGACAGCGATGAAGTACTCTCTGAGGGGTCGAACCCTGCCGCCGAGAGCCTCACGTCGCTACTTGTCACCATTGACCGGCTCAGATCGCCCTCCCAGCGGTGGCGACTTGCGACCGAGAGCCTCAGGTCGCTGCTCGCCACATCGGCCGACACCCTCGGGACGCCATCCCTCGCCGACGCGCTACGCCCAGAACTGTTGCGCCTCGCCAGCCGAATGGGCCTCGACAACACACTCCGGTCCGTCGCACTTCACGAGGCAATGCTGGGGACACCAAGCCTTACGGCTCTCGTTGTCCGGCGTCTCCGAGAGACCTTGAACCGTTTCAGCGCAAGGCAACTCGCCGTAATCGAGGCCCGACTCGTTCAGGTGCCGCGGGCAACGCTCGAGGAGGTCGGAGGTCAAATTGGAGTGACAAGAGAGCGAGTTCGTCAGATACAAAAGAGGCTTGAGCCGAAGATCGAGGCGGCGCTGGGCGAGGAGCTTCAAGTCATCGCATCCACTTTGCAGGAGCGCCTTGACCCCGTGATAGCAGCAGATGAATTGGAACGGCGGATTGACTTGATCGCTCCCGACGCTTCCCGGTCCGTCACAGGCCTGTTTCGCGACGCCCTCATCCGGGCAATGGGCTTCACTCTAAACGGCGGTCTTTACACTAACGACAGTGCCGAGGAAGCGGTCCGAGATGTCCGGCTTTGCGCCCGAGAACTCGCCGACGATGTCGGCCTCGTCAAGGAACGGGATCTCATCGCGAGCCTGCCAGATAAGAAGTGGCAACGCTTCTGGCCATGGCTCCGTCGACGCAGCGGACTCCACAGTTTCTGCGGTTCGCTCGCCCTCCGGAACAGTGCGAAGGCCCGCGCGAAAGCAGCCCTGCTCTCCATCGGGCGACCCGCCACGCGCGACGAGATCAGCACCGTGTGCGGCCAAGAACCCAATCGGGTCGGGGCCAACCTGTCCAACATCCCCAGCGTCGTGAAGGCGGATCGGGACCGTTGGGGGCTCCGCCACTGGATAGACGATGAGTACGACGGCATCGTCGGCGAGATTGTCCAGCGCATCGAGGAGGACGGAGGAATCACCACCACCGAGCGCCTGCTCGCGGAGATTCCCGCCAAGTTCAACGTCAGCCCGCAAAGCGTGCGTGCGTACATGTACAGCGCTCGATTCGACATCCGCAATGGATCGATCCGCTTGGCCAGCCCTGCTTCGATTCGCCTTCGGGACCTGGATGACGTGATCGACGGACGGGACCAACACGGCGCACCGTATTGGGTATTCGTCGTTAACGACCGCTACTTCCAAGGATACAGCGTGGTCGGCGTACCGCCGGAGTTCGCGAAAGCACTTGGCTGTGAGCCGGACTCGGGCGTCGATGTCGACATCCACAACCTTCCCGATTGCCGAACGCTCTCTTTGAACTGGCGTCTCTCCAGTCTGACTGGTGCTTCCCTCGGCTACTTGGACGAGCCATTGCGACTGCTCGGCGTCCAGCCCGGAGACAAGGTGAAAGTTACCATTGCCTCAAGTCGAACGGTGGTACTCGGCCGCCACGACGCAAGCACGCCGACGAGCGCTTCTCCAGAGGCGGACGCGACGTTGGAACGCATCCTCAAGCGCCGCCGAGCGATCTAGCCGTGCTGACCGACGAAAGAACTCTGAAACCCGGCCTTTTCCCTTTGCCGGATGTACGCGTCGCCCGGAACATCCTGATACCCGGTTTCCGAGCCGCCACCACCGTCCGCGGCGCTTTCGGCTGGTTCACCGCAGGCTGGATTCAGCAACTCGCTCCAGGCCTGGCCATCTACCTCAATCGCAGCGATACGGAGCCGATGGAGTTCACAGTCGCTCCCGCCCTGTTCCCCGCCGAACGAGGCGCCGTGGAGCGGGGCACCCAGATGACGCAGGAAGAAGCAGCCGCACTCGTTGCGGACGTCTTCATCAAGGGGCGCGCCGCCGCAAAGCCGCTCGCCCGCCATACGCTCGACTGCCTGTCATGGATGATTGCCACGGACGCGCTTCGGCTGCGCATCGTGGTTCCGACGCCCGAGTCCAACTACCACCCCAAGCTCTGGCTCTTCGACGACGGCGAGAATCAGGTTCTCGCACGCGGCTCCGGCAACGCGACTGGCAAAGGCGTGGCCGGCGGCGTCGAACATCTCGACGTGGACGTATCATGGCAGCGCGACAGCCGAGTACCAGCCGGCATAACCATGCTGAACAACTGGTCCACCGGCCACAGTCCCGGAATCGCCGAGGTCTTCGATCTCCCTGAGGCCGTCGCCCGAAACATCATCCAGACCGCCCCCGAGCAAGCGCCGCGCCCGAAGGAATACCATGTCCTCGCCATCCGGAACCGTACGGTGTTCCCCCGGCCGGGGCGCCTGCCGCACCGACTCCGAATACCGGACTACCTGGAGTGGCGCAGCGGTCGCTACGCCCATCAGGGCGAGGCGGTCGAGGGCTGGGAGAAAGGCGAGCCTTCGGAGAGAGGCGTTGTCGCTATGGCAACGGGCGCAGGGAAAACTCTCACGGCCCTGATCTGCGCTAGCCGCTGTCAAGATCGACTCGAGAATCGGCCATTCCTGATCGTGGTTTCGGCACCTTCCGTTCCTCTCATCATGCAGTGGGCAGAAGAGGTGAAGAAGTTCGGCGTGAGCCCCGTTACCCCGACTCTCGGATCGAAAGCCAATACAAAGCTCACCAGCCTGTTTCGGGGACTTCGTGGCGGCGGCACACACGTCGCAATCGTCACCAACAACATGCTGTGCCACCCATCCTTTCAGGAAACCGTCAAACAGAAGGTGCAAACGCGAAACGGCCCCATCCCGACACTCCTGATCGCGGACGAAGCCCATACGCTCGGCGCGGAGTCGTTCATCCGGAACAAGCCATCCTTCTTTGAGAGACGCCTTGCGCTATCAGCGACGCCGGAACGTCAATACGATCCAGACGGGACCGAAGAGATCTTCGAGTTCTTCGGGCCTACTGTGTACGAGTTCGGCCTCGACCGTGCGATCGGGTTCTGTCTGGTCCCGTACCGCTACTACGTCCACGCGTGCACCCTAGACGGTGAAGAACTCGCCGAATTCGAGGCGCTATCTCGACGAATTGGAGCCGCCATAGCCGCCAAGTCAGATGAAGACGAAGACTCCCCGCTCCGCGCACTCCTGATCGCCCGGCGCCGAATCATCGAGACCGCGGACAGTAAGCTCAATCTTTTGCGCGCCGTCCTTGAGCGCCGGAGACCAAGGGATCTCGCCCATGCGCTGATTTATGCTTCTGCCAAGAACCCCGAGCAATTCGACAGGATTCGCTCGTTGCTAACTGAGCTTGAGGTTAAGTGGGCTCCCGTGACGCAGGAAACAACCAGAAACCCGAAGCGTCTGGACCAGATCCTGGATTCCTTCGGCAAGGGCGCCATACAGGTGCTACTCGCCAAGAAGGTTCTTGACGAAGGAGTAGACATTCCGACCATCCGGGAGGCCTTCATCGTGGCCTCGTCCACCGTAGAGCGCGAATGGGTGCAGAGAAGAGGGCGCGTTCTGCGCATGCACCCGGGCAAACCCTGGGCGGTCGTTCACGACTTCCTTGCGCTACCACCGGCCCGTTGGTTTCGACGAGAGCGGAGCCCGTCCATTGCGGGTATTGTCAGGACCGAGTTCGGCCGTGCACAAGCTTTCGGGCGACACGCGCAGAATGTCGCTGGCCAAGACGGCCTGGATGCGGACCTGTCCCAACTGAGCGAGGCGTTCTGGCCGCAATCGCCCGCAGCCGCGTCACAACTCGACAACCCCAGCGACCTGCGAGTAGCCAGCGCAACACCAGGAGGAGAGCCATGGTGAGCAACTTCGAGCGGATTCTGACCGAGATCAGGAAGGAAGCCGGTCGCATCGCGCCGGGCTACCGACTCGACCCCGAGTCCGTCGTAAACCTTATTATGGAGATTGTCGACTTGGAGGATCAGCACCGCGTGAGGGCTCAGCCGCGAATCAGCCAAAGAGTCCGGAGCATGATCGAAAATGCGGCCCCGATTCAGGCGGAGGGCGAGTAGATGCTACTCATTCGACGAATCGAGATAGTGAATTTCGCTTGCTTCGATCATGTCGAGATCGCGCCGTCGGCGAACTCCGACAGACCCCTGACCGTCATTCGGGCAGAGAACGGCTCCGGCAAGACCACGCTGCTCCGAGCTATCCGCTGGGGCATGTACGGGGAAAGGGGTCTTCCGGGCAATCCGGGCACCTTCTCATTGCATCCGGCCGCCTGGCGACCCGACGCTGCAGGTATCGAAACTAGTGTTTCCATTCTGTTCGAGACGGATGGATCAAGCCGCCACCATCTCGAAGGCAAACCGACGAACATCGAATACGAACTGCGCCGGACAGTAACGACGATCCGCAAGGAACCAACGTCGAAGGACGGGCCGGACTTTCAGCGCACCGCCGAGGACGCGCAGTTGCTGGAGAGGGAACGCGATGGCTCCTGGACTCCAAACCCACACGGCGTCGGGCGCGTGATCGAGGAACTGCTGCCTTGGGAGCTCCGAGACTTCTTCGTCATGGACGCAGACGAAGCAACGGACTTCGTCGGGGGCAGCGAGAACAAAATCGTGCAGCGCCGAGATGTCATTGGCAAGACCTCGTTTGCCGTCCGGGCGCTTTTGGGGCTCGAGGTCTTTGACAGCGCGGCCGACCGCGTTTCGTCGCTCCGGCAGAACTTCGGACGAGACGCGACCAAGGCTACCCGCAACACTGGATTGCAGGCGATGCAGACGGAATTGGACCGCGTCAGTGCCAAGCTGGCCGAAGTCGAAAAACGGTTGGAGGAGAACCGCCACAAGAGGCTCGACACGTCAGCGAGCCTGGATCAGGCACGGGGCAACCTGGAGGCGATCATCGGCAGCTTGGGTGCCCATGATGAGTTAAGGCAACGCCTGGCGGACAACGAAAAGCATGCGAAGAGAGCCAACGAGCAACGGCGCAGCGCCGCCCGAGACCTTTCTCGTGATCTCACGAGAATTGACCTGCTCGCGTCCTTGGCTGCGCGAGAGGTTCAGCATGTCGAGACAGCCCTACAGCCGCTCTACGACGACGGTTCGATCCCCGTCCGACATCTCGCGTTCGTCAAGAGTCTGCTTGAGAAAGGGATGTGCGTGTGCGGTCAAGACCTCTCCTCGCCCAGCGATCACGCCGACCATATCCAGCATGTAATCGACAGTTCCACCGGACAGGCGGAACACGCGAACCATCTTGCCGAGACCCTCCACGCCGCCGCCGCCCTTTGTCGGCATCGAAACGGCGAGGAGTGGGAGCGGCGGGCCAGCGATCACGCACAGGCCGTCTACGTCCTCGACGAAGAGCTCGATAACCTCGCGCAGGTGCGTCGCGACATCGACGCCAAGCTTGACGACATCGACGACAATCAAGTCGAGAACGCTCGGGGCCACATCGACATGCTTACACAGAGCCTGAGTCAGCTTGACCGCCAACTGGCGAGCGACCACGAAGCGCAGCAGCTACTCACCACCGACAAGAACAAATTGGATGCCGAAATGCGCATTGCTAGGCGACAGGAAGCGGAAGCCCGTGACCTGGAGCGCTACGAAGAAACCGCAGCTATGCTCGTGCAGATTCTCCAACAGGCTTACGCGCGCATTCAGGACGAGCAGGTGGGCGAACTGAGTGACGCTATGAACACACTGTTTGCGAGCATGGCGGCGAACGTGGTTGACGACGAGGCGGTCGAACACAACCAACGCAAGGCCACGCTAAGGATGATCGCGAGGGTCGGACTCCAGCCGGTGGAGGACACAGCGACAGAATATGAGATATTCGCGCTCAACAGCCGCGGCAGATCGATGCCGCCGACCGAGATAAACGGGGCATCGCGCAGGATCCTAGCGCTGTCGTTCGTGCTGGGACTGTGCAAGGTCAGCCGTACTACGGCCCCGCTCGTTGCAGACTCACTGCTGAACTTCATGTCGGGTTCCGTCCGTACCAACACCTTGCGCGTCACCGCCGAGACCGCGAACCAGCCCATACTGCTCCTTACTGGTTCGGACCTGGAGTCGCAGAACGAAATCGAACTCGTCGATCGCTATGCGGGAGCCACCTACACGCTGACGGGGCAATGGCAGCATGTCGACTACGGCGGTGACGTCGTGAACCAGACCGACCGCCGCCAAGTGTCGCTGCTTTGTAGCTGCGGTCCGCGCGAGTATTGCCAAATCTGCGAACGTCGGGGCCAAGCCGAGGATGCGCGGTGGACCCGGCGTCAAGGATCGGAGGCGCAGCAATGAGCGAATTCTTCGCAGACCTGTTACGCACAACCAGCCATGGCCTTGTTCTGCCCCGGGAAGATGAGGACGCCATCAACCGCTACGTCGCGATGCACGCCAGCGATCGGACAAACGTCGAGAGCCGTCCATTTCCCAGGCAAGTGGACTTCTGGGCGTTTTGCATCGCTACCGCACTGGCGTTGAAACTCGAACCTCGGGACGGCCCGATTTCGCGGTGGGGTAAGAACTTTATCTACACCAATCAGGGCATTGTCGACAACGACCTCGGCTCACTGCTCGCCATCGTCGCAGTGGCCAAGATCGGTTTGGACGATCCAGGCGTGACGGAAAGCCGACGAATCGTCGAGCTCGCAAACCGTCTTGCTGCCGCCGGTTGCCCCGAGGTGATCCGCAAGCTGCAGAACAGTCCACTGCGGATCACTCCCCTCGATCAAGCGTTGGAATACGCTCGCTCGCTACAGGAACAGGTTTACGACGATAGCTGAATCCACTGTTGCTGGGAATCGGACTGCTAGCGCTAGCGTACGAACCGCGACATCAACTTGGCATCGCCAAGGACGGCCGACGAAACACCTGCTGCTTATGCCACTCGACGTGCCGGAGCAAGGGTACGTCTGAACCTAACAAAGGATGCCTCAGGCCCTCTCCGTGAAAGTCGCGGAGCCACCCCAGCGCCGGGCTTTGGCCGTGTACCTCGCTGGAGACGAGAATCCGAAACCCGTTATCGACGGGCTCGAGGCCCCACGCGCCGCGATCGAGAGCCTTGTGGTGGAACCCGCACAACGCCAATCCGTTGCTCACGTCATCAGGTCCGCCCGCCGCATGCCACTTGATGTGGGCCGCCTCCAGCCCAAGCAACTCGTCGCCGAGCCGGATGTCGTAGTTGCACACGGCGCATCGACGCTCATAGGCGCGCAAGACCGCGGCGCGGAAGTTCGGATCACGCGCGACCGGGGCATCCCGTACCACCCAATCGAACCGGAGTCCAACCGCAGCACGAATGTCGTCGTGGAGTGATTCGGGGAAGTGACCCTGGAGGAGCAGTTGCGCAGCGCTCGCTACCAGCTCGGGGTCGGCGAGCAGCATTCGATGGACGCTTTCAGGAAGTCCGCCCTCCACGCGCTGTTGCAAGAGCGGTCGCTTGTGCAGATCGCCTGAGCGTGTCTGCGGCAATCCGTTTTCGTTCGGAATCTCCCAAAGTCCGTCCCCGCGCAAGCGTCCGAACGGGTACTCCGCGTGATGGACCTTGGACGGCGGACCAAAGAGAAGCAGCAGATTCGAGAGCAGGCGCTCAACCTCCTCGAATCGTACGAGCCGCGGCGCTCCCCGTTGCAGGCGCCCAAGAGCCAGCAGCAAGAGCAGGGGCTTGTGAGGAGCACGCCTACCATTGGCCGCCCACACGTTGAGCTTGCGAATCCGCCCCAGGAAGTCCTTTCTGTCCACGAGCGGAACCTTGACGCGAGTCGCCTTCGTGCGCAACTCTTCGCGTGCTTGCCAGCCAGCGCGATCAGGCGCAGCACCTCGTAGACCACCGCGCTGCCCACGTTGTCCACCGGCATCCCGCCGATCTTCGCAGCACGTAGCGGTCCACCGCGGAGCGCCAATTGAGCGCCGATCCGTTCGAACGCCGCCGAAGAGCGTCAGCGACCGGCGGCGTTTGCACCATGGACGATGCCAAGGTTACCGCCAGTTCCCGCAGCCTCGTACCGGGCAGCCTCAGGTCGAGGTGCCGGCCTCCTCCTCGACGAAAAGTTCCTTGTTGGCCCTGGGCAGGAACAGGACGCCGATCAAGGCGTTGAACAACACGAAGAACGTGTGCATCACGAGGCTGAATGCCCCGACTTCGGGGTAGTCGGGGAACAGCACCGTCCAGAGCACCAGCGCACCCGCGTGAAACGGGAGCGGCAGCGCCGCGGCCAGGAATATCACCGGCAGAAACGCCAGCATCTGACCCAGCGACACCTCTACCTGGAAGAGGTGCAGGGCAACGGTGTAGACGACCACCGCGCCGAGAAGATTGGGCGCCTTGAAAAGAACCGTCAGCAGGTAGTGAACCGGCCGCGCGCGGCGGAATGCAACGAGCAGGGACTTGTCGCGCAGTTTCGAATCCTTGAAGAGGACGCCGCGAAAGTAGGCGATGTGCACGGGCAGGTAGACGACGGCGAACGCGAACACCGCCGGCAGGATCACGTCGAGCGGCAGGAGGCTGGACGCGTCGACCACCACGCCGAAATCGAGCAGGACCCCGCCGGCGGAAAACATCAGCAACTGGTAGATCTCCAGCAGGCCGAGGAAGATCATGCTTGACAGCGCTTGCCAGCCTGCGACCCGATGACGTTTCAGCAGGTAGAGCGACATCGCGCCCTTGCCCACTTGCTCGCTGACCAGCGAAAGGACGTAGGCGCTGGCTCGAATCGGCAGGATGCCGGCGAACTTCAGATCCGGGGCATTGAACCAGCGCACCACGCGCCAGGTGACATGCGCATCGACGAGGAAAAAGAACACCGAATAGGGCACCATCACGGCGAGCCACAGCGTCCAGTTCGCGCCGGCGAAGAAAACCACGAGGTACTCGATCGCCGTCAGCCCGTCCCTGGCCGCCGCCGCCGATATTCGCGTATGGACGTAGTAGAAGCATCCGGCCGCCACCATCCAGGTGAACGCGCGGAAGACGTAACCGCGCCACTGACGGCCTTCGAACGCGGCGTCGGCGGATTCGCTCACGAACCCGCTCCGGGACTGAACCCCTGGTCAATACGGCGAACGGCGCGCAGCGCGTACCACAACACCAGGGTCGCCCCGGTGAACAGGGCGCCGGCCAGGCCCAGTCCGATCTGGATGCTGACCGTCTCCGCGACATAGCCGATCGGCAGTACGCCCAGCGGCATCAGGCCGTGGGTCATCGTGTCGATGGACATGATGCGACCGCGCATGCGCGGTGAGGCGTGCAGCACGACGATGGTGCGATTCATCGACATGCCGACGGACGAAATGAAGCCTATTGCGCCTACCGCGATCATCGCCCAGAAGTCGGTGGTGCAAGCGGCGAGCCAGATCAGGGCCACGCCCCAGAAAAAGGAGTTGAAGAACAACCAGAAACCCTTGCGGCGAAGTCCGCCGAGCTTGGAAAGGGTCAATGATCCCGCGATCGCCCCGACGCCCATGGCCGCCATCAGCAAGCCCAGATCGTCCGGTCCGCCGTTCAGCACGTCCGAGTTGAACGCGGGCATCAGCATCTGGACCGGCGCACCGAGCACGAACGACACGATGGTCAACAGGATCAGCCCGCCGATCACCGGCGATCGCCGGACGTAGCGGGTACCCGCCGTGACCTGCTGGAACACGCCAGTCTCGCGCCTGCGCTGCGCCTTGCCCTTGTGCTGCATCGACATGACGGTTCCGGCCGCGACGAAATACAGCACCGACAAGACGAAATAAACGATCCCCACGGCGAAGTGGGAACTCGTATCCCCGCCGGCGATCACAGCGATCATCCCACCCGCCAATGCCGGTCCGAGGATGCGGGAGAGGTTCCACGCGGCCGTATTGAAGGCCATCGCATTGAACATCAACGGCTCGCCGACGATATCGGGAATGAAGGCGTTGCGCGCCGGTATCGACAGCGCATTCATCGAACCGTGGATCAGCCCGACCCAGATGAAGTGCCAGAACTGCACGTTCCCGGTGATGACGATCACCGCCATCAACAGCGTGGCGATCCCGTTGATGGCCTGACCGATCAGGATGATCTCGCGCTTGCGCGCCCGATCGGCGAGCACTCCGCCGACGAGCGACAGGAAGATCTGCGGCAGCGTCGAGGCCAGTGACACCCAGGCCAGCTTCATCGGGGAAGTGGTCATCTCGTATACGAGCCAGCCTTGCGCCACGAGCTGCATGTTCATGGCGAACGCGGACCCGACCATGCCCGACCACAACAGCCGGTAGTCGCGCAGCTTGAGCGAGGCGAACATCGACCGGTCGACCGACGCCTCGCCGTCCGGTGCCGCGGCATCGCCGCGCTGGACAATTCCGCGGCGTATTCGCGCCGCGCGCAGAATCCTCAACATGTGCCCCTCGGCCGCCGGACTTCTGTTTGCGAGGGGTGCCCCCTCGCGCTCCCCGGCTGAGGGCTCCGGATTTCCGCTTGCGAGGGGTGCCCCCTGGCGCACTCTCTCTTGCGAGGGACACCCTCGCACACCCGGGGCTGAAGGCTCCGACCCGGTCCCGCTCGCCGACCATGGCACAACCGCCTCTGGTCGCTGGCGCTCCCCCGAGACGTCTGTTGCATGGAAGTTGGACCGATTTCCGAACCCGAACAGCGCATCCTAACCCACGCGCCTTCTTCGACGCGAAACGGCCGGAACGACAGCAGAAGCAGGGACGCCCGGGTCGGGCTGCGGATTCGATCCGCCGGCGTGTCTATGACTTTGCGGGGCGGTTCACGAACGTGCGGACGGGAAGGCGGACGTGCCCGATTCCAGGCCCGCGGCGGCGCGGTCCGGGGCGGGATACTCCGGCGGCGGGTCGACGAGGATGTACATCAATGCGAGCGCACCGATCGTCGCAAGCGTGAGAATCACGGGCAGGGATGTCAGCAAACGTTTCATATTGTCCTCGTCGACCGGTTGTTCCTTAAACTGCACCCCAGGCCCGCGCTGTCGAAACCGACGGGCCATGCCTGCTCGAGGCGTCAGTTCAACAGACTCCCGCAGTACCGCCCGCGGCGAATACGCTGGGTCCGGGAGGGCACGCCGCCGCGGTGGGCGGCAGGGGGCCAATTGTAACCGCGATGACCCGCTCCGGTTAAGAACGTGGCGTCAATCCAAGAGGGCCTGATACATTGCGGACATCGCAGCCCGCGCCGCGACCCGCCGGGACACCCTGTTGGCCGAAGCGGCGGCAACCGCGCGACCGGAAAGAGAGGACACTCCGCAATGGACATCGAGTTCCGGCCCGCAACCGCAGAGGAGATGGAACAGTTCGGCAGACTCGCGGGCTACGTCTACGGCGGTGCGTACGGCGACGGCCCGGACAACCTCGTCGCTTCCGCCACGCGACCCGAATGGACATTGTGCGCTTTCGACGGCAGCCGGCTCGTATCGACCTTCTCCACCATCCCTTTCACCATGCGCGCAAACGGCGTGGCCTTGCCCATCGGCGGCGTCTCCGCAGTGGGGACGCTGCCCGAATACCGGCGGCGGGGCCTGGTTCGCCGCATCATGGCCCAGGCGTTCGCGGACATGCGGGACGGCGGACGCCCCGTTGCCGCGCTCTGGGCCTCCCAGGCGGCCATCTACCAGCGTTTCGGCTATGCGATGGCCTCCGTCCTGCGCAGCTATGCGGTCGACACCGTCGACATCGACTTCCACGACGGCGACGATGGCGGCCGTCGCGTCGAGCGCCTGGACATGGCCTCCGGCTACGACCAAGTCAAGGCCGTCTACAAGCGCTTCGTCGCCGACCGCATGGGTTACCTGCATCGCGCGCGGGCGCTGTGGTTGCACAACGACTTCCAAGGACGGGAAGCGGACGGGCCGGTCCACATCGCCTTGTCCCGCGGCGTATCGGGACCCGATGGTTACGCTGTCTACACGCTCCGGGAGGGCAGGCGCGATCATCCCTCGCGCAGCCAGGAGATCGCCGTCCGCGACCTCGCGTGGCTCTCGCCCGGCGCCTATCGTTCGTTGTGGATGTTCTTCAAGCGCCACGACCTCGTCGGACGCGTGCGCTGGAGCAATGCCCCGTCCGACGATCCCGCGATCAAGTACTTCCTCGAACCGCGCATGCTCGATGCCCGCGACGGAGAAGGCTTCTGGTTGCGCCTCGTGGACGTCGCCGCTGCGCTCAGGGGACGCGGCTGGACCGCGCACGGCGATGTTTCCATCACCGTTCGAGACGACTCCCTCGCTCCCTGGAACACCGGCAACTACCGGCTCACGGTCTCGGACGGGACGGCCGACGTGACGTCCTGCGCGGGGGTCACCGACATCCAGCTATCCGTCAAGGCATTGGCGTCGCTTTATGCCGGGCGGCGTTCGGCGCGCGAACTGTTCGCATGGGGGTTGCTGGACGGAAGTGAGGATGCCGTCCTCCGGGCCGACGCCCTGTTCGCAACGCGGCACGCCCCGCACTGTCCCGATCATTTCTGAAGGTCTACCCATGTCTCTTGCGATGATCTTCCTTACGTCCTTCGGCCTGATCGTCGGCCTGGGGGTGCTGTACCTGGCGTGGCGTTTCGTCGACAACCAGCCCTCGGAAATCGACCCGCGCCGCCGCTCTCCCTCAG
>CAZFGB010000104.1:0-8760 GCA_964518405.1 uncultured Pseudomonadales bacterium | reverse complement strand
GGAGAATCAGTATTACGCCGAACTGGCGCCAGAAAACATCGTCAGCCTTGCTCACGTAAGCCTCCGGAATCGTTGTGCGGCAAACTCGGGTATGGTTGCAGAAGGCTGCGGTCCGGGACAAGTGCGTATCGCGGATTGCGTGCCTTCGAGGTCGCCCGGTGTGTCGACGACGAACCGCGCCGGGCGGAAATCCGCTTGCCCGCCGGCGGCTCGATCGACTACGGTTCCGCCGTCGAGACGGACCGATTGGCCGGCCCGGGCCCGGAGCCCGCGACGGATCGCGTGCGAGTTTCCGCGAACGGCCTGTCCCATCGACGAAGCACGAGCATTTCCTCCAGCTCGCCTGGCCGCGAAAGCCGGCGTGGTGCGGGCCGGAGCGCACCATCCCGGCGCCCGTAGCTCAGCTGGATAGAGTGTTGGCCTCCGAAGCCAAAGGTCACAGGTTCGAATCCTGTCGGGCGCGCCAATACAAGGAACTACATGATTGATTTAAAATCAAATTTGTCTCTCAGGATGAGAGGCAACCCACATTTCGTCCCACAAATTGCGCGAGTATCAACGACGCCTCGTGCGCCTTCCCGCGCCCGGCCCTGTAGGGATCGCCCCCTTCTCGTACGCACATGGTGGGGCACTGCGAGTGACAGAGTGACATGCGCGATTGTCTGGACGTCACGCCAAAGGCGTGATAGTCGGTTGCTCTGGCGAAGGTCCTGGGCGGCGAGCCTCCCGGCGGAGGCGTCCGATGGGATGGAAGAGGAGGTGGGTCCCTCAGGCGAAAAGCGGTTGGGGAGTGTCTCGGGTTGACACGCATGAGTGACCAATCGGACCTCCACGTCAAGGCAAACGGCGGCATGGCGCCCCTCGATTTCGACGCGTATCCGAGAAATCGCCTGACCCACTATCTGTTTCGGTACCCCGCGAAGTTTCATCCGCCGGTCGCCCGCAAGCTCGTCGAGGAATTCTCCGATCAGGGAGAACTGATACTGGACCCGTTTTGCGGCAGCGGCACGCTGCTGGTGGAAGCGGTGCAGAGCGGGAGGAACTCGATCGGGTTGGACATCGACCCGGTCGCGACGTTCGCAAGCCGTGTAAAGACACTTCACATCTCGCCGACGGCGTTGCGGAAATCAAGCGAAAAGCTGCTTGAGGAACTGGAGACCTTCGAGAGACCGGCTACCGAGTACGAGAGGCTCACACGCGAGGACTTGGCGGCAACGGAGTCGGATGCGGAGGCGGCGGCACGCGAGCTGACCTTGCCGGGGATCCCGAATTTCTCTCACTGGTTCAGGCGGTACGTCGCGATCGACCTCGGGACGATCCTTTCCGGTATCGAACGGACCCCGATGGCGGAGAAGCACCGGCTGTTCTTCCGGCTGGCGTTCGGTTCGATCATACGGGCCGCCTCCAACGCAGATCCGGTGCCGGTGTCGGGTCTGGAGGTCACGTCCCACATGAAAAGGCGCGAGGAGGAAGGCAGGCGGATCAATCCATTCGACCTATTTCGCCGCAGTGTGAAGCGAGCGCTCAAGGATTGGGAGGAATACGAGGAAGGGAGGCAACGCTCAGGCAGCACGGCGGAGGCGAGGCAAGGCGATGCCACGCAGCTGGCGCGGCACGTGAGGCGGAGTGTGGACGTCATCATCACCTCGCCGCCATATCACCAGGCGGTCGACTACTACCGTCGGCATACGCTGGAGATGTACTGGCTGGGCTTTGTTCGCGATCAGGAAGAGCGACTACGGTTGCGAGGGCGCTACATCGGACGGCATGGGGTGCGGAAGTCGGAACGGCTGGTCGCGCGGCCTATACCGAATGGGACGTTGGCTGGCCGCTGGGAGTCGAAACTGCACGAACGGAGCGAGGCTCGGGCGATGGCGTTCCGGCACTACGTTAACGCGATGACGAAGTGCGTCGACGGAATGGCAAGAGTGCTGAAGCCGGGCGGCAAGGCGGTGTTCGTGGTAGGCAAGAACACGACGAGCTGCGGACTGGCGATCCCGAGTACGGATATTCTGGATGAAATCGCGAGAGAGCGGTTCGAACTCGGCGAAAGATACTGGTATCCGGTGAAGAATCGTTACATGACGTACGCGCGCCGGAACGGCGCGAATATCGACACGGAGTACGTTCTCGTCTACGAGAAGAAGGAAGGCTAGGACATCTTGAGGTACGCAGGGCGACCGTAGACGTCGACGTGGAATCGGATCGCGCGGGGCGTCTCGCGCTGCATTGACCGTAGCTGGTTGAGAACGTCCTGCGCGTGCGGCGGCGCGTGGTCGTGAACGAGTGACTCGATCTGGATCGCTTCGGTGAGCGTTTGCAGGGAGCACAGGCTGACGCCGGTGGACACGACGCGCTCGTAGAGTTGGCGGACTGTCGCTGCAAAAAAATCGGGATTGTCGTCGTAGCTGCGCAGTGCACGGCCGGATACCTCGCCGACAATGTCGTAGAGGCGGCCGGCGGAGACTGCTTGTTCGAGTTCCCGCGCGCCGGGAAGCAGGCCGAGGAGCCTGGCGGTGGGACTAGGGCCGGTCGGAACGGGTGGCAATCGCCGGTAGGTGCGGCCGTCGTCGTCGGCGCTGGCAACGAGGCCGAGCCGATAGAGCGTGTTGAGGTGGACGAAGCACTGGTGGCGGCCGGAGTTGCCGCTGAACGGCTTGGCGCGCCGGCGCTCGTCGAGCTGGCGGATGCGAATCCTGTCCTTGGGGTCGGTCGCTAGGTTCAGGTATTCCGCGTAGGTCTCGCGGAATAGCCTTTGGGCGATCTCCGGCCAACGCTCGCCGCCGCCGCTCGGCACCCTGCCGTCCTCTTCGATCCGCTTGGCGAAGTGAATGAACGCGGCGCCGTCGAACTCGAGGAAGGCGCGGAGGAAGAGGAAGATCTGGCGGTCCGATAGCGAGCCGTCGTCGCTCGGGCGGTCGTCGTGGACGAGATTGAGAAGGTGCCCGAGGTTCGTCCAGACGAGGTTCTTCTGCAGAAGACCGAGCGACTTGGCGAGGTCGACCGCGTACCCGGCGGCTGCGAGATTGAGGCCGAAGCCGGACGCCCCGGCCAGTTTGCGGGCGACGTTGTCCCGGATGGCGCTTCGAACGGGAGAGGTGCAGGCGCGGACGACCTCGGCGACCGCGGCCGGTTCGTCAACCTGGCAGTGGGTTCTGGCAATTAGGCGGACGTGAATCAGTAGTCACCCCCGCCATGTATGGTCGTTCGCGGCCGGATGTTGATGGGAAATAGGCGATTCGCCCGGTCCGTGGAGGCGATCGCGTAGCCGACGGGGAGACTCCTGACCATCGCTTCGAATGCCCGTTGGCCAGTGTGCTTGTACTTTTCGTCGAGGGTGACCTCGTCGGGCACGGCGGCATTGATCATTCCGCGTGCCGCGACGATGTCGTCCTGATGGCTCAGCGCGTGGATCAGCAGCATGTCGGCGTTGCGTTGTATGGAGGGATCGAGACCCGAAGGCTGCTGCGTCGCGACCACAATGGACAGGCCGAGGTTTCTGCCCTCGTCGACGTACTTCTTGAGAGGTCTCTTGGAAGGAACGGTGCCGCGGGCGGGAATGTAGTTGTGCGCTTCGTCGATGACGATCCAGGAACGCGGAAGTCCTTCGAGAGCGCGTTGCTGGCACTCGGCGGCGGCGGCGGCCTCCTTGGCGGACTCGGCAGGATCGGTTGCGCTCAATCGCTCGGCGCGGTCGTGATGCACGGGGACCAGCCTCTCGAACTGTTCCGCGACGGCCCTGAGTCGCATGGCGCGCTTGACGATGAGCGAGACGAGGACGTTTCGCATGGCGGTGTCGAGGTCGCGCAATAGGAGCACCGTGACCCGCCCGGGCTCGAAGAGATCCCGGACATCCAGCCCCTGGTCTCCGAACAACGGCATGCGGTCGAGCGTTCGGAGACGCCGCGACAGGGCGCTGCGCGTGTCCGCGGTAAACCCGTCGATTTCGCGGTCGCGATCCAGCATGTCGATCATGTCGGGTATCGTGAAGTGCGGTCGCGCGGGAATGTGCTGGCCGGTTTCGACGTCGGTTCCGCCGTCGGAGGACAGCTTGGCGTAGACCGTGGCGATGAGGTGGCCCATGGGGTCTACGAAAGGGTCGACGTCGAACAGGCCGCACCACTCCTCGGAGCCGAGGTCGGAAGCCCGCAAGGTAATGGGTTGGGCAGCGACGCCGGGGGGGATCTCGGACCCGGCCGGGGAGTATAAAACGGGCGCGTTGTGTTCGGGCGGCAGCTGCCATCGTCGGGCGGCAAGGAGGTCGGGGCTGCTTTCGGACAGAGTGTCCTGGACGGCGAAGGGCATAGTGAGGAAGACATTCATGGTGTCCAGGATGACGACGGCCGGGGTCGCCCCGCCCTGCTTGAGCCACGTCTTCGACACGAGACCTTCGGCCAGGGCGCCGAGTGTGTAGCTCTTGCCGCTTCTTCGCTTACCCATGACGTAGAGTACGTGGGCGCCCCGCACGTCCATCCACACGTTGCGATTGCCCGCTTCGGCGTGTTTGCCGACGAAGATCGCGTCGACATCGGGTGCGGGGGAGTTCTGGCCGATCAGCAGGCCCTTGTCGGTCATCGGGTCGCAGGTCAGCGCCGGCAGCGCAGCGAACTTGTGCGGCAGGCGGAACCGGATGTCGGGGATCGTCTTGTCGTGCGCGTCGCCCATCAGGTCACGCAGGCTGTGGTGATGGCCGGGAGTTGTTGTCGATGGGCGCGACCGAGCGCGCGCGTGAGCTGCATACTGATGTCCCGGGGGGTCAGCGAGGACAGTTTGGCCCGGATGGCGTCGATGGACTCGACGGTGAACGGAAAGAAACGCGGATCGAGCGTCTCGTCGACCTCGGCTGTGTTGATGGCGGCGGCCACATCGAAGTCATCGGCGCGGAGGTAGCGCAACACGCCTTCCACGAAACGGTCGACGTCGTCGTCGGTCGCGAAGGCGGTGACTTCGATCTTCACGTCCTCGCCGAGACGGGACATGACAGGGCTGTTCGCCGTGAAGATGTCGACCATGTCGACTTCGAGCTGCGCGGAGCTGCCGATGAGGATGCTCACGTGGCGCTGGTTCTGATCGGCGAGATGGGAAAAGCCGGACATGAAGGTCGTGATGGTGTCCGGGCCGATGTCGCGCAGCCGTTCCATTTCGTCCAGGACGAGTACGAGTGTCTGATTGCGGACGCGCCGCAACAGGCGTCCGAACATGATCAGCAGGTCGGCGAGCCGAGCGGCCTCGGCGTGGGTCAGGTCTTGGGTCTGGCCCAGATTGTCGAGGTCGGACCTCGACATGCTGACGCCTGAAATCCACCGCCAGAGCTTCAACCGGTCGAAGTTCAGGTTGAATAGCTGCTCCGACGCCTTGGCGACTTCCTCGTCGTTGAACCAGTCCTTGAGCGCCGCCCGAAGTTCCTCCTGGGGCTTGAAGCCAACCTCGCGAACGACCTCCTCGAGGAGCCCGATAACGAAACTCTCGCCCAGCCCGCGCATGATGCCGTCCCGGTACAGGTCGTGGAATCGCGACTTCCGCGAGAGGTCGGGGCATTCGATGCGAACGGGCATGATGTCCGTGAGCTTCTTGAGTTCGTTCGTTGTCTTCATCAGCATGTGGGTCTTGCCGCCGCCATAGGGCCCCCAAATGAGGCGTTTGGGGGCGAGCCCGGTGACAAGATCCACGTCCAGGCCCTCGGCGATGTCCTGGATGGCGATGTCGTTTCTCGCAAAGCAGTCGTAGTCGGTGACGGGGTCTAGGATGAAGTTGTCGCGCGTCAGACCGAACCGTTCTGCAATCATGGTCAGGATCCTTTGGTTGTGTTCATGACTCGCTCGACATGCTTGTCAGATCCATGAAGTACCGGATCAACTGGTGGACGAGCTGGTCGTCTCCGGCGATCCGGATTCCCAGTTCCAGATACCTGGAGCGCGTCAGGTTCTGCGAACCGACGACCGCCAGGAGGGTGCCGCCGCTCTGGTCCGGCTCGCGGATGTACAGCTTACTGTGCAGTCGGGGTTGGTAGAAGATCCTCGCACCGAGACCTCGGAGTGCGGCGAGCGAGGGGTTGGGGTCGTTGCGGGGTGGCCTCGTGACGACCAGGAGTTCCGGGGCGGGCGTCCGGAGCTTTGGCCGCTGGAGGAACGCGTACTGGAGGTGTTTGATGGCGGGCTCGCTGGCGTTGATCCATGGGGAGCACAGGTAGAGTCTTCCAAGTCGGCCGGCGATTCGGGTCAGGCCGGCGAAGAAGGCTTCGGTCATGCCCTCCCGCACGAGTTCGTAGGACGGCCGGCCGTCGATTCGTTGGAGACGGCGGTAGATGTCGGAGAGGTCGCCGCCTTCCAGGGCCTGCACGAGCAGTTGGGTCTTGCGGCCGTTTCGGGAGAGGGCGAGCCGGTCGCCAATCCACTGCAGCAGGTTGGCGTCGATCAGGCGGTCGAGGAGCATGTGGGGCGTCGAGGCGCCGTGGGCGTAGAGAGTGTCCTCGAGCTGGATGCGGTAATAGTCCGCATCGGGGGAGGACGCCAGTTCGCGCAGTGTGGGATCGACGCCGGGGGCGGCCAACAAAGGGAGTAGCTGACTCATGGGCTAGTCGTCCGCGGGGTCGTGGGAAACGATGACGTGCTGTTCGAGGACGCCTTCGGCGAACGCTGCGGACACGGTGTCGATGGTGCCGTCCTCGATCTCGATCTCCGCCTTTTCCAGTACGGCGTTGAAGGCGTCCATGATGAACCTCGGCCGCAGCTCGTTGCGGGCCTCGACGAAGCGCAATATGGCGTCGCAGGCTTGTTCGGAGAACGGAAACAGAGGTTGGGCGTCGGACCATTCCGATCGAAAGTGGGCGAGGACGTCCGCCACGAAGCGTACTGCATCGCCGCGCTGCAGTGGCGGCATGACCATGACCTTGGTGACGCCCATGCGGTCCTTGAGTTCGCTGCTGAACCAGGCGGGGAGCGCCTCCTCGTCGGGCTGGCCCGAGAAGGACAACACGAGGGAGAGTCCGGTGGGGCATGTATTGAACAACGAGTGCAGGCCGGCATTGACGTCCAGGATCGCGTTCCTGCCCGCCGTAGCGAGGCGCTGGAGTTCGTCGATGGCCCAGATGAGCCGGTGGCCGTGCTTGCCCTGGCCTCGCTCGGCGGCGGCGAGTAGGTCGATCATCCCGGCGAGCGTACGGATCGCGGCGTCGGAGGTCGATATGCGCTGCGAGATGCCTATGCGGCGGAAGTCGGCCAGTGGAACCATATCGCCGCGTAGCCATCGCGAGGCCGTGCTCTGTTCCTGTGCGGATCCGGTGGAGAAGACGCGGAGCGCGGCGGCAAGGTCGGGATTAGACGAAAGCAGCCTGGTGTAGTAGGTCCCCTGCTTGGGCGAAGTGTGTAGGTCAAGGAAGGCATCGCCGATCAGGGTCAGGTCCATGGAATTGGCGAACGCCTTGTAGAGATCCACGAAGCTGCGGACCGATCGCGGAAACTCGGTGTAGACGGGTAGGCACGTAACCGGCGGCGATCGAAGGTTCTGGGTGCTCGCCAGGTTCAGGAGATAGTGGAGGGAGTGTGTCTTACCGGCTCCGAACCATGACCAGAACACGCGGATCGAGGACGTGTCGCGCCGGGAGAGATGCCGGAGAAGCTCCTTGATGTCGGCATCGAGCTGCGGCCGTCCGGCGATGTAGGTGCAGAGCTCGGGCCTGGGCACGACGGAGAAAGGCCAGTCCTTGACGTGAAGATGATCGTAGATGCCTGGCAATCGATGTTCCCCCGCTAGTGGATCGAGGCTGACCGGGAGTCCGGGAACGGCGGGGCTGCGGCAAGGTCGCCCGTGGCGGATCGGCGTCGACGGTCCAGAGGGGCAATAGCATACAGGTGAAGGGTCGGCTGGCGGAATGCGCGCGCTCGCGCCGTACTCAGCGATCTCCCCGATCTCGTGTCATTTGAGATCGAGGGATTCGGAGAGCCGCGCGCTGGTCAGCGTGGGCAGCCGCAGCGCGAGCTCGCGGTATTCCTCCGGCGTGGGAAACCGCTCGCGGCGCCACCGGCCGATGGCGCGGAGGTTGTGCCCCCTTGCGACCAGGGCGGACCGCTGCGAAGGCCGCGGCCGGCGCGATGCGCCACGTGCGTCGTTGCGCCGACGAGGGCTCGCCTGCGGCTCGGCGCGCAAGGCCCGTCACTACCGCTGCGGCGGCCCGACGCGGCCGAAGGCGTCTCCGGCGGCGTGTCGCCCGGTGGGGCGATCCGGTAGTGACGGGGCGCTAAATCGGCCTGGAGCGTAGTCGCGGCAAGGGTGATAAGAAGATTTCTCTGGTGCCGCTTTGGTGCTGGCGCTATCGTAGCGGCCATGTGGGAGCCGCCCTGTGGCGGCGTGGTCGGGAGCCATCCCGACAGACTGGGAGACCAGACAGCCGGTGGAAATCCGGTGCAGGCGCGGCAGCCGTAGTGCGTGGATGCCGACGCCGAGGTGCCAATGCGCAATGACGCGATACGCGAGTATGGCGGACTTGCGTCGGGAGATGCACCCGCGTGGGCACGGATGCGCCACGCCGCTTGATCGACGTGCGGCGGGGGCGGATCGAACCGGATGCGCCAGGCGCCCGATTGCGGGCGGGGTGGACATCCAGACACGGCAGACGGCGGCCTCGCGAGGCCTTCGGGACATTCGCGGGGCACGACGGGACAGAGAAGGCGTCCTGCATCGAAGCCGAGACTGTCGTGGTGCTTGAGGTAGTCGCGGTGGCCTGGGAGGCATCCCGGGCCGTACACGGTCACGAGATACCGT
>CAZFGB010000103.1:0-17298 GCA_964518405.1 uncultured Pseudomonadales bacterium | reverse complement strand
GTCCCGGTGCGCATACTCATGGAGTACCTGGAGGCGGGCGACCGCGTCGACGACTTCCTTCAGGACTTCCCTTCGGTGTCCCGGGATCAAGCGGTCGCGGTGCTGGAAAAAGCCAGGGTTGTCCTGGCTGGCGAGCAGGATGAGGCTGCTGCTTGACGAGTCCGTGCCCCGGCCCCTTCTGACGTCCTTTCCCGCCGCTTACGAGGTTCGAACCGTCCCTCAGATGGGATGGGCCGGGACCGGAAACGGTGCCCTCCTCGCCCTCGCCGCGGACAATGATTTCGATGCGCTGCTCACCGTAGACCGCGGCTTCGCGCATCAGCAGAACCAGGAGGAACTGCCGCTCCCGGTCGTCATCGTGCTTGCGACAAGCAACCGACCGGACGAGCTGCGACCGCTAATTCCGGAGGCGATAAGCGTCCTGTCCGGCACACTGCAAAGGCGCATCTATCACGTCTCGGCAGCTTCCGCATGAAGTTGGTGGCGGAGGTCGTGAGCAGGGGGAAGCCGGATTGGTAGCAGCGAGTCAGCCGGAACTAGAGCGGGAAGTGTCCCGCATCTACGCTGAAGCGAATGCGTATGCGGATGACGTGGGCGGCGTAGAAAACGGCATGAACATCCTGTACACGCCGCCGAGGCTGCACCCAAGGCTCATGGTGGTCTCCATGCAGGGCGCCGGCGACGATGGCGTACGTCAGGTGAGGTGGCCTGAGCGCAACCAATACGCGGTCAGTGGCTACAGCTTCGGCAAGAGGATGACGGCCGACTTCGACGATGCGGGCATGGCCAGGCTCTTCAGGCTGGAGACGGTGGCAAGCAATCTTGCATTCGCTCAAGCAAAGGACTTCGACAAGTGGCGCAGAACTTCCGTCGGGAAGGGTTGGCTGGACAGGTCGAGGAATTGGCTGGACGAATTGATAGCGCTGATGGCACCTCGTGTGCTGCTCACCTACGGATCGCCGCCGTTCGAGGCGCTGACGGGATTGCACAAGGCTGGCGGCCAACTCGCCGAGGCAACCTATTGCGGGATTCCCGTGGTGGGGTGCAGCCATTACTCACGTAACGCGGCGACGCCCGAGGAGCGCCGCGCGGCCATGGCGCGGATCAGGGAGCTGACGGGAGCGTAAGACCCGTGGCTGACCGAATTGACGGGCTGACCATTTGCGACCGACGTGGCGCGGAGTCTTTGGACGTGGGCAACGATGTGGGTACGGCACCAAGAGAACGAGAAAATAACACTTAAATATCATCATCTTACGGAATTTCACCGAGTCTCTCCCCAAGCACCAGGACTCGGCTTTTCTTTTTGCCGTTCGTGCGTCACGGACCTGCATGGCCCGTCATCGGGCCTCCAAGCGGTGTGCGAACCCAACCCGGCGTCACACCCCACGATGGCGAGCAGGATGGGAAACCGCGACGACCGAAAGCCGGTCGCGGGCTAGAATCGTTTGCACGCGAGCCAAGGGAACGAGACTTGACGTTTTACGTCCTGATCGGCCTGGTGCTGGGACTGGCGGTCGGCGCGTGGGCCGGCGGCTTCGGTCCGGGACTTCTCTATTGCGGTCTGATCGGCGGTCTCGGCGGCTGGGTCCTGCACCTCAATTTCCGCCTCAAGGACCTTGAAAAGGCACGAGAGATGGATGCGCCCGCCGATCCGCGCGGCCGGCCGGACCATGCGGAGAGCGACGCGCAGGCGACCGCATCCAGCGCTACCGCGGATGAAGTCGCGGCGAACGAATCGGCGCCAAGCCCGACGTCGGATACGCCCTCCGGTCCCGAACGGGAAGCGGACGCCTGGGGACCCGGACCGGCCAATGAACCTGAACGGGAGTCCGGTCCGTCCGCGGTGGGCCGGGCGCTCGGCGCGGCGAAGGGCTGGTTCGCGACCGGCAACGTGCCGGTGAAAGTCGGTGTCGTGGTCGTTCTCTTCGGCGTCGGGTTCTTCATCAAATACGCCATCGACAACGAGCTGTTCACGTTTCCCGTCTGGGCCCGGCTGGCCGGGCTGGCGCTGTTCGGCCTCGGCATGTTCGGCGTGGGCTGGCGGCTGCGCGAGGAGAGGGAGATCTATGCGCTCAGTCTCCAGGGCGGGGGCCTCGGCGTTCTCTATCTCACGACCTACGCCGCGTTCGAGTTCTACGCGCTTCTGCCGGCGACCATTGCGTTCGGCGCCATGGTGGTCGTCACGGTGGCGGCGGGTCTCGCCGCTGTCGTCCAGAACTCTCGAACGCTGATCGTGCTGGGCGTCGCCGGGGGATTCCTCGCCCCCCTGCTCGCCGCCGCGGAGGCGGGGAATCACGTCGCGCTGTTCAGCTACTACGCGGTGCTGAACACGGCGATCCTGACCATCGCCTGGTTCAGGGCGTGGCGGATTCTCAACCTGCTCGGCTTCGCGTTCACGTTCGTGATCGCGAGCTTCTGGGGCTACCAGGGCTACCGGCCCGAACACTTCGCCACCACGGAGCCCTTCCTCATCCTGTTCGTGCTGATGTACATCGGCGTCGCGGTGCTGTGCGCCCTGCGGCGCGCGCCCGACCTGCGCGGTTTCGTCGACGCCACGGTGGTCTTCGGCGCGCCGCTGATCGGGTTCGCCCTGCAGACCCAGCTCGTGGAGAGCGAGGCCGGGCTCGCGTGGTCGGCCGGTGGCCTGGCCGCGCTCTATGCGGTGCTCGGCGCGGTGCTTTGGCGCATCGACGATCTGCGCCTGCTGGCGATGTGCTTCGTCGGGCTCGCGCTCGGGTTCCTGGCGTTGGCGTTCCCGCTCGCGCTGGACGACCAGTGGACGTGCGCCGCCTGGGCCGCACAGGGCGCGGCGCTGGCGTGGCTCAGCGCGCGCAACGCCTCCCGGCTGCCGGCGTTCGCCGGCGCCGCGCTGCAGGTCGCCGCCGCCGCGTCGCATGTGCAGGGGGACCTGTTCGACGGCGTGGCCGGGCCCTCGCCCAATGGTCCTTTCCTTGCGGGCGCGGTGCTGGCGCTGGCGGGCTGGACGGTTGCCTGGAGCTTCGACCACGGCACGCTGCCCGCGCGCGATCGACGCGCATGGGCGCGCATCGCACTGTTCTGGGCAGGTGCGTGGTGGTTCTGGTCGCTTGCCCGGGAGTTGCCCCAATGGGTGCCCGAACAGTTCCAAGGCGCGGCATGGCTCGGCATGGCCGCGGTTTCGGCCATCGCCGCCATGCTCGTTGCGAACGCGCTGGGATGGCGTCGATTCAATGCCCTGGCGCTGGTGCTGCTGCCCATCATGGCCGCGACGCTTCCCCTCAGCCTCGGATTCGAAACCCAGCCACATCCCCTCGAGAACTATGGCTGGCTCGCCTGGCCGTTGGCGCTGGGCGCGCAGTATGCGTTCCTCTACTACCGGGAGGGCGGCTATCCGAGACTCGCGCCGCTCCTTCACGTCGGCACGTATTGGGTATTGGCCCTGCTGATCGCGAGCGAAGTCCGTTGGCTCGTGGAGAACATCGCCGGCGGCGACTGGCCCCTTGCGTTCGCCGTCGTGTCGGCGGCGGTGCTGGCGCTGGCGACCGGCATGGCGCGCGGCAAGCTGGCCTGGCCGCTCGGGCGGCATCGGCATTCGTATTCCGCGGTGGGGATACCGGTAGTGGCGGGCATGGCGGGCCTGATCGTCCTGGCCGCGAGCCTGAATTCCAACGGGAGCGCGGCGCCGCTTCCGTATATTCCGCTGCTCAACCCACTGACGATCGCGGCGGTCGTTGCGGGTGTCGCGATCTGGCGCGCGCTCGACATCGACCTGCGGCGTCCAGAGGCCCGAATCGTTGTCCCGCTGTTCGCCGCGGCCGGCCTCGTCTTCCTGTCGACGGAAGTGGCGCGCGGGGTTCACCACTTCGCGGGCGTTCCGTTCATGATCGGCGCCCTCGCCGGATCGGCAATCTTTCAGGCCGGGCTGTCGCTGGTGTGGGGCGCCGCGGGGCTCGCCGGCATGGTGGCCGGCGCGAGAACAGAACGCCGCGAGATATGGATCGGCGGCGCCATCGTGATGGGCCTCGTGATCGTGAAGCTGTTCGCGGTGGAGCTCGGCAACGTCGATACGTTGAGCCGGGTCGTGTCCTTCCTCGGCGTGGGCTTGCTGCTGCTCATCGTGGGTTACTTCGCGCCGGTGCCGAAGGGCCGGAACGAGTCAGAGGACCCGGAAACCCCCGCGGGGACCTCGGTCGAACGCAAGCGCTGATGGAAAGGGTTTCGCTCGGACGTACCGGCCTCGAGGTCAGCAGGCTGTGTTTCGGCACGATGGGCATCGGTGACCGCGCCTGGAGGCCCTGGGTCCTCGACGAGGCGGACGCGAATCCGCTCCTGCGGCGCTGTCTCGACCTCGGCATCACGTTCTTCGACCTGGCCGACTGGTATTCGGCCGGCGAGAGCGAGCGCATCGTCGGCAAGGCGCTGCTGTCGATGGTTCCCCGGGACCGGCTGGTGCTCACGACCAAGGCGCACTACGCGCAGAGCGACGATCCGAACGACGGGGGCCTGTCGCGAAAGCACCTGCTCGCGGCGATAGACAGGAGCCTCCGGCGCATCGGGACCGACTACGTCGACATATTCATGGCGCATGCCTTCGATCCGACGACGCCCATGGAAGAGACGATGGCGACGCTGCACGAGATCGTGCGGGCCGGGAAGGCGCGCTACCTGGGCGCTTCGACCATGTGGGCCTGGCAGTTCGCGCAGATGAACGCCGTCGCCCGCGAGCACGGTTGGACGCCGTTCGTCAACATGCAGTGCCAGTACAACCTGCTCTACCGGGAGGAAGAGCGCGAGATGATTCCCTACTGCCAGGATCAGGGCATCGCCGTCACCACCTTCAGTCCGCTGGCGCGCGGCTGGCTCTCGGGCGAGACCAACCGCCGCTCCGAGACGGACGACTACTACAACCGAAACTACGGCGACGCGCTGGATCTCAAGATCTGCGAGCGCGTGCGGGCCATGGCAGAGGAGCGCGGCACGACGATGGCGAAGGTCGGCATCGCCTGGGTCCTGTCCAAGCCGGCGATCCGCGCCCCGATCATCAGTGCGCTGACCCTCGAACAGCTCGACAACAACGTCGACGCGCTGAACCTCCGGCTCACGCCCGACGACATCTCCTCGCTGGACGACATGTACCGGCCGCGCGGCGTCGTCAACGACTACGTCGTGGACCTGCCGCTGCGCCACCTCGGCGGCGTCCTGCCCGAAGCGCCAACGCGGTAGCCGGCCCTCGAAGTGGAATCCGTTTCCTTCGGCAATACGGGACTCAAGGTAAGCCGGCTGTGTCTCGGCGCCACGACCATCGGTTCCAGCGCGGGAAAGTCCTGGGTTGCGGACAAGGCGGCCGCGCGGTCAGTGCTCGGAAAATGCCTGGATCTCGGCATCACGTTCTTCGATACGGCGGGCGAGAGCGAACATCTCGTGGCGTCCACGCTCACTTCGATGGTGCCGCGCGACACCCTGGTGCTGGCCGCCCACGCGCTGAGCGACGGTCCCGGCGAGCACGGGCTGTCGCGCAAGCATCTGCTGTCCTCCGTTGACGCGAGCCTGCGCCGCATGAAGACCGACTACATCGACCTGTTGGTCATCCACGCATTGGACGCGGCAACTCCGCTGGAAGAGACGATGGCGGCGCTTCACGACGTCGTCAGGTCCGGCAAGGTTCGCTATCTCGGCGCGTCGACGATGTTCGCCTGGCAATTGGCGCAGATGAATCACGTGGCCCGGCTCAATGGCTGGACGCAGCTCGTCAACATGCGGTGCGAGTACAACCTCCTCTACCGCGAGGAAGAGCGCGAGATGCTGCCCTTCTGCCGCCACCAGGGCATTGCCGTCACCGCGTCCGGCGTGCTGGCGAGGGGGCAGTTCTCGGGGAGCAGGTTACGGGCCGATGGGCATTCCGGCCACGTGTACGGCGATGCCCTGGATCGAGAGATCTGTGCCCGCGTCGAGGCGATCGCCGGCGATCACGACACGACGATGGCGGCCGTCGCGATCGCGTGGGTCCTGTCCAGGGACGACATCTCCTGCCCCATTATCGGCGCGGGCACGGCCAACCAGGTAGCTAGCAACGTCGGGGCACTCGATCTGGCGCTCACGGCGGACGAAATCGCCGAGCTGGACGCGCTGTACAGGCCGCGCGACGTCATCAACCGAGCGGAACCCATGCCTCGTTACTGGCGGGAGGAGCCTTTGGCCCCGGGAGCGCGAGGGCGTCCCTCGCAAAGAAAGGGAACTCTCCCGACCACTGACGCGTAGGGAAGTGACGACGCTTGCCCCGGTCGCCGGAGGCGTGCTTCCATGAAAGTCAAATGGATAAGTTGTCTTTGGGCGAGTCGGCCATGCGGGTGGTCGATGCTGCCCGCGAGATATTCGAGACCGAAGTCGGGAAAATCGCCGCGAGAGACAGGGCCGGCAGCGAACAGCTCGCTCGTGTCCTGTCGCTGATGGCCGACCTGCGGCCCGATCCCGAGCCCGGCGAGCCGCGGCAGTTCCCCGGCTGCCGCCACCTCGACCGGGCGCTCGAACTTGCCGAATCCGGTCCGGCGGCCACCGTGGCGACCGCGATCCGGCCGCTCTTGCCCGCGCTCACCTGGGAACAGACCGCTCGCTACAACGCACGCAACATGGGTGCCGAGTTCATGGACAACTACGCCTGGAGCGGCCTCGGCCTGACCGGCAGCGACGCGATCTCGTTCGGCGTGCTGCTGCTCGGTCCCGGGGTGACCTATCCGCCGGGCAGCTACGAATCGGAGGGGGTTTTCCTGGTGATCGGCGGGTCCCCCGAGTGGAAGTCCGGTGACGACCCGTGGGTGCGGGTACAGGCCGGGAGCATCATCCATCGACCCTACGGCGGCGCCGAGGGCAAGCGGCCCGGCAACGAGCCCTTGCTGGCCCTGTACGCCTGGCTGTACCGATAGCAAGTCGATTCGAGCGGTGGCGGTTCAGTCCTTGACCACGATTCGCGCCGCTTTCTCGCGGTCGAACCACCAGCCGTCCGGAAACGCGGGCCAGTAGTCCGGCTCGAAGGCGGGAATGCCGAACTTGTCCCAGTGCACCGTTCGCCGCGGGCCGACGGCGTACAGGGGAATCTGGTAGTACCGCCAGAGCAGCACCCGGTCGATCGCCCGGCAGGCGGCCACCATCTCATCAAGGGTGGTCGCGAGGTTGGCTTCGGTCACGAGACTGTCGAGCACCGGATCCGCGATCCCGCCCACGTTCCGGGACAACGGCAGGGTAGCGGCTTCCGAGTGGTAGGTCGACCTCAGCTCGATGACCGGCGGCATGAGGATGTCCCGGTTTATCAGCACGGCGTCGAACTCGAAACCCCGCAACAGGTTGGCATAGCGCGTCGAATCCACGAGCTGGATGCCGCCACCGATTCCGAGCTGTTCCAGCGACTTGAGATAGGGCAGCAGGAACCGGGCGTCCTCGGGATTCTGGGAGAGAAACGCCAGTTCGAAGGCGTCGCCGGCGCCGTTGCGAAGCACTCCGCCTTCGACCCTCCAACCGGCCTCGCGCAACAGTTGACGGGCTTCAAGAAGGGTTTCGCGGCGGGCCTGGGGCGTCGCGGCCTCGCGAAAGCGGAACGGGCGCGCGAAGAGCTCCGGCGGCAGGTCTGCACGGTGGGGTTCGAGCAGCGCGAGTTCGTCCGGGCTCGGCAGGTCCGTTGCCGAGAGGATCGTGTCCGGCCAGTAGCTGTGGGCCCGCTTGCGATACCCGTGGTGCAGCGTCCGGTTCTGCCACTCGAAATCCATCGCCAGCGTCAGCGCCTGCCGGACGCGCCGATCCTCGAACTTGTCCCGGCGGTTGTTGAGAGCGATCGAGCTTCGCACGCCCACCTCGATGCCGAACTTCCGGTGGATCTTGCGTATCCAGCCCCGCTCGAGAGCGGGGATGTCGTAGGACCGGTGCCAGTAGCGAACGTCGGGCTCCGTGAAGATGTCGATCAGGCCCTTGCGGAACGCCTCGCGGGTCACGGTGGCGTCGCGGTAGACGTCGTAGCGGACAGTGTCGAAATTGTATCGGCCGCGATTGACCGGAATGTCTCGCCCCCAATAGTCCGGGTCCCTCCTCCAGGTGACGTAGCGGGCCTGCTTGATGGCCGCGACCTCGTAAGGACCGCTGGACACCGGCGGCTCCAGCGTCACCCGGGTTGGATCCCGTTCGCGCCAGTAGTGCGCGGGGAGGATGTCCGTGAACTGCATCATGATGACGTTGTTGATCGTCAGGGGCGTGTGCAGGTGCACCGCCACGTGCCGGTCATCGAGCGCTTCCACGTCCCTGATGAATTCGAGGTACAGGCCATACTCGATCTGTTGCCGCCGCGCGTTAAGCGTGAACACCACGTCGTCGCTCGTGATGCGAACGCCATCACGCCAACGGGCATCGGGATGGATCCGAAACACGATCGCGAGGCGGTCGCCGGTGACGGCGATGCCGTCGGCGAGGCGCCCGTAGAACGCGCTGATCTCGTCGCCGGCGCGAATGAGCAACGTGTCGGCATCGAACCCGAACTCCGCCGGCACGCCGATGGCTCTCTCTGCCAGCGGGGCCAGATTGTTGAACGCACTCGGGGTCGACAGCACCAGCGCGCCGCCCTTGGGCGCATCGGGATTCAGGTAGTCGAGATGGGTGAAGTCGCTCGGGTACTTGAGCTCGTGGAAGAAAGCGATGCCGTGGCTGAAGGACAGCTCGTCGATGTCGACCCCGGCCATGGCGGTACCCGCGCCGGCCGACAACCAGGCGACGAGCAACGCCCAGCCTAGCGCCATGACACCTGTCACCTTCCCGGACTGCGGACTCCGTCCATCGCGCTCAGGCGGTGCCCCAGTTCCTGTAGAGCTCCGGGTTGGCCCAGCGCTGGCCGACGTCGAGGAAGCCCCGGGGGCCGCGTTTGCCGTACTCGAAGGGATCGCCCGTCGCCTCCATCCAGCGATGCAGGCGCGTTTCCATCTCCTCGACGGCGGGCCGCGCCTCGGCGGTGCCGAAGATGTTGCGTGTCTCGAGGGGGTCCTCGTGCCGGTCGAACAGCCAGGGACCGCGTTCGTGCTGGTACCAGCGGGCGTAGGTGTAACGCTCGGTCCGAACGCCGCGCCAGCGGCCCACCCATTCCAGGCGATTGGGCCAGCCGTTGCCCATGTTCATCAGGTACACGGATTCGCCGGCGCCCGGCGTGCTTTCGGTGTCCTCCGGCGCGGGCTCGCCCCGCCACACGCGGGAGATGTCCCTCCCCTGCAGACCTTCCGGCAGCGGAACCCCGCAGGCGCCGAGCAGGCTCGGCACCAGGTCGATGGCGCCCATGAAAGCCTGGCTGCGCGATCCGGGCGCTGTGGCCCCCGGCCAGCGGATCAGGAACGGGATGTGCGCGGACTCGTCGTAGGGCGTGGCCTTGGAGGCCCGCATGGACGGGTGCATCCAGGTATCCATGGGCTTGCCGTAACCGTGGCTCGACAGGTGATCGCCGTGGTCGGAGGCGTAACAGACGATGGTGTCGTCCGCCAGGCCAAGGCGGTTCAGCGCATCCAGCAGTCTGCCCATCTGCGCGTCGAGGCCGGTGCAGCAGCCGTAGTAATCGGCGATCTCGCCCCGCGCGAAGTGCGCCATCTGGGGCGGCACGTTGTCCGGCAGATCGACATCGGCGGGATCGTAGAGACCATATTCGTCGGGATACTGCGGGTACGGCCAATGCGGCGGGCGCCAGGAAACGAACAGCGCGAACGGGTCGTTCTCGCGCTCCGCCGCGTGTGCCTCCATGAAGCGTATGGCGAGGTCCGTCTCCACCGCCGGCGTCCAGCCAGGATGGCGCGCGGGGTCACCCTCGTTCTCGTAGTAGCGCTGGTCGTAGTAGTTGCCGCCGATCCCCTCCACCGCCGCCAGGTAGTCCAGCCCATAGCGGTTCTCGGACGAATAGGGAGGAATGCCGAGGTGCCAGACGCCGACATGACCCGTATGGTAGCCCGCCGAGCGGAGGGCGCCGGGGAAGGTCGGAATGTCGCGAAACGGTTCGTACTCGTTGCAGATCACGCCGTTGCGCCAACCGTACCGGCCGGTCAGCAGGATTGCCCGGAACGGCGAGCACAGCGGATGGTTGGAGAACATGTTGTCGCAGGCCATTCCCCCGGCCGCCATGCGGTCGAGGTTCGGCGTTTGCACCACGGGATTGCCGTTGGCGCCGAGCGCCGTGTAGCGCTGCTGATCCGAGAACACGAAAAGAAGGTTCATGGGTCAAGTCCTCGAGGTGATTCCGATGGGTCCGGGCGCTGCGAGCCTTAAAGCTTAATTCACGACTCGAGGTGATGTCCCCGACGGCGCGACTTGTCTGGTTGTGCGACGGCATAATGGGCGGCAACCAAACTTGAGGGGGTGCTGAGATGTCGACTTGTGCGAGCCGATGGGTGCGGGCCATCCGAATCGTTTTTCTCGTGGCCGCAGCCACGCTTGGCGCTGCGTCACCTGCCGGAGAGGCGGCTGCTCGGTCATCGGAAGTGCGCGCCGACATCGAACGTCTGATGGAGTTGACGGCGGCCTATGACCCGAAGTTGATGGATCAAATGGGCAGCATGATGGCCCAACAGGTCGCCCGAACGATCGGCGTCGAAAAACCGGAGGCCGTTGAGCGTTGCGCGCAGATTGCTCTCCAGGCCGTCAAAGAGATGTTCTCCGACGGCGACTTCAGGGAGGAAATGAACGCGGTCTACGCGAAGTACTTCTCGCACGAGGAGATCCGCCAGATGATCGCCTTCTACGAGACACCGGCAGGCAGGAAGTCGGTCGAGGTCATGCCGGAACTGATGTCGGAAAGCATGCAGGTGACCATGCGGTGGTTCGCCGGGATCAACCCGGTGATTCAGAAGCGCGTGACAAGCCAGTTGCGCGAGGAAGGACTGATTGAGTAGCCGTACCCCGCGGGCGGCGACCGCTGTCGGGCGCCGCCCGGTCACGGAACCTGGCCGGCGCAGGTCTTCCCGCTGGACTGGCTGGCTGGCTGGCGAGAAAGCGGGGCATCGAAGCGGGCATACTCGACCATGTCGCGTTCAACGTTGCCGCCTTCATGATGGACGAGGCGGGGCTCCTGCGGCCTGGGTGACTGGCGGCTGTCCAGCTCGAGAGAGGATTGAGGCGATGAGTGCGAGCGAGATCATCTTCGACGTCGCGGAGTCCGCGGACGGCGGGTACGAGGCGCAGGCGCTCGGCCACAGCATCTTCACCCGCGGGGAGGCTGGGACGATCTCAAGGGCATGGCCCGGGAGGCGTTGCTCTGCCACTTCGACGGCGACGAGACGCCCCGGGTGATCCGGCTTCACCTCGTGCGCGACGAGGCCATCGCCGTATGAGGCTGCCGCGCGATCTCTCGGGCGCAGAGGTCGCGCGCCGCTTGGGACGCGAGAACGTCCGGGCCCGCTCCGGTACCATTGACCCGACGATCCCACCAACCAAAACGGGAGCGCCCGCCCATGAAATCCGCCGTCGTCAAGCGTGCCGGCGTGCTGTTCGGCGGCCTCGGCCTGGTCTGGGCTGTGTCGCTATACGCATTCGCCGACGCCAGCGCGCTCTATGCCCTGGCGCTGACGCCGAGACGGCTGGACGGTCTGCCCGGGGTGATCGGCATGCCTTTCGTGCACGGGTCGTTGTGGCACCTCGTCGCCAACACGCTGTCGCTGATCCCCCTGGCCGCCATCGTGCTGGTCCGCGGCACGCGCTACTACCTCGTCACGGTCGCGTGGATCATCGTCGCCGGCGGCCTCGCCGTGTGGCTGTTCGGCCGCGAAGCCGTGCACGTGGGGGCGAGCGGCGTGATATTCGGCCTGGTCGGTTTCCTGATCGTGCGCGGACTGTACGAGCGCGCGCTCACGTCCCTCATGGCCTCGCTCGCGGTCGTCCTGCTCTACGGCGGCACGATCTGGGGCATCGTGCCCCAGGGCGGCGGCATCTCTTGGGAAGCGCACCTGTTCGGGCTGCTGGCCGGCGCGGCCGCGGCGCGGGTTTCCGTCGGCCGGAATGACCGGAAGCGGACCAGCGGCATGAACGCATGATCGGTCTCGTCTTCCAGGGCGAAATACTGCTGTTCACGCTACTGCTGCTGGCGCTGATCGCTTCGCTTTCGTTTCACGAGTTCGGCCATGCGCTGGTCGCCAGGCTGCATGGCGACGATACGGCGGAGCGCGCCGGCCGTCTCACGGTGAACCCGGTCGCCCACATCGATATCGTGGGTCTGTTGATGGTGATCATGGTGGGATTCGGCTATGCGAAACCGGTGCCGACGGACCCGCGCAACTTCCGTTCGAAGCGCGCCGACCTGTGGGTGGCGGCGGCGGGCCCCGGCATGAACCTGTTGCTTGCGCTCGTGGTCTGGAACGCCTTCCTGCTGTGCAGGAGCGCTGGGTTCGATGCGGCCTTCACCCCCGGCAGCCAGATTTTCGTCAGCCTGCTGGTGCAGGTGAACCTGCTCCTGATGGTGTTCAATCTCGTCCCGATAGGCCCGCTGGACGGCCATTACATCCTGCCGCACTTCCTTCCGCCCGCCGCCGCCCGGGCATACCGGTACTACAATGCCCGCTACGGCGTGTACGCGTTGCTCGGCGTGATCCTGCTGGGCATACTGGGTGTGCCGGTATTCCGATTCGTGATGTCCATCGCGACGGCACTGCTGCCGCTCATCACGTTCGTCCCGATGTCATGAGCTGTCGCCGGGGAGATCTGAGCGAACCCCTGGTCCTCGACTACGACTTCGTGCCCGAAACGACGCATCTCCCGCAGCTCGAAGCGTCCGGCGTCTGCGTCCACTTCATGCTGGAGCTTCCGGCGCAGACGCTTCCCGGCTGGGCGTCGACAGTCAAGCGTCGACAGTAGCGATTCGGTCCGCGATCTTGGCCCGCCAGACACGCGGCCCCTGGATGTGCACCGACTCGCCGCGGGCGTCCACGGATACCGTGACCGGCATGTCGCGCACCTCGAACTCGTAGATCGCTTCCATGCCGAGATCCTCGAAGGCGAGCAGCGTCGACTTCGTGATCGCTTTCGAGACCAGGTAGGCGGCGCCGCCCACGGCGATGAGCGATACGGCGCCGTGGTCCCTGATCGCTTCGACACCGGCGGCACCGCGCTCGGCCTTGCCGATCATTCCGATCAGCCCCGTTCGTTCCAGCATGATGCGCGTGAACTTGTCCATGCGGGTGGCGGTGGTCGGGCCCGCCGGCCCCACCACTTCGTCGCGCACGGGATCCACCGGACCGACGTAATAGATGAAGCGGTTGGTGAAGTCGACGGGCAGTTGCTCGCCGCTTTCGATCATGTCCGCGAGGCGCTTGTGCGCCGCGTCGCGGCCGGTCAGCAGCCTGCCCGACAGGAGCAGCGTCTCGCCGGCGCGCCAGGTCGCGATATCCGCCTTTGTGACCGAGTCGAGATCCACGCGGCGCGCGTCTCCGGCGGAATCCAGCGCGATGTCCGGCCAGTCGTCCAGGTTCGGCGGCGCGAACTCCGCCGGTCCCGAGCCGTCCAGCACGAAGCGCACATGGCGCGTGGCCGTGCAGTTCGGTATCACGGCCACCGGTTTGTTCACGGCGTGGGTCGGATGGTCGGCCACCTTGACATCGAGCACCGTGGTCAGTCCGCCGAGGCCCTGCGCGCCGATCCCCAATGCATTGACCTTCTCGTAGAGTTCAAGGCGCAACGCCTCCGCATGGTCCGCGGGACCGCGGGCGATGAGGTCGTGGATGTCGACGGGCGCCATCAGCGCCTCCTTGGCGAGCAGCATCGCCTTCTCGGGCGTGCCGCCGATGCCGACGCCCAGCAGGCCCGGCGGACACCAGCCGGCGCCCATCCTCGGCACCGCGTCGAGCACCCAGTCGACGACGGAATCGGACGGGTTCAGCATGGTGAACATCGCCTTGGCTTCGCTGCCGCCTCCCTTGGCGGCCACTTCCACCGTCAGCCTGTCCCCGGGGACGATGCGGTAGTGGATCACCGCCGGCGTGTTGTCGCGGGTATTGGCGCGGTCGGCGTCGGGGTCGCCGACGATGGAGGGACGAAGGATGTTGCCGGGATCCAGGTAGGCGCGCCGCACGCCCTCGTTGACCATGTCATCGACGCCCGCACCGCCCTCCCAAGCGACCTCCATGCCCACGTCCAGGAAGACATTGACGATGCCCGTGTCCTGGCAGATCGGGCGCTTGCCGAGGGCGCACATGCGGGAGTTGACCAGCACCTGGCGCAGCGCGCCCTTCGCGGCGGGGTTCTCCTCGCGCTCGTAGGCGGCGGTCATGGCGCGGATGAAATCCGGCGGATGATAATAGGAGACGTATTGCAGCGCGTCCGCGACGCTCTGAGTCAGGTCCCGCGCATGAATTACCGTCATCGTTCGTTCGCTTCGCCGAGTACCGGAACCATATTGCGCCTGATTCGAGTCGTTTCCAACGTCCGCTTGCGCGTTACACTTGCGCGAACTCTTGGGGAGCCGAAAGTTGACCGACATATATCAGGAACGCGATATCGAACTCGCGAGCGGCAAGGTACACCTGCTTGAAGGCGGCAGCGGCAGCGACATAGTGATGCTGCACCACTCCTGGGGAAGCCCGGGGTGGCTGCCGGTACATGCGGCGCTCGCCGAGCGGCATCGCGTGGTGGTCCCGGACCTGCCCGGCTGGGGCGGTTCGGTGCGCCCGGCCTGGGCGCGCGAGCCGCGCGACATCGCGATTCTCGCAGGTCACATCCTCGACGCGCTGGACATCGGTCCCGCGGCAGTGGTGGGAACGGGATTCGGCGGCTTCGTCGCGGCGGAACTCGCCGCCATGCAGCCCCGCCGGCTGCGCGCGCTGGTGCTGATCGGCGCAGCGGGCCTCAAACCGGAGAACGGCGAGATTTTCGACCAGATGATGGCGTCGCACCGGGACTACATCGCCGAGAGCTTTCGCGACCGGGAGAGCTACGTCGCCTGGATCGGCGAAGAACCCGGCGACGACGTGCGCGAACTGTGGGACATGTCGCGGGAGATGACGGCGCGGGTGACCTGGAAGCCGTACATGTTCAGCCGGCGCCTGGCGCCGCTCCTCGGCGACGTGACGACGCCTACGCTCCTCGTCTGGGGCGGGCGCGACAGGATCGTGCCGGCGGAGTGCGCCGAGCAGTATGCCGCCAACCTGCCGAACGCCACGATCGAGATGGTCGAGGATGCGGGGCATGTGGTCGAGATCGAGGCGCCGGAGCGCATCGCGGACCTGATATCCGGTCACGTCGACGGCGCGGGGGGCTAGCGCGTCCCCGCCCTCGCGAAAATCTACTGATAGTATTGGCGCCAACGGTCGCGTCGCCATTCGATAAGTCCAGACATGTTCATCGGCTATTTCACGGAGCGTCCCTACCAGGATCCGAACTCCGGCTACTTCGGCAACACCGGCAGGGCTGTCATGGACCTCGGCATGTCCAACGGCTCCTACGACCCCAGGCTCGGTGCCGACCTCTATAACCGCTACCTCGACGAGAAGCTGTACGCGGAGGAAATGGGCTTCGACGGCCTGATGCTGAACGAGCACCATTCGACGCCGTTCTGCATGGGACAGGTGGTGAACCTGGAAGCCGCGATCCTGGCGCGCATCACCAAGCGCGCGAAGATCGTGCTGCTCGGCAACATCCTGCCGATCTGGGACGACCCGCTATGGCTGGCGGAAGACCTCTCGACCATCGACATGATTTCCCGCGGCCGCCTGGTGACGGGCTGGGTGCGGGGAACCGGACGCGAGAGCGTCGCGCACAACGCCGTGCCGCCGTACAACTGGGACCGGTTCCAGGAGGCGCACGACTTCATCATCGAGGCATGGACCCGGGACGGGCCGTTCCGCTGGGAGGGCGAGCACTACCACTACCGCTATGTGAACCCCTGGTCGCGGCCCTACCAGTCGCCGCATCCGCAGATCTGGATTCCCGGCGTCATGAGCCGGAACACGGTGGCCTGGGCCGCGAAACGCCGCTATCCCTACGTCATGCTGGCGACGGAACTCGGGCCCACGAAGGAGTCCTACGGCTACTACGACGAAGTGGCGAAGGAAGAAGGCTACGAGGCGGGAACCCAGCACCGGGGATACCTCTTCAAGGTGCATGTCGACGAGACCGAGACACTGGCGGACGAGGCCGGGCGCAAGTACGTGCAGGGACCGAGCAACCCGTTCCTCGAAGGCAACCAGGGCATCGTCCGGCCGTTCATTCAGAACCTCCCCGGGCTGACCCAGCGCAACAACCTGCTGCCGACGCTCACGAGTTTCGCCGCGGCAAGGTCGCGGGGCCGGGCGGAGCAGTTCATCGCGCAACAGCGGGCGCGCGGCGAGAAGGCGGACATCCCCCCTCCGCCGAAAGACCCCTACGCCGACCTGACGAAGAAATACAGCATCATCTCCGGCACGCCCAAGTCGGTCATCAAGCGGGTGCGCCACGTGCTCGAGACCCTGCGGCCCGGCACCATCTTCTTCTGGGACGGCGACGGCGCCATGTCCCACGAGGACAGCATGCGCTCCCTGCGGCTGATGGGCGAAGAGGTGATACCCGCGGTGCGCGAGATCGGCAAGGAACTGGATCTGAAGGGACCGTTCGAAGTGGATCCGAGCACCAATGAGGCCATGGCCCCGGCGGAGGACGATACGGTCGAGCAGGCCGCAGCCGATTGACGTCATCGTCGTAGGCGGCGGGCCGGCGGGCAGCGTCGCCGCCGCGCTCCTCGCCCGGCAGGGCCTCGACGTCGCGCTCTATGAATCCGAGATGTTTCCCCGCGCGCATGTCGGGGAGTCCCTGCTGCCGGCGACGCTGGCGGTGCTGGACGACATCGGCGTGCTGCCAGCGGTGACCTCCGCGGGGTTCGTCGAGAAGTGGGGCGCCACCATGTCCTGGGGGCGCGACCCGGAACCCTGGACCTGGTACTTCAAGGAAACCAACCGGCGCTTCCCGCACGCCTACCAGGTATGGCGGCCGTGGTTCGACCAGATACTGCTGGACCACGCCGCGGACTGCGGCGCAGCGGTGCACTGCGGGGAGGCGGTGACCGCGGTGGACGGGGGCGCGGTGACGCTTGCGGACGGCGGGCGCGTCGAGGCCGCCATGGTGGTGGACGCGTCCGGCCAACGGGCGCTGGTCGCAACCGCGCGGGGTTTGCGGAAGTGGGACAGCGCCTTCCGCAATCTCGCCGTGTACGGCTATTTCGACGGCGGCCGGCACCTGGACCCGCCCGACGACGGCAACATCTTCATCGAAGCGACGGCGCACGGCTGGCTGTGGAAGATTCCGCTGGCGGGAGGGATGTCGAGCGTAGGCGCCGTAGTCCCGGTCCACCAC
>CAZFGB010000102.1:0-9791 GCA_964518405.1 uncultured Pseudomonadales bacterium | reverse complement strand
GGACGAGGGCAACGCGCCGCGCCCGAACCGGGAAGCCGGCGCGGGCGAAAGGCGGGCGGAGACGACGCTAGCGTAGCGAACGCGCCGCGCCGGTCACCTGCGGACCCGCGGCCTCTTGCAGTTCTCCGGAAGTTACGACTTGGCCGACCCTGGTCCGAAGAAAATCGGCTATCCGCGCCTTGGAACCCCTGCGTTCAGACATGCCGGATCAGGGAACGGCCGATGTACTCCGCGTAGGCGGGCGGAATCGCCTCGTTCAGTTCCCTCTTCGTCATCCAGTCGATGCCCATCGCGTCCTTCGCGGCGGCCACGGTGCAGTTGCCGCCGCCGGTCACCTGGACGTAGTCGCGCCACTCGCAGGTCTTGCCGTAGTGGGACTTGCGCCTGTCGTGGGTATGCACCTTCGGATGTGGTCCGTGCGGCGGCGCGAGTGCAAGGAAGTTGGTCTCGAACAACCGGTGTCGCAGAACCCTCAACTCGTCGAACATCGTCCCGCACAACACGATGTAGTTGATGAGCGGGGCGCCCTCCACGTTCTCGATCACGTAGGGCTTTCCGGTCGACTCCAGCATGTCGCGCACGGGCTCTATCAGTCTCGGCCACTCGTGCGCGTTGCCGTTGCGGGCGGCAAGGTCGGAATACGCCTGACAGGGAGGGGACGCGTGAATGGCGTCGAAACCGGCGAGAAACGCGGGATCGAGTCGCAGCGCGTCGGCGCGGTGAAACTCGAACGGATAGTTGGGTTGATGATCGATATCGACGCCGACGACATCGAAACCAGCGCGATGATAGCCCGCCGCGGCGCCTCCGGCGCAACAGAACAGGTCCAGAAGCCGAGGTCGCGAGGACTGTGCTCCGGTATGCGGCACTCTGGGGTCCGTCACTAAAGCGTGAAGTATAGCGGTGTTGGAAGCCTGATTGGCGCTGGCCGCGTTGTCCGGGAGGGCTCGGCGCTGCGATCCACCCTCAGTGGTGCCGTATGACGCCGACGCTCAATCCCTCGATGACGAGTTCCTGACGCCGGAGGTCGACCTCGATCGGTTCGTAGTCGTCGTTCTCCGGCAACAGCAGCACCTGGTCGCGGCGCGGGCGCTGCAGTCGCTTCACCGTGACTTCGTCTTCGATACGGGCGACCACGATCTGCCCATCGCGCGCTTCGGTGGTCTTGTGCACCGCCAGCAGGTCGCCGTCGAGAATGCCGACGCCGGTCATGCTGTCGCCGCGCACCCGCAGCAGGAAGTCCGCCCGCGGGCTGAACAGCGACGGCGGCACGTCGCAGGTGTCCTCGATATGTTCCACCGCGAGCAGGGGATTGCCGGCGGCGACGCGGCCGACGATCGGCAGCCCGTTGCCGCCCGGCAGGCGGATGCCCCGGGAAGTGCCGGGGATCACCTTGATCGCCCCTTTGCGCGCGAGCGCCTTCAGGTGCTCCTCCGCGGCGTTTGCGGATCTGAACCCGAGTTCCGACGCTATGTCGGCGCGTGTGGGAGGATACCCGGTGTCGGCGATGTGCGACCTGATGACATCGAGCACTTCGGCTTGCCGGCGCGTAAGACTTTGCATTGCGGCGCTCCTGTTGATCCGTTTAAGCGTGGCCAGTTGCGCTGTGATTATATACAGTGTCCCCTCAAATTCCACCGCCGCGTCCAAAAATACGCCCGAAGCGAATGGGCGGAACGCGCCCGCACTTGACTTGGTGGATCGACATTGCAACGTTTGTCGTCCTCGCTGCGGAGAACGTGAACCATGGGTGACTTTCTCGAACTGATCACCGCGCGCACCTGGGCCGGCTACGTATTCGGCATCGTCCTGTTGACCCTCGTCGCCCGGTACGTGGCAAAGCGGTTTTTCGATCGCCTCGAGCGCGAGGCCGAGAAGACGCACAACCTGTACGACGACGCCGTGCTCTTCGCGGCGCGCAAGCCCGTGGGATGGGCGATCTACGTCATCGGCATTTCCTGGGCGGCGGACATCGCGAGCGGGGAGTCCAAGGCGGAAATCTTCAACTACATCGGCGTGGGGCGTCAGTTGGCCGCGATCCTGCTCATGGCGTGGTTCGCGTTGCGGTTCGTGTCCTACATGGAAAAGAGCGTCTCCGACCCGGCCTATCAGGGCAGGGCGGGCCGGCGGATGGATGCGACCACGGCGGCGGTGAGCGCCAAGCTGGTGCGCGCCGCGGTCGTGGTCACGGCCTTCCTCATCGCGCTGCAGACGATGGGCGTCAGCGTCGCCGGGGTGCTGGCGTTCGGCGGCATCGGCGGCATCGCGGTGGGGTTCGCGGCCCGGGATCTGCTGGCGAACTTCTTCGGGGCGCTGATGATCTACCTGGATCGCCCCTTCGCGGTGGGCGACTGGATACGTTCGCCGGACCGTGAACTTGAAGGCACCGTGGAAGACATCGGCTGGCGCCTGACGCTGATACGGACCTTCGATCAGCGTCCGCTCTACGTGCCGAACGGACTGTTCAACAGCGTCACGATCGAGAATCCGTCGAGGATGAGGAACCGGCGCATCTACGAGACGATCGGCGTTCGGTACAACGACATCAATGTCCTCAAGGACATCATCGACGACGTGCGCGAGATGTTGAAAAACCACCCGGAGATCGATGCCTCCCGCACGCTCATGGTCAACCTCGTCAGCTTCGGCGCGTCCTCGCTCGACTTCTTCGTCTACACGTTCACGAAGACCACGGTCTGGGAGGATTTCCATACGATCAAGGAGGAGATCCTGTTCAGGATCGCGCGCATCATCGAGTCCCACGAGGCGGAAATCGCCTACCCGACGCAGACGCTGCAACTCGAGGAGGTGCACGACCCGGGTTGAGCGGATCCGGCGAAATCGGTCTTCGAGTGTTTCCCGGAGCGGCAGAGCGGGTACCATTGCGGCTTCCATGACCTACGACCTGCACACGCTACGCGGCGATGTCTTCGGCGGCGTCACCGCTGCGGTGGTCGCGCTACCCGTCGCGCTGGCCTTCGGCGTCGCTTCGGGCCTGGGGGCCGCCGCCGGAATGTACAGCGCGATCGCGGTGGGCTTGTTCGCCGCCGTCTTCGGAGGCACGCGGTCCCAGATCTCCGGTCCCACCGCGCCGATGACCGTCGCCATGGCGGTCATCGTTACTTCCCACGCCACCAATTTGACGGAAGCGTTCACCGTGGTCGTCATGGGCGGCTTTCTGCAGATCCTGCTGGGCGTGTCGCGGATCGGCCGCTTCGTCGCCTACACGCCGCATGTCGTCATTTCGGGGTTCATGTCCGGCATCGGCATCATCATCATTTTGATCCAGGTCATGCCATTTTTGGGGATGCCGGTAGTTCACGGCGGAGCGGTGGCGGCGCTTCGCGCCCTGCCGGAAGCATTGGGCAACATCAATACCAGTGCCTTCGCGATCGCCGCCGTCACGCTGGCGGTCGGTTTTCTCTGGCCTCGCCGCCTGGCGAATCTCCTGCCCGCGCCGTTGGTGGCGTTGATTGCCGGGACCCTGCTGGGTGTCCTTTGGCTGAGCGATGCGCCCGTCATCGGACAGATTCCGACGGGGATGCCGGAACTGCAGTTCACGCTGCCTTCCGCCAGCTTCCTGGCGCGCGCGCTGGAGCCGGCGCTCATCCTTGCCCTGCTCGGTTCCGTGGACAGCCTCCTCATTTCCCTGGTGGCCGACTCGATGACCAGGACGCAGCACAAACCCAATCGCGAACTGGTGGGGCAGGGTATCGGGAACATGATCTCGGGGCTGTTCGGCGGGCTGCCCGGCGCGGGATCGCCGGTGCTGACGGTGACCAACATCCGGGCGGGCGGTCGCACCCGCGTGTCGGGCATCTGCTTTGCGCTACTCCTGCTGGCGCTGGTGCTCGGACTCGCTCCCTATGTCGCGCCGATTCCCAATGCCGTGCTGGCGGGCATCCTGATCAAGATCGGCGTGGACATCATTGACTGGCGCCTGCTGGCCCGCATGCACCGCCTGCGCGGCGAACACCTGGTGGTCATGCTCGTGACGCTCGGGCTTACCGTGTTCGTCGATCTGATCACCGCGGTGGCGATCGGGCTGATCGTCGCGGGAATGGCCCACGCGCGGCAACTGGAGTACCTGGAACTCGACAGCGTGGTGTCCGTGCCGCTCCTGGACCAGACCTTTTTTGCCGGAGAGGAAGACATGGCAGGGGGAGATCCGTTCGCTGCGCGGGTCGGCATGGTGCGCCTCAGGGGGAGTTTCACGGTCGCATCGTCGCACAGGCTGATTACCGTTGTCGGCGCGGACATCAAGGATCACGAGGTCGTGATTTTCGACTTCTCCGGCGCCACGTACGTCGACGATAGCGCCGCCATGGTGATCGAACAGCTCATGGATATCGCCAGGAGCGAGCATACGGAGTTCATCGTGATGGGTCTTTCGGGCGCCGTCGCGCACACCCTCCATACGCTCAACATCCTGCAGGAGATGCCGGAGGATCGCCTGGTGGAAACCGTGCAGGAAGCGCGTGAAGTCGCGAAGCGCCTTCTCAACGACTAGCCAGGCGAGTTCGCTCATGTGCGGTTGACGGGGGCCGGCCGCCGCTGAATTCTCCCGCTTTTCGTCGGATGCCCCCCTGGTCAGTTTCGGCAATCACGGCAAGGACTCCAGGCGGTCCATCAACGCGTCCGGGGCTTCGGCCGGCTCGATCCGCACCAAGATTCCCAGCCAGGGATGGTCGAGATAGTGGAGCTCGCCCGGACGCATGCGGCGGGACTCCGACAACAGCACGTAACCGGCCGCGTCCATCGACGAACCGCCGGTATCGGCCGATCCGCCTTGCGCCCCGCCGGCCGCTTCGCCTTCGCTGGGCGGGACGGACGCCGATCGAGTCTCCGGCGGGGTCTTCCGCAACCAGACCTGCGTCGCGAAATGGAGAAACCGGCCGAGGGTGACGCTGACGGAACCTTCCAGTTCGAATGTGGCGTCGGGCGCGCCGAGCTGGATCAGCAGCGGCAGGGCGCCGTCGCGAGGCGGTACCGGCTGCAACCATTTCCCGTGGTGCATCACTTCGTAGTCGTCCGAACGCCGCATGCGGATGGCGGCGGTCCTCAGGGAGAGATCGTCGTATTGCCACCGCCAGCCTTCGAGGAACAGCCCCCGCTCGAATTCTTCAAGGGCCCAGCGCGCGAGCTGTTGCGGCGACGGCGCGGGCGGCCCGGTGGGGACCGGCGGGATCGCCGCGGTCGGCGGCCGGTCTCCGTCCTGGCCCGGTGCGGTTTCGGGCGGCGTCTCGACAGCGACGCCGGTTTCCATCCAGGGTGCCGGGGCCGGCGCGACGCAGTCGAACTGTTCCAGCCGCGGGAAGTCGAGCGGCTCCTGGGGCGCGGCGGCGATGCGTTCGCTGTATGCCGCGGGCGGCGGGTCCAGCGCCGCGAGCTGCGCCCGATGCCGGCGCGGCGGCCGTTGCGAGAAATCCTCATCGTCGGGCGGCGTCGCGTGGCGGAAGAACAGGGTCTCGACGTAGTACCAGTCACGCTCCAGATAGTCGCCTATCTCGGTCGACGCACCATGCGCGGTCGAGGTCGCCAAAGCGAACGCGAAGGCCGGGGCGAGGAGATGCGGGCCGGCACGACTCATGCGGTGGCCGCGATACGGGAGATGTCCTGCGGGGCGATCTGCTCGAGCAGATGCTCGACAAATTCGAAACGCGCCTCGGGGTGGCTCAGCGCGGCGGTGAACGACAGTCTCGTTGCGTCCCGCAGTCGATAGGTCCCGGGGTCGTTCTGGATCAGGCGGACGACGCGCCCGGGATCAACCCGGGTGCTCGTGGCGAACACAAGGCGACCGGCGAGGGGCCCGACATCGATCCGGTCTATCCCCAGGCGCTCGCTCAGGAGCTTCAGTTCGGTGATGCGGAACAGGTTGCGGGTCGCCGCGGGCAGCGGACCGAATCGGTCGAACATCTCCGCCTTGAGATCGTCCAGGACATCGGCGCTGTTCGCGCCGGCGATGCGCTTGTACAGGATCAGGCGCATGTGGACATCCGGCAGGTAGGCGTCGGGGATCAAGGCGGGCACATGGAGATTCACCTCGCGGTTCTTGGGTATCGGCTGGTCGAGGTCGGGCGCCGCCACCCCCGCGCGAATCGCCGTCACGGCCCGTTCAAGCAGTTCCATGTAAAGCGAGAAGCCGATGCTTTCGATCTGTCCCGACTGGTCCTCGCCGAGGAGTTCCCCGGCGCCCCGAATCTCGAGGTCGTGCGTCGCCAGCGTGAAGCCGACTCCGAGTTCGCCGGCGGCGACGATGGCTTCCAGGCGCTTGCGCGCGTCCGGCGTTATCGCTCTCGGATCGGGAGTCAGCAGGTAGGCGTACGCCTGGCGGTGGGAACGCCCGACCCGTCCGCGCAACTGGTGAAGTTGCGCCAGGCCCAGCCGGTCGGCGCGATCGACGATGATCGTATTGGCGTTCGGGATATCGATTCCGTTCTCGATGATCGTGGTGCAGACGAGCAGGTTGCAGCGGCGATGGTAGAAGTCCGCCATGACCTGTTCCAGCGCGCGTTTCGGCATCTTGCCGTGACCGACGCCGATGCGGGCGTTGGGAGCGAGTTCGGCGACGTGCTCGGCGGCGCGGGCAATGGTCTCGACGCGATTGTGCAGGTAGAACACCTGGCCGCCCCGGGCGAGTTCGCGGTCGATGGCTTCGCGCAGGATATGGTCGCGGCGAGGCATGACGAAGGTCTTGATGGACAGGCGCCTGGCCGGCGGCGTGGCGATGATCGACAACTCGCGCATGCCGCTGATCGCCATGTTCAGCGTCCTCGGTATCGGGGTGGCGGTGAGCGCAAGGACATCGACTTCGGCCCGCAGGTCCCGCAAGCGTTCCTTCTGGCGCACGCCGAATCGATGCTCCTCGTCTATGATGACCAGGCCGAGGTCCGAGAACTCTATCCCGGCGACGAGCAGGCGGTGGGTGCCGATGGCGATGTCGACCGCGCCGCCGGCGAGCCGCTCGCGGATGGCCCGCGCTTCGCCGTCGGTGCGCAGGCGGGATATGACTTCGATTTCGACCGGCCAGTCGGCGAAACGGTCGCGAAACGTCTCATAGTGCTGTTGGGCGAGGAGGGTCGTCGGCGCCAGAACCGCCACCTGCTTGCCGGACTGGACGGCGATAAACGCGGCGCGCATGGCGACTTCGGTCTTGCCGAATCCGACATCCCCGCAGATCAGGCGGTCGGTGGGCGTTTCAGACTGAAGATCGGCCAGCACCGCGTCGATGGCGCCCTGCTGGTCGGGCGTCGTTTCGAAAGGAAACTGCTCGCAGAAACGGGCGTAGTCGTCGTCCGGGGCGCTGAAGACCGTGCCGGCACGCGCTTCCCGGCGCGCGTAGATGTCGAGCAGTTCGGCGGCCACATCGTAGACTTTCTTCGCCGCCCTCCGCTTCGCCTTGTCCCACTGGTCGGAACCGAGGCGGTGCAGCGGCGCGTGATCGCTGTCCGCGCCGGCATACCTGGAAATCAGGTGCAGCGAGGTGACGGGTACGTAGAGGCGGCTCTCTTCGGCGTAGTCGATGGCGAGAAATTCCTGCGCGTAGCCGTCTATATCGAGGGTCTTCAAGCCCCGATAGCGGCCGACGCCGTGGTCGGCGTGCACCACGGGCGCGCCGATCGACAGTTCCGTCAGGTTGCGGATGACGAGATCCGCGTCGATGGTGCTCCGCGCGCCGGACGCGGGGCCGTCGGCGCGGCGGCCGAAGATCTCCGTCTCGGTGACCAGCGCGAATTCCGGCAACTGCGTCCCCCGATCCAGGTCGGCGACCGTGAGTGCGAGCGGCGCTCCGCTCCGAAGGAACGCCTGGAAATCATCGACTTCCGCGGCGCGTATGCGGGAGCGTGCGAGGAACTCGGCGAGATGCTGCCGGCGCCCGGGCGTCTCGGCCGTCAACAGCACCGGAACTTCCGCAGCTTCGACGAACGTCCTCAGATTGCGCGCTTCGTCGCGGCCGCGTTGGCTCGCCATCAGGTCCGGCAGCCGGCTGCCGCCGAAGTCGATGCCGTGGCGGCGCCGTTCGCCATCCGGATCTACCCGCAGCCTGGGATAGGGGGCCAGCGCGGCAAGCAGTTCCTCTCGCGAGAGATACAGCGCCTCCGGCTCGGGCAGCGGGCGCTCGATATCGTGGCGCAGCGATTCGTAGCGATTGTGCAGTCCGCCGACAAACCGCTCGGCGCCCTCGAGGCAACCGTCATCCAGCACAACCGCCGTCTCATCCGGCAGGTAGTCGAACAGTGTCGCCGTGTTCTCGAAGAAAAACGGCAGGTAGCACTCCACGCCCGGGTGGGCGATGCCGTCGCTCACGTCCTGGTAGACCTGGCATCGGCGCACATCGACATCGAACGTGTGGTGCCAGCGCTCGCGAAAGCGTCCGATGCCGGCGGCGTCGAGTGGAATCTCCTTCGCGGGCAGGATCCTCACCGCGTCGATGCGTTCGATGGTGCGCTGGGTATCCGGATCGAATGTCCTCAAGGAGTCGATCTCGTCGTCGTCGAGGTCGATCCTGAGCGGCAGCTTCGACCCCATCGGAAAGATATCCATCAACGAACCGCGCACGGCGTATTCGCCGCGTTCGGCCACGGTGCCGACGTTGCGATATCCGGCGCGTTGCAGGCGTGTGCGCTGGGTGTCGATGGAGAAGCGGCTGCCGGTTTCGAGCACGAGCGACTGCGCTTCCACAAAGGCCGTCGGCGCCAAGCGCTGCATCAGCGTCTGCACCGGGGCCACCAGTACGCCGCGCTCCATTCGCGGCAGGGCATGGAGCGTCGCCAGCCGCTCCGAGATGATGTCCTGGTGCGGCGAAAAGTTGTCGTACGGCAACGTTTCCCAGTCGGGGAAGGAGAGCGGTTCCGAAGCCCCCGCGGCGAAAAAGCCGATTTCCCGGCGGATGCGCTCGGCGTCCTCGGTGTCGCGCGCGACGTACAGGACGAAGTGGTCGGATCGGGCGACGAGCCGCGCGGCGACCAGGCTCGGGCCGCTGCCGAACAGGGACTGCCAGTTGCGCGCCGAACGCGGCGGGGGAACGTCGATGTGCGCCGGGTGCATGGGGAGACTAGGGAGAGGTCGAACGGTCTATTCTAGCTGCTGCGGACTGTATCCCAAACCCGGAATTGCGCGTTGCGGGGGTTTCCGCAGCGGGCGCCGGCGGCAGATCGTCTGGAAGCGACTCCCGCGAAAAGCTAGAATAGCGGACCTCCCGCTTGGGAATTTCCGGAACATGTCGGGCGCTTGCGGCCTGCTGGGTCCAACTTCAAGATGAAAGTCACCGATATCGGTAATCCGGACTACTTCCACAAAGTGGTCGACTGTCAGTGGGGATGCCCGTCGCATACCCCGGTGCCGGAATACATCCGCCTGATCGCCCAGGAACGCTACACCGAGGCGTTCATGGTCAACTGGGAGTCCAACGTGTTCCCGGGCATCCTGGGACGCACCTGCGACCGTCCGTGCGAGCCGGTGTGCCGTCGGGTGCGAACCGAAGAGAAGCCGGTCGCGATCTGCCGGTTGAAGCGCGTCGCCGCAGACAACAAGGGCGACATCCGTCCGTACCTGCCGGCTGTGCCGAAGAAGAAGAACGGGAAGCGCATCGCGCTGCTGGGCGCCGGGCCCGCCTCGCTCGCCGTGGCGCGGGATCTGCTGCCGTTCGGATACGAGATCGACATGTTCGACCGGGACCCCGCCGGGGGCGGCATGATGCGCAGCCAGATTCCCGCATTCCGCCTGCCCGCGGAGGTGCTGGAGGAAGAGGTCGACCTGATTCTGGAAATGGGAGTCAACACCCATTTCAA
>CAZFGB010000101.1:0-61072 GCA_964518405.1 uncultured Pseudomonadales bacterium | reverse complement strand
CTCCACCACCTCCCCCGGAAGTCGTCTTCGCGCACGTCGAGGATGCGGGCCTCGACAGGCCGTTCAGGGCGGAGTTCGACGACCTGTCGATGGCGGAACGTCTAAGCGGTGGGATCGCCGCGGGTGACTATGACGGGGATGGGGATGTCGATCTCTACGTGGTCGGCGGGGACCAGGACCCCAACAGCCTGTACGAAAACCAGGGGGACGGGACTTTCCTCGACACCACGGAGGAAGCCACACCGGTCATCACCCACAAGGGCAGCGGCCCGGCGTTCGGCGACATCGATGGCGACGGCGACCTCGACCTGTTTCTCGGCGCCGTGGACGGCGGCCGCTACTACATGCTCGAAAACCGTGACGGGACCCTCTTCGATGAGACGAATGGATCGGGCCTCGACCTGACCGCTTCCAACACGGTTTCCGCAACGTTCTTCGACTACGACAGCGACGGACACCTCGACCTGTTCCTTTCGCACTGGGGCGTTGCCCGAGAACCCGGTGACGATACGGAGACGGTATGGCGCAACAGGGGCGACGGCACGTTCGAGAGCGCAAGCATCGAGACCGGCATCGCCGCTGGAATCATCGAAGGCGAAACGGACCGGACGCTCGCAGCAAACCTGGGCGATATCGACAACGACGGCGACGGCGACCTGCTCCTCACGGGAGACGGAGGCACGAGCCAGGTCTTCCTCAACAACGGAGACGGCACCTTCGCCAAGGCCACCGACCGGGCCGTCATCGTCGACCAGGCCGGGTCGGGCGCCGCCGTGGGCGACTACGACAACGACGGCGATCTCGACTGGTTCGTCTCATCGAACTACAACCTCGACGCCCCGGACGGCGATCGCATCGGCAACAGGCTCTACCGCAATGCCGGTTCCGGGGAGTTCGAGGACCACACCGATGCGGCCAACGTGGCCGACGGCGGCTGGGGCTGGGGAACCTGTGCCGCGGATTTCGACAATGACGGCAATCTCGACATCTTCCAGGTGAACGGCTGGGGCGAAGAACTGGGGAAAGACTTTCGCGACGAAGCGGTGCGCCTCTTCCATTCGCGGGGCGACGGCACGTTCGAGGAGCGGGCGGCGGACTTCGGTCTTGAAGATGCCGGGCAAGGCAGGGGCGTCGCCTGCTTCGATGCCGAACGGGACGGCGACATCGACATCGTCCTCACGAATGCCAGCGACAATCACATTGTCTACTACCGCAACGATACCGAGAACGACAACCACTACCTCACCGTCAGGGTCAAGGCCCTGGGGGCGAACACGTTCGGCGTCGGCACGCTGGTCGAAGCGAGGACATCCGACGGCACGCAGATCCGCACGGTGGGCGGTACCAACAACTACGCCTCGCACAGTCCATTCGAAGCGCACTTTGGCCTCGGCGACGCAACGACCGCTGATGTCCGCGTGGTTTGGCCCGACGGCGAAGTGAGCCGTGAGAACGATGTCGACGCCGACCAGGTCCTCACGCTTGAGCAACCCCAGCCACGACTGCGGCTCGGCGTCAGGCAAGGCCGAGGCGCAGGCTTTTATGTCGAGGGCGAAGAGATAGCGGTCCGGGCGTTGCAGCCGATCTCGGGCTTCTACTTCAGCCACTGGTCGAGCACCGGCGGCGGCGAGTTCGGCGATGTCCTTTCCGACGAGACGACGTTCATCATGCCGGCGCACAGCGTCAGCATTACCGCACACTATGTTCCCGGCGTAGCACCGGACGAAGACGCCTCGGCGGCCCGGCGCTGGAACGAGGCATTGCTGCAATCGATCCGGAACGACTTCGCGCGCCCCGTCGTCCATGCCCGCAACCTGTTCCACGTATCCGCTGCCATGTACGACGTCTGGGCGGCCTACGCGGACACCGAAGTCCCGTGGTTGCTAGGCCGCACCAGGGCCGGCAAGACATGCGATTTCGATTCGGCGGCGCTCGCCGTTGCCGACGATCCCGAAGCCTTGAAGGCGGCCCGCGAAGAGGCCATCAGCTTCGCCGCCTACCGCCTGATCGCGCATCGATTCACCCGCGCGCCAGTATCGGGGCAACGCCGGATCACGCGCGACATAGACGCCCTGATGGGCTCCCTGGCCCTTCGCCTGGGCTTTGATGCCGACAACGACTCCGACGACTACAGGTCCGGGTCACCGGGTGCGCTGGGCAACCATATCGCCCAGTGCTACATCGACTTCGGCATGGCAGACGGCGCCAACGAAGCCAACGACTATGTCAATACCGTCTACATGCCGGTGAACCCGCCCCTTGAACCGCACCTGCCGGGCAATCCCGACATCGTCGACCTCGACCGTTGGCAACCGTTGTCGCTGCGGGAGTTCATCGACCAGTCCGGCAACACGGTCACGGGTACGATCGAACACCTGGGGCCCGAGTGGGGGCAGGTCGTGCCGTTCGCGCTTTCCGAGGCGGACCTCACGCTCTACCGGCGCCCCGGCGAGACGTTCGACTACTGGGTATATCACGACCCCGGCCCGCCGCCGACGATCCACGGCACGCTCTCGGACAACTACAAGTGGACCCACTCCCTGGTGGCGATCTGGTCCAGCCACCTCGACCCTGACGGACCCGATGACGCGGAATGCGAGCAGGGTTCAACCGAGCCGATCTGCCGCGGGGCGCAACTCATCGACATCTCCCCGGCCAGCCTCGGCAACATCCAGTCCTATCCCGCAGCGTTCGAGGACTACCCGGACTTCTTCAAGACCAACGAGGGCGGCGACCCCAGCACTGGATACGACGTCAATCCGGCCACTGGCCAGCCTTACGAGCCCCAGATGGTGCCCCTGGGCGACTATGCGCGCGTACTTGCGGAATTCTGGGCGGACGGCCCGGACTCCGAGACGCCGCCCGGCCACTGGTTCGTCATCCTGAACGAGGTCAATGACCACCCGCTCCTCACGCGCCGATTCGCCGGCGGCGGGCCGGAACTCACGCTCCTCGAATGGGACATCAAGGCCTATTTCATGATGGGTGGCGCCATGCACGATGCGGCGATCGCCGCCTGGGGCATCAAGGGATGGTACGACTACATCCGGCCCATTTCAGCGATCAGGGCCATGGCGGACCGGGGCCAGAGCAGCGATGCCAACCTTGCGTCGTACGACGTGGACGGTATTCCACTATCTGAAGGCTATGTCGAGCTCGTGGGAGAGGACGACGACCTGGCCGGCGATGACGGCGAACACGTCGGCAAGATCAAATTGCTGGCGTGGCGCGGGCCGGACCACATCTCGAACCCCAGGGTGGACGCGGCCGGCGTGGACTGGATCCTGGCCGAAAACTGGTGGCCGTATCAGCGGCCCAGTTTCGTAACGCCGCCGTTCGCCGGCTACGTTTCCGGACACTCGACCTACTCCCGCACGGCGGCGGAGTTGATGACGGCGCTCACCGGCGACCCCTATTTCCCGGGAGGGATGAGCGGTTTCGAAATCATCGCCAATGAGTTTCTTGTCTTCGAGGAGGGGCCGAGCGTGGACATGGTCCTGCAGTGGGCGACGTACCGCGACGCGTCGGACCAGACCAGCCTGTCCCGCATCTGGGGCGGCATCCATCCCCCGGCCGACGACATTCCCGGCCGTCTGATCGGACTCAAGCTGGGTCCCGCCGCGTTCGAACTGGCGTTGGATTACTTCGACGGCACCGTGACGCCCTGATCTTCGCGAGGCCTCCTGCCGTGCAGTGCGGTGACGCCAGGAACTTCGTGTAACATCGAAATCCCTTCTCCGAGGCAACAACGCGCGTCGACAACCTGACGATGGCTGACAACGTACTCGAAATCCGCGACCTGGCGGTCGATTTCAAGACAGACATCGGCACGACCCAGGCGCTGCGGGACGTCGGTTTCGACGTGCCGAGGGGCAAGGTGACTGCCATCGTAGGCGAATCCGGTTCCGGCAAGTCCGTGACCGCGAACTGCATCATGCGGCTCATCCAGCCGCCCGGAGAGATCATCAGCGGGCGCATCGACTTCTCGCCGACCAGCACATCGCCTTTCGACATCGTATCGCTGCCCGACAAGGACCCGCGGCTGCTGGACCTTCGGGGAGGCCTGATCAGCATGGTGTTTCAGGAACCCATGACCGCGCTTTCCCCCGTCTACACGGTCGGGAACCAGGTTGCCGAGGCGATCCTCTGTCACCGCGACGTCTCGAAGAAGCAGGCCTGGGCCGAAGCGGCGGACATGCTGGAGCGGGTCGGCATCGACGATGTACCCCGGCGGATATACCAGTATCCATTCGAATTTTCGGGCGGGATGCGCCAGCGGGTCGTGATTGCGATGGCCCTGGTCTGCAATCCGGAACTGCTGATCTGCGACGAGCCCACCACCGCGCTCGACGTGACCATACAGGCGGAAATCCTGACCCTGATCCGCAGCCTGCAGCGGGATCTGCAGAATACCGTGCTCTTCATCACCCACGACCTCGGGGTCGTCGCGCAGTTGGCGGACCAGGTCGTGGTCATGTACGGGGGACGCGTACTGGAAATCGGCAGCGTGCGGCAGGTGCTGAAGGATCCGGTCCATCCCTATACCAGGGGCCTTCTTGCCGCGATTCCCGGCCTCGCGGAGAAGGGTCAGCGGCTTGAGACCATGGCCAGCGTCATCGGTGACGCCGACATCGTCACTCCGCACCCGCTGGTGCGAATGCCGGACGGCAGGCAGGTGCGCCTGGCCCCCGAACGAGGCGGTCATGGCTGAACCGTTGCTCCAGGTAGCTGGTGTGAGCAAGGCGTTCGACGGCGTCATGGCCATCGAAAACATCAGCTTTTCCCTCGATGCGTCGGAGACCCTCGGCATCGTCGGCGAATCCGGTTCCGGAAAGACCACCCTGGCCCGCTGCATCCTGCGCGCGATCGATCCCGACGTCGGGACCGTCCGTTTCAGGGGAAGCGAAGGCTGGCATCCACTGCACGAGTTGACCGATGCCGAGCTGATCCCGCTGCGCCAGGAGATGCAGATGGTGTTTCAGGACCCGTTCTCGTCCCTGAACCCGCGCATGACGGTGCAGGAGATTCTTGAGGAGCCCCTCATCATCCACAGAATCGGAACCCGTGCTTCGAGGCGGGAAGCGGTGCTCGACATCCTGGACAGGGTGCAGATGGAGTCAGATTCCCTGACGCGGTATCCGCACGCCTTCTCCGGCGGTCAGCGCCAGCGGATTGGCATCGCGCGCGCCCTGATCCTGCGCCCCAAGCTGGTGGTCTGCGACGAGGCCGTGTCCGCGCTCGATGTCTCGGTCCAGGCCCAGATCATCAACCTGCTGGAAGACCTGCAGAAGGAGCTGGGGCTGACTTACCTGTTCGTCGCGCACGACCTGAGCGTGGTGCGTCACATATGCGACCGGATCCTGGTGATGCACCGCGGTCGCGTGGTCGAGGAAGGGCCGGTCGAGGACGTGTTCACGAACCCCCGGGAGGACTACACGCGACTGCTGTTGTCGGCGATTCCCTCCCCCGACCCGGACGTGCCCCTGCAGCCGCTGGACCGGCAGGCTCTGGGCCTCTGACCAACCCGCATTCCCGGCCTTTCGGCCCGCCGTTGTGGTGTATATTTCGTCGACGCACTAACGCAGGGATATGCGCATGAGCGATGCGCCCGACCTGGATCTCGACACCTCCTGGATGGAGCGGATGGGCGAGTGGGGAACCGCCGCCCAGCCCGGCAAGCGCGGCCTGACGCTGGAGGACATTCGCATCGGCCGGTACGGCGAACTGCCGGAAGAGAGCGACAACATGTCCGGACGCCCGCGGGGCGCCGCCGAACGGGCCGAAGCCTTCCGCATAGGCGGCTATACCGTTCGATCCAAGAAGGAAATCTGGCTCGACAACGCCACCTTCCTGTACGAAGAAGCCCTGCAAAGGCAGTGGAGTTCGGCCACCGACATCCCGTGGGAGACCATCGCGCCCCTGCCCGACGATCTCGAAGAGGCAGAGTGCGCGCTTTGCACCTTCTTCAATGAGGTCGAGTTCGTCGCCGGCGACGTGCCCGCCCGCTGGGTCGCCAACATCTCGCCGGACTTCTTCGAAGCGCGCAACGTACTGCTGGCGCAGGTGCAGGACGAGGCGCGTCACATGGATGTGTTCCGCAAACGGGCGCTCGCCAACGGCGGTGGCCTCACCCGCGTCACGGGCGCCACATCGGGCTTCGTCGGCAGCATCGACCTGTCCCGGGATTTCACGGAGATGTCCTCGCGCATGCACGTTTCCGGGGAGGGGGCGGTCCTGACCATGTTCCGCATGGGCGAACTTTTCGGCCAGAATCCCGCGGAGAAACGCATGTACCGGCTTTGCGCCCAGGACGAGGCACGGCACGTGGCGTTCGGCATCATGCATTTGCGCTATCTGCACGCGACGGCGCCCGAGCGGCACGAGGAGATCGAGGCCTATCTCGACGAAGCGGAGAACCTGTCGCTGACGGGCGGCACGAATCCCGCGGGGCCCCAGGCCGAGACCAGCGAAGCGCTTGCAATCCTGCTGGGCGGGGGCAAGGAGCACTACGACGAGGGGTTCCGCATCCTGCTCGCCATCCGCAAGCGGCAACTCAAGGAATACATGCAGCGCGTGATCAGCGCCGGGTTCGGCGAGCGCTTCGAGAACGGCCGTTCCCCCGTGCCCGGACGCATCGCCCAGCTAAGCTGATCGCGTCCGTCCCAACCCTTACCGAGGAGGTCAAGGCGTGACCCAGGCGTCCCGCATCAAGAATCTCACCGCTTCGGTGGCGCACATCGAGATCTCGCCGCCCCGGCTGGAATGGATGGGCCATTCCCGGCAGTGGGGCACCCGCGTCACCAAGGGCGAGCACGGCCTGCGACTGGGCGACCTCAACGTCGGCATCTACGGGGAGATCCCCCAGCACTGGGAGGACCAGTCACGACGGCCACGAGGCGCCGCGGATATTCCCGGGATGCCGCCCTTGCCCTACCACCTGCGCAGCAAGCACCAGGTGTGGGCCGACAGCGCCGCCGATCTCTACGAAGAAGCGATTCAACATCGGTGGATTCCCGCCACTGACATCCCGTGGAACGACCTGTCCCCGCTTTCCGACGACGTCGAGCGCGCCATGTGCCAGGTTTTGACCGAACTCACGCAGGCAGCCAACGCGGAACTCGAGTGCATCACCTACTGGCAGGAACAGATGTCCTACGGATACCACGAGGTCAAGCAGTTCCTGGCCGTCGCGTCCCTGACCTGCGCCCGCCATATCGACGCATTCCGCAAGCGCTGCCTGGCCAACGGCGGCGGGCTCGGCCTCGAGAGCCGCGGCCGCATGAACCGGGCCATACTGGAGAGTCGCGGCGGCTGGACCGAAGCGGTTGTCTACGCCTACCTGCTCCGCGGGTTCTACATTCAGGCCCAGTACCGGTATCTCCTCGCCCACGCGCACAACGCCGCGGAACGGGAGATCTTCGCCAACTGTCTCGCCGACCACGCGCGGCACATGTCGTATGCGCTGGACCATCTGAAGTACTCCATCACCCAGCAGGACGGCCAACGGGCGGTCATCCAGACGCTGCTCTCGATCGGCGAAAGCACGATGGGCAGGGAACTCGAGGAGCCGGTGCAGCGCTCGGCGCTGGCCATCGTCTTCGGTGGAGGCATCGAAGGCGGCCGCCAGGAGGGGATGGCAAAGTGGCTCACGCTCGTGCGGGGCGCCATTCACGAGTACCTCGCGGCGTGCGAATGGCTCGGGGTCAAGCGGATGCGAATCCACCGCAGGCTCAACGCCCTGCTGCCCCCGGATGAACAACTGAACCCCCCGGAACAGAGCTGATGACGGTATTTCCTTCCGTCGAATGGTTCAACGCCGTGCGCGAGCGCTACAACGCCGATGAGGCGCTTCACTCCGGCGGCGGTGGCCCTTGCGAGGCGAAAGCGGCGCTGTGTGTCGGGGACAACGTCTACCTGCTGGAGTTCGAAGGCTTCGAGTGCGCCGAGATCAGGGAGATCGCCCGAAACGAAATCGACCAGGCGGACTTCTTTCTCGACATGCCGATGTCGGATTGGATCGACATGATCAACAACATCCAGGAGAACGGCGCGGCAGACCTCAACCACACGCTCAGCACGATCGACCTGGAACTCCCGGACGGCCTGCCCAGCGCCCCGGGAGACGATCAGTACAGGCGCGACCTGTTCTACCGCTACAACCAGAACTTCCAGGACTTCTTCGACGCATCGGCCGGTGTTCCAACCACCCTGGCCGGCATGGACTGACTGGAGCGTCTGCATGTCCCTTTCGATAACGCGGCTGAAATCCGCCCAGTCGGCCGTCAACGCCTCCGATGCCTTCCGCGCGCTCGGCAGCGTGGACGCCACGGTCGTGTTCGCGTCCGGGAAGTCCGCATTCCTCGCCACCTTCCGGGCATTCGGATGCGCGGATGTCCGGCGGATCGATGCGGACGAAATCCGCGACGGCGACTTCACGATCGAAATGACGCCCCGAGAGTGGCGCGACTATCTCGCCGAACGTCAGGCCGGCAACGTCAAGTCGCTGGCGGAACTCGACCTCGAAAGAGGCATCGTCAAGGCCGCCGATCCCCGCAGGAAGCAGGACTTTTTCCGCTACCATCAGTCCCTGCAACTGTTTGTCGATGCTCTCGCCGGCATGGCCCCAACCGGCCGGCGCACCGCAAGGGCGACCTACTGATGCCCCTGTACCCTTACCGCTGCCGGTGCTGCGGGACGGTCACGGAGCTGCTCTGGTCCGATTTCGAACCGCCCGAGCACGTGGCTTGCGATGCCTGTGAGAGCCAGGCGACTTACCGCATCATCGGCGTCAACGCCTACCACCGGTCCGACGAGCAGAAGACGGCCCGGCTCGATCCGAAGTACGACAAGCTGGTCGATTCGACCGCCAGGTCCGCGGCCGGAACAAGCGAGGACCGCCTGCTGCGGCGGATGAAGCCATTCAAGTAGCCGGGGATCAACGGTGGGGGAGAGACTGAAGGACAAGGTCGCCGTCATCACCGGCGGCAGCAGCGGCATTGGCGAGGCGACCGCCGAACTGTTCGTCGAAGAGGGCGCCGCCGTGGTGCTGACGGGCCGCTCCATGGAACGCGGCGAAGCGGTCGCGGAACGTCTGGGCGACCGCGCGGTTTTCGTCAAGGCCGACGTCATGTTCGAAGCGGACATCAAGCGGGCCATCGATGCCGCCGTCAACACCTTCGGCGGTCTCGACATCCTGTTCAACAATGCCGGCGGGCCCACCGAGGGACCGTTGAAGTCGGTGACCGAGGAGGGCATTCAATACGCCATGCGGCTGCTGTTCGCGAGCGTGGTCCTCGGCATCAAGCACGCCATCCCGCATATGGAAAAACGCGGCGGGGGGTCGATCATCAACAATTCCAGCATTGCCGCCATTCGGGACCACCAGGGCGACCTCCTGTATTCGGCAGCCAAGGCCGCCGTGACCCACTACTCCAGGCTGGCCGGGACGCGATTGGGCCCGAACGGCATCCGCGTGAACTGCATATCACCGGGCGCGGTAGCCACGCCCATCTTCTGGCGGCACGTGTCGCCGGATCAGCCCTTGAGCCCAAAAGAGACCGAGACGCGGTTGCGCCAGGTTCAGGATCGGCTCTCCCGCCATGTGCCTCTGCCGCGCGCCGGGACGGCAAGAGACGTTGCCATGGCTGCTCTCTATCTCGCGAGCGACGATGGCCGGTACGTCAACTGCCACGACCTCGTGATTGACGGCGGACGTACCAGCATGTTCCACGAACCGCCTTAGCGCCCAATCACTTTCCATGGAAGTACGCCTCCGGCGATGGGGCGGGCGCTGGCTCTGCCTTACGCGTCAGCGGTCGGGGAAGCCCCCCCGGCTGAAGGCTCCTCCCGGCGCCCGAGGATCAGATCCCGCAGGGTGACCATGCCTACCGCGTTGCGGTCGTCGTCCACGACCACCGCACGCGAGAGGCCCAGCCGCGCAAGCAGCCGCACCGCGTAACGCACGAGCATGCCCGGGGGCAGCGTCACAACCGGCTTCGTCATCACCTCATAGACGCTGACCCTGTCGGGCGCGCGGTTGAGACCAATCACCTCCCTCGCTATATCCGCCACCTCCACGAGCCCCACTTCGTCATCCGCCTCGCGCCGCTCGACGACGAGGGAACTGACGCGGTGTTCCTTCATCATCTGGATGGCTTCGCTGACCGTCGCCAGACCGTCGATACAGTAAAGATCGGTGACCATGGCGTCCTCGACCCTGGCTTCGCGCTCCTCGCTCATAGTTCTTCCTCCAGTTCTTCCCGCATTACCGAAAGCTGAGAGGACAGCCCCACCGCGTCTTCGACGGCGATCTGAAAGGCGACGCCGGAACCCGGTTGCTCGTCAAAGCGACCCGCGCTCCCGATCTGTTCGAGGATGTCCCGCGCGCGGGTTTCAACCACCAGGAACAAAACGACGTTTCCGTGCGCAGTCAGGTCCAGGCCGAAGAAGGATCGCTTCGGCGTGATTCCCTCCCCGCGTGCGCTGGTGACGACCGTAACCCCGGTGGCACCGCCCGCGCGTGCGGCCTCGATGACCGCTTCAGTCTTGTCGTCGCTTACCAATGCGACGATCAGCTTCATTCTCATGGTTTCAAATCCTCCTTCGGCATGCCTCGTCGGCGTTGCCAGCGTTTCATGATGCGCCCGTCCCTCACCCAGTTGGCGACCATCGCATACCCAAGGACGGACATGATGGGGAAGACGCTTGCGAAAGCAATCAGCCCGAACCCGTCGATCAGCGGGCTGCGTCCCGGCACGCTGGCCGCGAGGCCGAGGCCGAGCGCCGCCACGACCGGCACCGTGACCGTGGATGTCGTCACGCCTCCGCAATCGTAGGCGAGCGGAACGATGGTCTTGCTGGCGCGGAAGGTCTGCACGATTACCACCGCGTAGGCGGCGATGATGTACCACGGCAGCGGCGTGCCGGTGACGATGCGGAAGCAGCCGAGGGATACGCCGACGGATACGCCGATGGCCACCGCGATGCGCAGCCCCCAGGCGCCGACCGCGCCGCCGGAGACCTGTTCCGCCTTCAGCGCCACGGCTATCAGGGGCGGCTCCGCCACGGTCGTCGCGAAGCCGATAGCGGCGGCGAAGACGTACACGAGGGTGTAGTCGCGCCAATCCACACCCGCCTCGGGAGACGCGCCGCCGACGCTCGCCTCGGTCAACTGGCGCGCCATCGTCTCGCCGATGGGAAAGAGCGCCTGCTCGAGGCCGATCAGGAACAGGGCCAGGCCGAGCAGCACGCAGACAAAACCGGTGACGATGCCGCGCAGGTTCGGTGGGCGCTGCCTCAGTACCACGACCTGGAAGATAACGAGAATGGCGACGATCGGCGCCACGTCGAACACGGTGCTGGCCACAGTGCCGAGGAATTCCATTGCGAAATCGGCGGCAGCGTTCACGCGATCAGGCCGAAGGTGAGCACGAAAATCATCGGGTTCAGGACTGCGAAGGCGATCAGGCCAAAGCCATCGGTCATCGGATTGCGGCCCTTGATGGCGCTGGCAAGGCCGACGCCGAGTGCGGTCACGAGCGGTACCGTGATCGTGCTGGTGGCCACTCCGCCCGCGTCATAGGCGACGCCGACGATCTCGCGAGGCGCGAAGGCGGTCAGCGCAGTGACGATCACGTAGCCGCCGATGATGAACCGGTGGATGGGCCAGCCCATGAGTATGCGCAACACGCCCAGCACGATGGCCACGCCCACAGATAACGCCACCACCATGCGCAAATTGAATGCGTACGCTTCCTGCGCCGCGGCCTCGGGTGCTATGACGCCCGCCTCGGCGGCAACCTCGGCCGCTTTCGCCGCAATCGCGATCAGCGCCGGCTCCGCCACCGTCGTGCCGAACCCCAGGCAGAACGCGAACGTCAGGAGGGCGATCATGCTGCCCTTGCGCGCGAACGCCTGCGCGATCGCCTCGCCAAGCGGGAACAGGCCGCTCTCCAGCCCCTGGATGAAGAGCGTGAGTCCCGCCACCACGCAGATCAGCCCCACGAGGACATCGGCCAGGTTCGGGAACGGCTGCTGCAGGACGATGATCTGGAAGAACGCGATGACCGCGATGATCGGCGCCAGGTCGCGCAGCGCAGCGCTGGCGCGCCGCCACACCAGGACCAGGATGTTCATCGCGACGCTACCCATCGGCGCGCCGAGTATAGCCCCGGCGTTCAGCCCGAATATGACATTTCGCCGATCGCGAGGGTCGCCCGCAGAGGTTCGTCTAACCCGACTTCCTTAAGGCACGCGACTTGTCGCATCATCGGCAACCACTCCAGGCAATCGGAGGAGGCGTCATGTCTCTCGGAATCAAGCCCTTCGAGCGCGGTTTGCATGATCTCGGATCCGGCGGCTATGCATGGCTGCAGCCCGACGGCGGCTGGGGCTGGAGCAACGCCGGGCTGATTGTCTCCCAGGGCGAGGCGCTCCTCGTCGACACCCTGTTCGACGTCGGGCTGACGCAGGAAATGCTCACCGCGATGCGTGCTGCCGATCCCGCGGCGGCCCACATCGACACGCTGGTCAATACGCACGCCAACGGCGACCACTGCAACGGCAATGAACTCGTCGCGGACGCCGAGATCATCTCCTCGCAGGCGACGGCGGAGGAACTCGCCCAAGACACGCCCGAACGGCTTGCCGAAATGATGCGGCTCGCACCGGGACTGGGCGAGGTTGGCGAGTTCCTGCAGTACTGCTTTAGCGACTTCGACTTCGAAAACATTCAGCAGACGCTCCCGACCCGGACCTTTGAGGACACCCTTCGGATCACCTGCGGCGACAAGGACGTGATGCTCAGCCAGGTGGGCCCTTGCCATACGCGGGGCGATATCCTGGTCCACGTTCCCGCCGACAAGCTGATGTTCACCGGCGACATCCTGTTCATCGAGGGCCACCCCATCCTCTGGGCCGGCCCGGTCGGCAACTGGATTGACGCCTGCGATCACATCCTCGGCCTCGACGTTGAGACCATCGTTCCCGGACATGGTCCGATCACGGACCACCGCGGCGTCCGGGCAGTACGGGACTACCTCGTCTACGTCCGCGACGAGGCGCGCACACGCTTCGACGCGGGCATGCCTGTCTACGAGGCTGCGATGGACATCTCCATGACGGATTACGACGCCTGGGGCGACGGCGAGCGCATCGTCGTCAACGTCGCAACGCTATATCGGGAGTTCGAAGACACCAGATCCCCAGCCAACCCGGAAGAGCTGTTCGCTCTCATGGCGCGCGTACACAAGGCGCGACGCTAGCTCTATTCAGCTGCGCCAGCGGTTCCCTCGCCAGCGCGAACCTTGGCCAATTGGGCGGGAACAGTTATTGTCTTTCCAAGGTCGCTGCAGCCACCCCATTCTGCGAGCTAGTAGGCTTCCGTCAGAACGAATTGACAATTGGACGATGGCTGTCCCTGGCATCTTCAAGGAAGGCCGTTGTCGCGAGAGAGCAGATTCCTAGACTTACAACTAGGTCAGTCGGGCACATCGAAACACAATGCAGAACGCTAGTACGTGCCTTGAATATCTGCGCGCGGCGGCACTAAGCGCAGCTCCGGTAACAGGTCTTACTCACGGGTTCTACCGTTACCCTGCCCGATTCTCTCCTCAGCTCGCCAGAGCGGCCATCCGGCTCTTCTCAGAGCCAGGCCAAGTGGTGCTGGATCCGTTTTCCGGCGGTGGTACCACGGTTGTGGAGGGGGCGGCGATGGGTCGGAGAGTGGTTGGTACCGATATAAGCGAACTGGCAACTTTCCTTGCAAGGTTGAAGACGGCTCGCGTTCCGTCCGGCGCCGCGCTTGTACTTCGTGGCTGGGCTCAAGAGACGGTTCCATTCCTTCGGTACCACGACCCGGTTATCGCGTCACATCAACTGCCGCTGGCAAGGGATCGGAACCTCCGTCGTCCGGGCACGCGCGCAATCTGCAAACTGATTGGAGTAGCCCTCTCGAGCATTCCCAATGATCCCGATCCGACGATAGAGACCATCGCGCGCGGAGCCATACTGGCAACCGCACAGTGGGCGATAGACGGGCGTCGACACATTGCCAAGGTGAGCGCCTTCCGCAGTCGCCTCCAGGATACCGTCCACAGGATGTTGAACGAACTTGGATATCTTTGGGAGCAAGGGGATGCCATTGGCGCCAAGACTCCCCACCTTGCAACCACCGATGCTCTCCATGTGGGCTCGGTGCCTCCCCTTGCAGACGGTGTGGTGGCCGATCTTGTCGTAACCAGCCCCCCTTATCCCGGCATCCATGTTCTCTATCATCGCTGGCAAATCGGAGGAGGGAAGGAGACCTCTGCCCCGTTTTGGATCGCGGCCGCAGGAAATGGTCAAGGTGCGTCGCACTACACGATGGGCGGTCGTAACGGTCGCACCTACTTTGAACGGCTTAGCGCGAGAATGTCGGCCATTCGGCAAGTGATGCGCGACGATGCGTTCCTCGTTCAGGTTGTGGGGTTCTCGCGACCTACGAGTCAACTAAGCCTTTATCTGAAGACGATGCAGGCTAACGGATTCGTTGAGGCAACTCAGCTAGGTGGCACCAGAATTTGGCGGGACGTACCCGGGCGGCGCTGGTACACGGCCCACCGCCGCCGTGCACCCGCAGCTCGAGAGGTCGTTCTCGTGCACCAAGCGGGTTAGCTTAGTGTTCAGTCGTCGTCTCCGACGCTTCCCCCCGATATCTCATCCGGTCCCAACGAACCGAGGTAATCGATCATCGGGAGAAGGAAGGGCGCCAAGGCTTTCGTGGTGGAAGCAACCCGATCTTCCGACGATTCAGTTCCACCGTGCGTATCCTGATGGCCCTTCCGCGAATCGTTCAGTAGCCCCAGTCCAACAAGTACGTTAGCAAATACGAACTTCGCCTCGGCAACCTTCGGATCCTCACGGCTGCTCTTAAGGTCCGTCTCGAAAGATCGATTGGACGTGTTCACATAGAACGTTAGCTCGGCACCGTTCTCAGGGTGTAAGGGGTCGGAGTCGTCCACAACCTTGCATCCCGTGAAGTGATCGAATCCATGCTCCTGCCAAAGCGGGTCGTTTTCCTTCACTCGATGAACTTTCGGCAACTGAATTCCAGCATCCTTGTTTTTCCCCTTCCCCCCGGCGGCCCCTTCACCACTTGTCCGCGAGTCCGTGTCCCGCCTGCGATCACGCGTCCCCTCCCCAGATGAGCTCCTCTGTGCTTTTGGCGAGACAGAAATTGCGGCGATCTTCACGAAAGGTTCGATTAGCGTGTCGTCCGTGACCGTGCATTGGACCGTTAGTTCGTCCCCGACGTCGATTTCATCGGGAAGGCTGATGCTCCAGTTGGCCACGCCATCATGCAAGACAAGGTTGTGCGATACATCGATCCCCTCCATCGGCCCTTCTAACACCTCGACGTAATAGCGGCCGGGAACCGATGCCCGTTTGAAGTAGTCGTTCGCCACGTCGGTTTCGAACTTGATCCGACATCTCCGCCCTTTCTCTGCCGACCGGTGAATCGAGTCGGCATCAGGAGCCCTTTCGAAACGAAAAAAAGTTGGGTGGGGTTTCCCCACGAACCCACCGCCCACGACCGCTCCATTCTCGGTTCCGCCTTTCGTATCCGCTCGATGTGGGCGACTCAGCCTCTGGCCCTGGAGGAACAACCGATTAAGGCTGGGTGAGGTCCGAAAGATCGTTCCAAGTGCGTCCTCCAGCGGCTTTGAATCTCCGAGCTTTTCAGCAATCTCACTCGCCCTACGGCGCTCACGGAGATCTTTGAGGCCATGATGACGTCCGATTAGATCCTCCAACTCCACTTCAATTGCTTTCCGCAGTTCTCCATTGCTCAGCCGGTCTCGGCTATTCATGAAGAGATCCTCTCGCGCGTCTACCGACAACAGGGAGCAATCGACCACGACCAGCAACGATTCCCCCAACCGGCCCATCCTCACGTTCCTGCGAGCAAAAAAAGATTTCGATAGCGTCGCGTGAGTTTGGCCGTTGATCGTGAAGATAATTCCTTCAGTTGAACGGTACGCTTCCGCCCTTCCGGATTTGAATGCGTATATCTCTACGGTGAGATCCTCTCGGGCAACCCGAATCGACGCAGTCGTAGGGAACCCTTCCTCGAGATTCTGGCCCCGATTCGCCTCCAAACGCGCCGCGAGACCGACGAGTGTCGTTTCGAAGCTTCTAGCCTCCTCGCCCTGATAGGCCCGGCACTCATGGATCCGAACGGGCAGCGCAATGCCTGGCAGCATGATCTCGAGTCGTCCCAAGAGTCCACCCTTCATCAACGCGTGACTCCCGAATCCCTTCATGTCGTACTCATAGAGCTTTAGCACCGAACCCCAGCGGAGCGGGAGCGTGTATGGAATGTTTCTGTCGGGGAGCGCGGGAATGCTCGGCGCCGAAAACCGGAGTACCCCTCCGCGTGTTGGGCTCTCGTCAGCCCCTACAGGCGCGAGGTATCGGTAGACCGAATTGCGCACTTCTCCAATCCCGTGGACCGGTCGGACTCTTCGAACAACCGTGAATCCCCAAGCACCCTCCTGCCCATCCACATCACGAACGACATCAGGAAATCGTCGACTAATGATCAATTGGAGCCCTTCACGACCGCAGAACTTTAGGGCACCAGTTCCACCCATGTTGAACTTGCCTTGTACGAACGGGATCCGAAGCTTGTTCTCTCGATCAATTGAGAGAAATGTATCTCGCATCTTCGTCGGCGTTTGTCCCTCTCCATGATCCGTGATCGTGATCGATGTCCCCCCCTCTTGCCTCGGCTTCGAGCCCGTCACCGCAAGAGTGATGTAGCGCGATTGTTCAAGTTGCCTATCGCGGGGCCAGAATCGGACATTTCCGTCCGTCTCGCGCACAACCTCAACGCCCTCAATCAACGTTGCCACCGCGTGTCGTACCGACTGAGGCGCCTCTGCCGAGGTCGGCTCGATGCCTTTCGCCAAGCACTCCTTCATTAATCTGGCGTCCACGGAGTTGACGACCTTTTCGACGAGAGCGGCCTCTGGCCGGCTCTGTTGATTCCCAATCACTGAATAGTTCCCATCTCGATCCCCGTAGAGTCGCCAGTTTTTTGGATCGTCCCACAAGTCGTGCTTGCGAAGGATCGCGATCACGTCCGATTCTGAGTCGGCGTGAAGGAGCGAGAGTGCAAGCTGGTCTTCTGTGAAATCAGTCATTGATCGATGCTCCTTCCGACGTGGGCTCGCCATCCAATGCGGACCAATGCTCTTTCACAGCGGCATCGGTCAGATCTCCGAGACTGGAGGCGTACCCTCCGCGCCCTATCTTCCGCACTGCCCCCCAAGCCCGAAGCCAAGCCAGCACCAAATAGACCTGATACGAAGGGACATCGTTTCCATATTCGTCGCGAACTCGGGCGAGCTTATCCGCGGAGAACTCTTCCGACCCAAGCTTCCGAAGAGACGACACTACAGCCAAAACCGCAACATGAGGGGCTCGATGCTCATATTCGGCGCTATCCTTTTTTGACCATGCGATTTTCACCAAGCGGTCGCCAGAACGGGCAAACCTCGGGTAAGCCTTCGCCCGCTCAAATCCAGCCTTGTTGACGCCCCGCCGCGATCGCACCTTGTGCACGCCGGAACCAGAATTAGCCGGAACTCGAATAGAGGCAGTAGGCCCTTGCGTCCGCCCGTCTTCTATGGATCGAATCAGCTCATGTAGCTGCCCCGAGACTGCCGCCAGCGTGGCCACGTCCGCGTACTGTCGATCCCCCGCTGCTTCCTGCAGCCGCAAGGTGAATCGATCTTCAGCTTGCGAAAGCACGTCTACCATATATTCCTGTATCGACATTCGCCTTATCCTATAGTTCGCGCTACGTATAGCGTAAGTTATTGTCTGGGCGCGCACGACGCAACCTGTATTTGTAAATTTAAGGTACGGCGCCTTCTTTTATGCCTACAGGCAATACAGTGGCTCGCTGCGTAACTACGCGAATGGTCCGCTCTTCCGGCTAGACATGCTCGGCATCGACTTGCAGCATGTTCCGAAACATGGCCTGACTGCGGACCATCCAGGACTGCGGCAACCACTACGGATCGGTGGAGCAGGGGTCACCGAAAGTCGCCAGTTCCTCCAGTCCATAGCGCTCCAGTACGGGGACCTGCGCGTCCGGCGCGGGATACCCGGCAACCACCAGGACATACGGACGTTCGTCGCGCGGGCGCTCGAGCAACCTGTTCAGGAATCGCATCGGGCTCGGCGTATGCGTCAGCGTCGCGAGGCCCGCATTGTGAAGCGCTGCGATCAAGAGGCCCGTGGCGATGCCCACGGACTCGGACGTATAGTAGTTCTTGAGGCGCTTGCGTTTTCCGCTCCCGTCATGCTGGACAAAGCTGAACCGGCGCAGGAAGACCGCGATCAGCACCGGGGCCGCGGTGAGAAACGGTTTGTTGGCGTCGGTCCCGAGGGGCGCCAGGGCTTCGAGCCACTCTTTCGGCGCGCGGCGACCATAGAACTCGCGTTCTTCGCGTTCGGCAGCCTCGCGGATCGCGGCCTTCTTCGCAGCGTCGGTCACCACCACAAAGTGCCAGGGCTGGCGATGGGCGCCGCTTGGCGCGCTTCCAGCGGTCAGGAGCGCATGTTCGACGATTTCTCTGGGGATTTCGCGGTCGGAAAAGTCGCGCACCGTGCGGCGGCGGCGCATGAGTTCGTAGAAGCCCGCAGCCCTGGCCTTCATCTCGACTACTGGACGCTCCTCGAAGACGAGCGGTGCAAACCCTTCCACGGCGCGGCTCCAACCGGTTGCTACAAGTCCGGAATTTTAGTTCCTCGAACGGCCTAAGGCGCTGCCCTGTGCTTCGCGGCGATTTCTTCCGCGAGCGCCATGTAGGCAACGGCGCCGGTCGAGCGCCGATCGTAGAAGATCGCCGGAAGGCCGTGGCTGGGGGCCTCCGCCAGCCGAACGTTCCGCGGTATGACCGTGCGGAACACCTGGTCGCCGAAGTGGTCGATCAACTGGCGGGACACTTCAAGCGTGAGGCGGATACGGGGGTCGTACATCGTGCGAAGAACGCCCTCTATCTCGAGCCGGGGGTTGCCCCGCTCCCGCGCGCCCGTGATCGTGTCGAGCAGCGCGACAAGACCTTCGAGCGCGTAGTACTCGCACTGGGTCGGGATCAGCACGCCGTTCGCGGCCATCAAGGCGTTCACCGTCAGTATGTTGAGCGCCGGCGGACAGTCGATGATGACGTAATCGAACCAGCCCGATGCTGGGGCAAGGCAATGCCGCAGGCGCGCGACACGGTCCTCGACGGCGAGCAGTTCGACTTCCGCGGCTGTCAGATCCGCGTTGGAAGGCGCGAGGGCAATTCCGGCGACACATTCGAGCGCGATGTCTTTCAACTGCGCACCGCCCACAAGCCAATCGCAGGTCGATTTCTCGAGCGGCTCCTTGTCTATCCCGCACCCTATCGTCGCATTGCCCTGCGGATCGAGATCGATCAGAAGCATGCGCGCCCCGGTCAGCGCGAGGCTCGCGGACAGGTTGACGCTGGTGGTCGTCTTGCCGACGCCGCCTTTCTGGTTCGCCACCGCTATGACGTGCATGGTTCGTCCAGCCGCTGGACTTCCGTTATGTGGCGCAACGGCTCGCCGACGCCCGTGACGACCGCCTCGGCGCGTCGAATGCGTCCTCCCGGAAAGGCGAGTCCGGCCAGCGCGGAAGAAGACTGCAACAGCGCGCACCCCTGCGGCCGCAGCAGGGGCCGCACGATGTCCCAAGCCGCGCCCGGTTTCGCCACGGCACGGGCGGTGACGGTATCGAACGGCGTGTCGGGTTCGAACTGCCGAGCGTCCTCCAGGACGACCTCCGCGTTTTCGATCTCGAGTTCGATCAGCGCCTGTCGCAGGAACCGGGCCTTCCTCGTGCTACGCTCCACCAAGGTTACCTGCCATTGCGGCCCGGCGATCGCCAGCGGGATGCCGGGGAACCCGGCGCCCGAGCCGACATCCCCAAGCCTGATGCCTTCGACCCATGGCACCAGCGACAGGCTGTCAGCGATGTGCCGCGTTTCCAGCCGGGATGCATCCCGCCGGCTGACGAGGCTGTAGGCGCCGTTCCAATGCCGAACGAGCGCGCTGAAGGCATCGAGACGCTTTCGAGCGCGCGCGTCCAGATTCACGCGGTTCGGCGCGCCGCGCGCTTACCGGCTGACGGCTCTCCTGCGAGGGGTTCCCCCTCGCGCTCCCCGGCTGATGGCTCTCCTGCGAGGCGTTTCGCATGGATCAAGAGCAGCGAAAGCCCCGCTGGGGTCATGCCGGGAATCCGGGATGCGCGTGCCAGCGTGCGCGGCTGCGCCAGCAAGAGCTTTTCCTTCAGCTCGTTGGACAGCCCTTCGATATTTTCGTAGTCCAGTTCGAGGGGCAGAACCACGCCCTCCTGGGCCTTGACCTTCGCGATCTCGCGGTCCTGCCGCCTGATGTAGCCGTCGTACTTGGCCTGCACCTCCGCCTGCTCCAGGGCCACCGATGGAACGTCCGCATCGACGGCATCGACGGCGCGCAGGTCCGCCGCAGTCACGCCGGGGCGCTTGAGGAAGTCGAACAGGTTCGTTTCCCTAGCGATGGTTTCCCCGCATCGGGCTTCGAGCCGCCTGCCGAGTTCGCTGCCAGGTGCCAGCGAAGCGTTTTTCAAGACCGCTTTGGCCCGGCCGATCGCGTCGCGCTTCGCCTCGAACCGACGCCAGCGCTCCCCATCGACGAGGCCGAGTTCTCTTGCGACCGGGGTCAGCCGCAGATCCGCGTTGTCCTGGCGCAGCCGCAGGCGGTACTCCGCCCGGCTGCTGAACATGCGGTAGGGCTCGTTCGTGCCGAGCGTGACCAGGTCGTCCACCAGCACGCCGAGGTAGGCCTCGTGCCTCTGTGGCGTCCACGGGTCGCTGCCCGCCGCCTTTCGCGCCGCGTTCAGCCCCGCCAGCAACCCCTGCGCGGCCGCCTCTTCGTAACCCGTCGTGCCGTTGATCTGACCGGCGAAGTAAAGCCCCGAGACCGCCTTGGTCTCGAGCGACGGTTCGAGTCCGCGCGGGTCGAAAAAGTCATACTCGATGGCATAGCCCGGCCGCGTGATCCGCGCCTGTTCGAAGCCTTCGATGCTCCGGACCAGCGCCAACTGCACTTCGAAAGGCAGGCTCGTGGATATGCCGTTCGGATAGAGTTCGTTCGTATCGAGGCCTTCCGGCTCCACGAAGACCTGGTGCGAGGGCCGGTCGGCGAAACGCACAACCTTGTCCTCGATGGACGGGCAATAGCGGGGCCCGACCCCTTCTATCTCCCCAGCGTACATCGGCGAGCGGTCCAGTCCACCCCGTATGATCCGGTGGGTTCGCGCGTTGGTGGCGGCGATATGGCACGCGACCTGGCGCGGATGTTCGCTCCCGTCAGAGACAAAAGACATCACCGGACAAGGCTCGTCGCCCCACTGCGGCTGCATGCGGGTGAAGTCGACGGTGTCTCCGGCAATTCGCGGCGGGGTCCCGGTCTTGAGCCGGTCTACGGCGAAGGGCAATGTGCGCAGGCGTTTCGCGAGGGCGTTCGAAGCCGGGTCGCCTGCACGGCCGCCGGCGTGGCTCTCGAGCCCGATATGGATGCGTCCGCCAAGAAACGTCCCGGTCGTCAACACGACGGTGGCGGCCGAAAACGCCAGCCCCATCGCCGTCACGACGCCCTCGACACACCCCCTTCGGATCTCTATATCGACCACCGACTGCTGGAAGATCGCGAGGTTCTCCCGCCCCTCCAGCATGCCGCGTATCGCGTTGCGATAGAGCGTCCGGTCCGCCTGGGCGCGCGTCGCGCGCACTGCGGGGCCCTTGCTCGCGTTCAGCGTCCGGAACTGGATCCCGGCCGCGTCGGTCGCCAGCGCCATCGCACCGCCCATCGCATCGATTTCCCTGACCAGGTGGCTCTTGCCGATGCCGCCGATCGCGGGATTGCAGGACATCTGCCCGAGAGTCTCAATGCTCTGGGTCAGAAGCAGCGTGGATGCGCCGGTGCGCGCCGCCGCCAGCGCGGCCTCGGTCCCGGCGTGTCCGCCGCCGACAACGATGACGTCGTAGGTTTCGCTTTCCCTGCTCATGGACGCTTGCTCCCCGCCAACGCGGTAGCTTATTTCCCTATACAGAAGCTGGCAAAGATTTCGCCGAGCAGGTCGTCCGCGAATACGCGCCCCACGATCGCGCCCAGGTGGTCGTGAGCCTCTCGCAGGTCTTCCGCCACCAGTTCGCCCTGGTTCCCCGCCAGGCGCGCGCGGGCCGCGGCGAGCGCATCATCGGCGGCCGCGAGCGCTTCGAGATGCCGGGCGCGCGCGGTGAAAACGCCTTCGCCCGCGCGGTAGCCGGCGGCGTGCTTGATCTCCGCCGCAAGGGCATCGATGCCTTCTCCGGACAGCGCGCACATGCGCACTACGCCCGGCGCCAGGCGACCGGTCGGCCGGCCGCTGAGGTCCGCCTTGTTCCTGGCGATGATCGACACGGCGGCGGCGGTGCGCGCCTTTTCTCCGACACTCCCGTTTGAGGCGTCCCGGTCGTCCACGACCCATAGGACAACGTCGGCCGTTGCCACGGCGCGGCGCGCCCGGCTTACGCCCTCGGCCTCCACCGCGTCCGTTGTGGTTCGCAAGCCCGCGGTGTCGACCACGCGCACGGGCATGCCATCAAGGTCGAAGTCGGCATCCAGCGTATCCCGCGTTGTCCCCGGCACATTCGTCACGATGGCGCGGTCTTCCCCCGACAGCCGGTTCAACAGGCTCGACTTGCCGACGTTCGGCGCGCCCGCGATGACAACATTCAGACCGTCCTGAAGCAGCGCCCCCTGCCGGGCCTGGGCGCGCAAGGCCGAAAGCCGTTCGAGCGCCGCATCGAGCCTGTCGCCGACATCGGACTCGGACAGAAAGTCGATGTCATCCTCCGGAAAGTCGATCGCGCCCTCGCAAAACACGCGCAACTCGAGGACCTGTTGCGCGATCGCCTGCACATGGTTCGAGAACTCGCCGGCGAGCGAGCGCAGCGCGCCCCGCGCCGCCTGCCGCGTGGCGCTGTTGACGAGATCGAGTACCGCCTCCGCCTGCGCCAGGTCAATCTTGCCGTTGACGAAAGCGCGCTGCGTGAACTCGCCTGGGCCTGCGCGCCTGGCGCCGAGAGAAAGCACGCGCTCGAGCAGCATGTCGAGCACGACCGGCCCGCCATGGCCCTGCAGTTCGAGCACGTGCTCGCCGGTGAACGAATGCGGCCCCTCGAACCGGATCGCGATGCCCCGGTCGATCACCGCGCCGTCGTGGTCGCGAAACCCGCCGAATACCGCGCTTCGAGACGGAAGCTGCCGCCCGGTCAAGGCCTGCGCGATTTTCGGCGCGAGAGGCCCGGACACGCGCACGATTCCGACGCCGCCCCGCCCGGGGGCCGTCGCGACCGCAGCTATGGTATCGGCGGTTGACATGGCGGACGCCACGCGATCAGGCGCTGTCCGCCTTCTCTATCCGGTAGTTCGTGAACCACTGCTGCGCCATGGAAAGGAGGTTGTTCACCAGCCAGTACAGCACGAGACCCGCCGGGAAGAACATGAACAGCACGGTAAACATGATCGGCATCATCTTCATCATCCGGGCCATCATCGGGTCCGGCGGCGTGGGGCTGAGCAGTTGCTGCGCGTACGTCGAGACGCCCATCAGGATCGGCAGGATGAAAAACGGGTCCATGGCCGACAGGTCGTGCACCCAGCCGAAAAACGGCGCCTGCCGCAGTTCAACGCTCTCGTAGAGCACCCAGTACATGGCGATCAGCACCGGCATCTGCAGCAGCATCGGCAGGCAGCCGCCGAGCGGGTTCGCCTTTTCTTTCCGGTACAGCTCCATCATTTCCTGCGACAGTTTTTGCCGGTCGCCCGCGTGGCGCTCCTGCAGGCGTTTCATCTGCGGCGCCAGCTTCCGCATCTTCGCCATCGAGTTGTAGCTGGCGGCAGACAGCGGGTAGAGGATGAGCTTGATCACGAACGTCATCAGGATGATGGCCACGCCCCAGTTGTGCGCGAACGACTGAATGATTTCGAGCAGGCGGAAGAGCGGCACCGCGAGCCACCAGAGGAATCCGTAGTCCACCGTGAGATTGAGGTTCGGCGCGATCTCTTCCAGGCGGCTCTGGTCCTTGGGGCCGGCGTAGAATCCCGCGCCGACTCTCGCTATGCCGCCCGGCGAGACGGTGAACGCGGGGCCGATGAAACCAACGATGTAGGTCCCGTCTCCGCGGCGATTCGGATACCCATAGTAGGTATTGAGATTGTCCGGGTTCGCGACCCAGGCGCTCAGAAAGTAGTGCTGCAGCATCGCGATCCAGCCGCCGCTTACCTCCTCGCGAAGCTCCTCGTCGTCGAGGTCTTCGAAGTCCACCTTCTCGTAGCGCGAGTCGACGGTGGTCAGCGCCGCGCCCAGGTAGGGCCTGGGACCGAGGCTGAATCCCTGGCCCGTCTCGGGCAACGTCGCATCCCGCTTCAGTTGGGCGAAGAGGTTCGCCGTCATCGGCTGGGCGCGCCGGTTGTCTATCTCGTATTCGAGTTCGACGTAGTACGAGGCGGGATCGAAACGGAACCGTTTTTCCACGAAGATGCCGTCCTCCTCGTGGTGCAGGACGACTTGCCGGGGCTCTTGCTCGATACGGTAGGAACGCTGCGCCGAGGTGTAGTGCGGCCGACCCGCACTCGAATCGATGCCGTCCGGTCCGGCAAGGCCGCTCTGGGCGACGTAGGTGTGATCCGCCCGTCGGTCGAGCAGCACGAACGGCGTGTCCGGCTGGTCGAGACTGACCGGATACTGCGGCAGACGGACGCCGACGATGTCGCCGCCGAGAGGGTCGATCCACACCGTCATGGTCGGAGTGGCCACCTCGATCAAGCGCGCGCGTTCCGCGGCCGAATCAAATGCTTCGACTGGTTCAATGGCGTCTGCTGCGAGTGCAGGCTCCGGCACGTCGAAATCGTAGCCCGTTGGCTCATCGACTTCCGAGGGCGCTTCGGGCCCCGCTTCCCCGCCAAGGATACCCTCCCACTGCTCACTTCTGCGAGGGACGCCCTCGCGCTGCTCATTGCGCTCCCGCGCCGACTCCTCCACGACCGGTGCTTCGGCGGGTTTCACCGCGGGCCGGCCGTAGTCCTGCTGCCACGCGAGCATGAGCAGGTAAGCGGTGATGCCGAGGGCAACCAGGAGAACGATTCGCTGGATCTCGGCGCTGGGCAGGTTCAGGTTCACGACAGGCGCCCTCCCGCCTCGCCGGGCAGACCGGGCGATGACTCGCTCGTTCGGGCCGGCACCGGGTCATGCCCACCCGGGCTCCAGGGATGACATCTCGAGAGGCGCTTTAGCGCCAACCACCCGCCCGGGATGGGGCCGTGCTGCCTGATCGCCCGCAACGCGTATGCGGAGCAGCTTGGGTAGTAGCGGCAGCATGGGGGAAACAGCGGGCTTATGACGAGACGATACCCGCGCACCAAGCCCATCAACGCCGTCCTGATGGCCGTTTTGACAGAGCCTTCAGCCGGGGAAGCTTCCCCGACCGCTGACGCGTAAGGAAGTGCTGGCATATCCCGCGTCGCCGGAGGCGTACTTCCATGCAAGATCTTCATGGTCTCTCGCACAACTTCTCCCAAAGCGCATCCGCCGCCCGCCGGACCTGGGCCATCTCAATCGGGCGACCGTCGCCATGGCCGGCCACCACGACGACGATGTCGCAGTTCGGCAACCTCCCGCGGGCGTGCCGGAACGATTCGCGCACGTGGCGTTTGGCCCGGTTGCGGTCTGTCGCGCGTCGCAACACCCTTCGCGGAGCGACGACTCCAAGCCGCGGGACGCACATTCTATTCCGAGCGGCGACGAGGCGTAATGGGCCGTTTCGAAGGCGTCGGCGAGGCCTTCGGAATACCCGATCGAACTCGGATTTGCGGGTGAGCCGGACGCCGGCCGGAAACCGATTGCCGACCACCGACGCGACCGGTAGGGCTTCGCCCTTCCTGTCAACGCGCATGATCGGGTTCGCCTCGTCCGGGCGCAGCGGGCGACGGTCAGGTCGCTAGACCGACAGCCTTTTCCGGCCTTTCGCCCGGCGGGCGGCCAGCACCTTGCGACCGCCACGCGTCGCCATGCGGGCGCGGAAACCGTGCGTTCGCTTGCGCTTGATCACGCTTGGCTGAAATGTCCTTTTCATCAGGCGTTTGCGATGGGCCGAGAACGGCGGGCGATTGTAGGGAACTCCCGCTCTGGCTGTCAATTCCGGGTTCATTCTGGGTCGACGCCGATTCTGGCGCGCTCCCCAACCCCGCACGAGGACTTTTGGCTTTAGCGATGCGCCGAACGCCTCCGCATTAGCGACCTAATGGCGTCATACAAGAATACCGCCAGTGATATTCCCGCGATGGCGGCTAGGTATTGAGAAAGGCTCGACGCTTCCCAAACAGCCCACATCGCAAAGACGAAACCGATCGACATTGCCAGTGCTGATCGGACCGATTTTTTGACTGTGTTCAAACCAGCCCAAGCTGTCAGTCGAGTCAACACTTTCCGAGGCGCGGCTTGCTGTCGAACAGCGTCTGCTCCACGAGATCGCAGAGCACGTGACCGATCACGATATGCGTCTCCTGAATATGCTGCGTGCTCCGCGCCGGCACGACGATGCACGGATCGGAGACGCCCGGCAGCTCGCCCCCGTCCGATCCGGTCAACCCGATGACCGCGATGCCGAGTTCGCCCGCCCGCCTGGCGGCCCTGAGCACGTTGGCGGACCGCCCGCTGGTGGTGATCGCCACCAGCACGTCGCCCGCCCTGCCGAGCCCTTCCACCTGGCGTTCGAAAACGCTCTCGAAACCGAAGTCGTTCGCGGCGGCCGTAAGGAACGACGTGTCCGTGGTCAGGGCGATGGCGGCCAGGGGCGGCCGTGCGAACGCCTTGTCGAGCACATTGACGAACTCCGCCGCGATGTGCTGGCAGTCCGCCGCGCTGCCGCCGTTGCCGCAGAGCATGAGCTTGTTGCCGCGCCCGAACGCCTCGGCGACGATCTCCGATGCGGCCAGGATGCCATTCGCGCAATCGCCGAGCGCGCGTTCCTGGGTCTCGATCGCGCCCCGGAAATGGGCTCGAAGGCGCTCGGCCCGGGATTCACTCATGACCGCTGCTCCTCGCGCAGAATGTCCTCGATGCGCGTCGCGGCATCGAGAAGGTCTTCGACCACGTAGTCCGGCGCGCCCCCTTCCGCATCGGCTGCATCGGCTGGATCGGCCGTCTCGCCCGATCGCACGAGGAAGGTCCGGGCGGACACGGCGCGGCCCATTCCGATATCCGTGCCCTTGTCGCCGATGACGAAACTCCGCGACGGATCGAAGCCAAGCTCCGTCCTTGCCGCGTGTACGAGACCCGGCTCGGGCTTGCGGCAACCGCATTGCCAGCCAGGATGACAGGGACAGTAATAGATCCCATCGAGGCGAACGCCTTGCGCCTCGAGCAGTTGTTCCATGCGATGGTGTACCGCCCGCAACTGTGTTTCGTCGAAATATCCCCGACCAATACCGGACTGGTTCGTCAATATCGCCAGTCCGAGCACGAAAGAACGCATCCGCGCCAGTCCTTCCGCGGCGCCCGGCAGGATTTCCACTCCCCCCGGGTCATCGAGATAGCCGCGGTCCGCAATCACGGTCCCGTCCCGATCAACCAGCGCCGCCCGGGCATATGGCGGTGCCATCCGGCGCCCTCCGACGCAATTTTCCGGCCCGCAGTATGTCGGAGTTGCCGCGCCTCCGGCAAGACGATGGGATTTGGGGTAAAAATAGCGGTCAATCAGAGAGAGGATTGTGAGCATGCTGCCAAAGTCCGTAGTCATCAATGACGACACCATGCGCGAAGGTCTGCAGATCGAGAACGCGGACATCCCGGTCGACGAGAAACTCAGGCTCCTCGATGCGCTGGGCGAGACCGGAGCGAAATGGGTCTCGATCGGTTCTTTCGCACATCCGAAATGGACCCCGCAAATGGCGTGCATCGACGAAATCGCCGAGCGCTTCGTGCCGAAACCCGGCGTCAAGTACACCGCCGCGGTATTCAACAGGGTGGGGTTCGAGCGAGCGGACAAGTATTACCCGAAAATCGATGTGCGCAGCCGGCGGGGTTTCGGAACCAGCGTGGAGCTTTGCGATACGTTCGCGCGGCGCAACTACAACCGCAGCCAGGCGCAGCAGATCGCCGCCATGGACGACACCATCGCGGCGGCCAAGAAGGCCAATGCCGAGCACGGGTCCGTCGGCATCGGCAACCCCTTCGGCTCCAACTTCGAGGGGCCCTTCTCCCTGCGGCAACGGCTGGATCTGCTGGAAGTCATGATCGACAAGTGGCACGCCGCCGGCATTCCGGTCACCCGTTGTTCGTTCCTGGAGGCGATGGGCTGGAACCTGCCGCACGAAGTGCGGGAAACGATCCTTGCAATTCGCGAGCGATGGCCTGAGATCACGGATTTCCACATGCACCTGCACAACACCCGCGGGCTTACGATGGCGAGCTACTACGAAGCCCTTCGGCTCGGCGTGCGCGAGTTCGACACGTCGATCGGCGGCATGGGCGGATGCCCGTACTGCGGAAACGGCCGCGCCGCGGGCCATCTGCCGACGGAAGATTTCGTCGACCTGTGCCATGAGATGGGGATAGAGACAGGCTATAACCTCGACAAGCTCATCGAGGCGGCCGCCATCGCCGAAGAGGTGGTGGGCCACCCCCTCTGGGGACACGTCTCGAAAGCCGGCCCCCGCCCCCGCGGGGACGCCGTGTACCCGCGAGAGATGCCTTTCGTCGAGACCCTCGAAGAAGCAGCCCACTTCCGCATGGGGCCAGGCGTATACGAAGGGCAGATCGCTCCCTGGCGACCGACCGACCCCTTGAGTCAATAGAATCCCCGAAGGGCCTGCTCCAACGCGAAGACGCGAAACCGGGGAACGACACCCATGGCGGTACTGGAATCGCGGCTGGACGTCCGCTCCGACGCCTACCGCGAGAATCGCGCGCGGATGCTCGACGCGCTCGCGCAGCTCGATGCGCTCTACGCCCAGGCGGCTCAGGGCGGCGGCGAAGAAGCCATGGCCCGCCTGCGTTCGCGGGACAAGATGCCGCTGCGAGAGCGCATCAGCCTGGTGCTGGATCGCGACTCGCCGTTCCTCGAGATCAGTCCGCTCGCCGCCTGGCGCTCGAACTACGCGGTGGGTTCCGGTTTCATCGTCGGCATCGGCGTCATCGAGAACACCGAGTGCGTGATCCTGGGGCACGATCCGTCGGTTCGCGCCGGCGCGTTCAACCAGTTCAATTCCAAGAAGCTCATGCGCGGGCTCGAGATAGCGCGAGAGAATCGGCTGCCATACGTGCAGTTTGTCGAATCCGCGGGCGCCGACCTGCGGGGAGAGGGCGGCCGCAGTGATCCCGAAGCGTCGATTCGGCGAGAGATCACGCACTTCGCCGAATCCGGCAGGCTTTTCTACGAGATCACCGAACTTTCGAAGATGCGCATCCCGACCATCTCCGTGGTGTTCGGCGCCTCAACCGCCGGCGGCGCATACCAGCCCGGGATGAGCGACTACAACATCTTCATCAAGGGACAGTCGAGGGTCGCCCTCGGCGGTCCGCCGCTGGTCAAGATGGCGACCGGCGAAGACGCCGACTACGAGGAGCTCGCCGGCGCCGACATGCATACACGCATCTCCGGCCTCGGCGACTACCTGGCACAGGACGAACTCGACGGCATACGCATGTGCCGGGAGGTCGTCGCGCACCTCAACTGGCGCAAACACGGGCCCGGGCCCACGATGCCCGCCGACGATCCCGTCTACGATCCGGAAGAACTGCTCGGCATCGTCAACGAGAACCTGCGCGTCCCCTTCGACATGCGCGAAGTGGTGGCGCGCGTCGTCGACGGATCCCGCTTCGAGGAGTTCAAACCGCTCTACGGCCCGACACTGATGACCGGCTGGACCTCCATCCTCGGTTATCCGATCGGCGTCCTCGGCAACAACGGCCCCCTCATGTCGGAATCCTCCGAAAAGGGCGCGCAGTTCATCCAGCTCTGCAACCAGATCGACGTGCCCATGATGTTCCTGCACAACATCACCGGCTTTATCGTCGGCACGGACTTCGAGCACCAGGGCATCACCAAGCACGGGTCCAAGATGATCAATGCGGTGGCCAATTCCACCGTGCCGCATATATCCGTAATCGTCGGCGCGTCCTATGGCGCCGGAAACTACGGCATGAGCGGGCGCGCTTACGGAACGCGGTTCTCCTACACCTGGCCGACCGCCAAGATCGCGGTCATGGGACCGAAGCAGATGGCGGGGGTCATGACCATCGTGCAGCGAGCGGCGGCCGAGCGGCGCGGCCTGAAGTTCGACGAGGAGGCGAACGAGCGGCGCGCCGAGACAGCGGAATTCTGGGCCGAAGAACGCTCGAAAGGGCTTTACGCTACTTCCCGGGTCGCCGACGACGGCATGATCGATCCGCGCGACATGCGCACCGTCGCGGCCATCTCGCTTTCCGCCTGCCACAGCAACAAGGTGGAAGGCACCAAGGAATTCGGCACATGGCGGATGTAGCTGTCCAGCCGATTCGGCGTCTCCTGATCGCCAATCGGGGCGAGATCGCACGACGCATTCAGCGCACCGCCCGCGACATGGGGATAGACACCGTCGCGGTGTATGCGGACAGCGACGTTTCCGCGCCGTTCGTACGCGAAGCCGACATCGCGATAGCTCTGAACGGCAACGTCCCCGCAGAGTCGTACCTTGACGCATCCAAGGTGCTCGAGGCCTGCAGGCGCTCGGGCGCCGACGCCGTCCATCCCGGCTACGGCTTCCTGTCGGAGAACGCCGACTTTGCGCACAGCGTCGCCGAGGCCGGATTGCGGTGGGTCGGGCCCACGGGCGAGGCGATAGCGGCGGTGGGCGACAAGCTCGCCGCCAAGGCGCTCATGCGGGAGTTGGCAGTGCCTACATTGCCAGCGATTGAAGTGGGCGATGGGACGGATCTCGCCGCTGCGGCAAGCGAGATAGGCTTCCCGCTGCTCGTGAAGGCCGCCGCCGGCGGCGGCGGCCGCGGCATGCGCATCGTTCAAGTTGGCGAAGACATCGCCGAGGCGGTCTCCTCCGCCAGGCGCGAAGCGCTCTCGGCGTTCGGCGACGCCACCGTATTCCTCGAGCGCTGGCTGACTAAACCGCGACACATCGAAATCCAGATCCTGGGGGACAACCACGGCAACCTCGTGCACCTGTTCGAGCGCGAGTGTTCGATCCAGCGGCGACACCAGAAGATCATCGAAGAAGCGCCTTCCGCGGCGGTTGACGCCGCGTTGCGCACCAGGATGGGAGAAGCCGCCCTGACGGTGGCGAGACGGATCGGTTACAGCTCCGCCGGGACCGTGGAGTTTCTTCTCGACGGCGGCGACTTCTGGTTCCTGGAAGTCAACACCCGCCTGCAGGTCGAACATCCCGTGACGGAAGCGGTCACCGGCCTCGACATCGTTCGGGAACAGATCCGCATCGCCGAGGGCGAACGCCTGAGTTTCTCCCAGCAAGACCTGTCACTGCGCGGCCATGCGGTAGAAGCGCGGCTCTACGCCGAAGACCCCGCCAACGATTTCCTGCCCGCCGGAGGAACCGTGCTCGAGTGGCAACCGGATGACAGCAGCGGCGCGCGATTCGACTCCGGCATCGAGTCCGGCAGCGAGATCAGCGTCAACTTCGATCCGATGATCGCAAAGGTTATCGCCGCGGCGCCAAGCCGCCGCGAAGCTGCGAGCCGGCTGGCCAGGGCACTGGAACGGACGCGCCTGCAGGGCGTGACCAACAACCGCGACTTTCTCGTCGCCGCGCTGCGCGCGTCCGCGTTCCTCCAAGGCAACACGACCACCGACTTCATCGAGCGCGTCAACCCGGGCAGGAAACGCGTCCTGACGGCGACGGATGTTCAAGATGCGCTCATCGCGGCGACGATCTACGGCCAAGGCCGCCGGCGCGCGAACGCGACGGTGCTCCGGAATGTCCCCGCCGGCTGGCGCAATTCCCAAATGCCGCCGCAAACGTCCCGCTTCCGAATCGACGATGCCGAAAAGCGAGTCGACTATCGCCCTCGAAGGGACGGCGGATTCGACGTCAGCGTAGGGGAAATCTCCCGTGTCGTCCGCGTATTCAGGCGGGAAACGAATGGGGTCGACATTGAAATCGATGGTCGGCGGTTCTTCGCTGCGATCGGCCAGCATGGGAACCGCTGGTTGCTGCACGGGCCTGGCGGCGATATCGACCTGATCGAGGTGCCCCGCTTTCCCAGCGGCGCCCTGGCGACTGTCGCGGGCGGGCTCGTCGCGCCGATGCCGGGCAATGTCACCAGCGTTCGAGTCGCGACAGGCGATTCCGTCAGTCCCGGTCAGTTGGTGCTGACCCTGGAGGCGATGAAGATGGAACACCGCATCATTGCAGAGAAATCCGGCAGGGTTTCGCGGATTCTCGTGCAACCGGGGGACCAAGTAGATAACGGCGCACTGCTCGCGGTGCTGGAGGAAGATGAACAATGACGACCGAGGCCACACTGTACGATGTCAGGAGCGGGGCGGCGTGGATCACGCTGAATCGCCCCGAAGCCCGGAACGCGCTTTCCGCGGTGCTGGTCTCTGAAGTTCACCAGCACCTGCTGAACGCAAACGAGGACTCTTCGGTCCGTTCGATCGTCATCACCGGGGCGGAACCGGCCTTCTGTTCCGGCGCGGATCTGAAGAATCCCCCGGGTCAGATGATCAGGGGCCGTGAATCGGTCCCATATCCGACGGTGCTGATGACGATCATGGAGAGCCCCAAGCCCGTCATCGCCGCGGTGAACGGCGCCGCCTTCGCCGGCGGCCTGGGGCTCGTCGGCGCGGCCGACATCGTCATCGCCGTCGAAGACGCCCAATTCGCTTTCAGCGAGGTGCGCATCGGCGTCATACCCGCGGTGATCTCCGTAGTCTGCATTCCCAAGCTGGGAACCCACCACGCGATGCGGCTCTTTCTCACGGGCGAGCGGTTCACGGGCGCACAAGCGGTAGAGATGGGCCTCGCTCACCGTGCCGTACCCCCAAAACGCCTTGCCGAGACAGTGGAAGAGGAGATCGCCCTGATCAACCTGGGCGGGCCGAACGCGGTACCGGAGTGCAAAAAGCTCGTGCGGCGAATACCGACGCTCTCCATCGCGGATGGATTCGGGGAAGCGACGGAATGGAGCAGCCGAATGTTCGCCTCCGACGAAGCGGCCGAGGGCATGGCGGCGTTCCGGGAAAAAAGGGACGCGGCTTGGGTTTCCGGACAGGACTGATCAACAAGAAAGAAATTCCACTTTCGGGAACGTGAAATTGACCTTTGTTGGTGTTGTTGGGGTGCCTCGGTCCTGTGGATACGGCATCCAAACGCCTCTTGCCGCAGGAGATTTCCTGCGCGCTATGGTGTGATTTTCCCCTTCGGAACGGTTGCATTTTCCGGTATCAAATGGGCGCAAACGCTGTCACGGGAGTTTATCCACAGGATGTGCCGACTGAGTTCACAGCTTCTTCCGTTCGGCCTGTCTTCGAGGACGCGTCCAACCCAAGGGGGTACGGGAATAAGATATTGTTTTCAATGTGATTTTTTTGTAGAGAAAGTTTTTTTGCCGTTTCGTGTACAGCACCGATGCCTTCGTGCGTAGAATGATTGGCAACAAGAAAATTTCTGCGGGATTGGGGGGGTGCTTTCCGTGGCGGTGGTGGTTTGGCAGGAGTGCTTGGACGGATTGGTCAATGAGCTGAGCTCTCTTGACTACAACACTTGGATTCGACCGCTGCAGGCACGGGTCGACGACTCGAGACTGACCATCCTTGCGCCAAACCCCTACGTCCGCGACACGGTTCGTAAAAGGTACCTCAAACGCATCAGGGAACTGGTGGAGTGGCACGGCGGCTCGATCAGCCCGATTACGGTCGAAATTGAGATTGGAAGCGGCGAACGACGGGCGGGGAAACCGCTACGGACGGGACCAGACAGGGACGCGGATCGTCGCTCGGACGCGGATAGGCACGAAGAGGCCATCAACAAGACCTTCACGTTCGACACTTTCGTAAAGGGTCCGTCGAACGAGTTGGCGGTGGCGACCGCAGATCATGTCGCGAGGAATCCCGGAAGGTCCTACAACCCGTTGCTGCTATATGGCGGCGTCGGGTTGGGCAAGACGCACCTGATGCATGCGGTTGGCAATGAGGTCATGCGTCGCTCCCCCGGTTTCCGGGTTACTTATCGGCACTCGCAGGCTTTCGTCGCGGAGATGGTGTCGGCGCTGAAGACCGGCACCATGCAGGCCTTTACGCAGTACTATCGGAAGGTGGACGTCCTGTTGATCGACGACCTCCAGTTTTTCGCCCACAAAGTTCAGTCTCAAGACGAATTCTTCCACGTTTTCAATGCCCTATTCGAACATCGCAGGCAGATGGTGTTGACCTGTGACCGTTATCCGCGCGATGTCGAAGGGTTGGAGGAACGCCTGAAGTCGCGTTTTGTCAGCGGCGTGTCGGCGGAAGTGGACCTGCCGGATCTCGAAACGCGGGTAGCGATTCTGAAGAAGAAAGCAGAGGTAGAGGGACACGAACTCGACGACGAGGTGGCGTTCTTCGTGGCGGACCACATTCGATCGAATGTTCGCGAACTCGAAGGGGCGCTCCGCAGGATCCAGGCGCATGCCCTCTTTACGGGTTTGCGTATAACGGTCGATCAGGTGCGAGAAGCCCTTCGGGACCTGTTGGCGATTCACGACCGGCAGATCAGCATCGACAACATCCAGGGCGTCGTGGCCGAGTACTACAAGATCAGGAAGTCGGATCTGCTTTTGCGACGCAGGACGCGGACAATCGCGAGGCCCCGACAGATGGCCATGTACCTCGCGAAGGAGCTGACGAAGCACTCGCTGCCCGAGATCGGCGAGGCCTTCGGCGGCCGCGACCATACGACGGTGCTTCATGCGCATCGGAGAATCGCGGAGTTGAAACAGAGCAACAGCGACATTGCCGAGGATTACCGCAATCTCAATCGGCGACTGATGAGTTAGGAAGAAGAGCCCAGGAAGAGCCATGAAGTTCAGCACTGACCGAGGAACGCTGCTGAAAGCCCTGTCGATGCTTGCGGGCGTCGTTGAGCGACCGCAACAGACGCAGGTGATACTACCGGTTTTGTCGCACCTGCTTTTCGATTGCGACGAGAAAGGCCTGTCGATCACCGGAACCGATCTGGAGGTCGAACTGAATGTGCACGTGCGCGACGGCGTCGAGGTCCAACAACCCGGCCGCGCAACCCTGCCGGGCCGCAAGCTGGCGGAGATATGGCGGTCATTGCATGAAACATCGCCGGTATCCGTGGAGAGCGGCGACCAGGTGACCGTGCGCTCCGGCCGGAGCCGGTTCCAACTGGCGACGTTGCCGTCCGAAGAGTATCCGTCGATGGAAACTGGCGGAGAAGGGGAAACCGAACTGTCGGTGGCGCCCGGAGATTTGCGGCGGTTGGTGGATCAGACGAGTTTCGCCATGGCGCAGCAAGACGTGCGCTACTACCTGAACGGACTGTTGCTCGAAGTCACCGACAGCCATATACGTTCGGTTGCGACCGATGGGCACCGGTTGGCGATGTGTACCCTGCCGGGGGGCGCGGCGGGCGCGGATCGCGTACAGGCCATCATTCCCCGAAAAGGCGTGGTCGAGCTTGGCCGACTGTTGACCGACGCGGAAGAGCCGGTCGAATTGTTTTTAGGAAACAATTACTTGCGTGCAAAGCATGCGGGTTACACCCTGACGACGAAGTTGGTGGAAGGTCAGTTTCCGGACTACATCAAGGTCATTCCGCGTGCCGGAGAACGGCAGCTATCCGGCGATCGGGAAACATTGCGGCAATCCTTTCTCCGGGCGGCGATTATTGGCAGCGACCAGCGGCGGGTTGCGCCCCTGGTGCGTCTGGCGGTCGAGCAGGACCGGTTGGTCGTGAAAGCGAACAACGCCGAGACCCAAGAGGAAGCAGAAGAAGAAGTTTCCGTTGATTATCAAGGCGATACATTCGAGATCGGCTTCAACGTAGACTACCTTCAAGATGTTTTGGGAGTAGTGGATTCGGACGATATCCGTGTTTCCATAGCCGATGGTGGCGGAAGCGCCCTGATCGAAGCCGGCGAATCGGAAGAATCGGTTTTCGTCGTCATGCCGATGCGCCTATGACGACGTGATCGTCGAGCGCCTGGAGCTCAGAAACTTCCGAAACATCGCGGCCGCCGCACTGGAACTGTCGCCGCGCTTCAACTTCCTGATCGGTCCGAATGGGGCCGGCAAGACGGTCGTCCTGGAGGCGCTGCACCTCCTTCTCCGCGGGCGTTCCTTCAGGACGCGAAGGGTATCGTTTCTGATTCGGCACGGAGCGCAGGATCTGGCGGTGCAAGCGCTATGTCGAGATCCGGCGCGCGGGCGCGAACACATTTCCCTGAAGAAGGATCGGGCAAGCCGATCAGAATTGCAGGTAAACGAAGAACCCGTAAGGCAAACGTCTGCGGTCGCGGGACTGCTGCCCCTTCAGGTCTTGCTGCCCGATCTGGCTGATCTCGTGTTTGGGGCGCCACGAGGACGGCGGCAGTGGCTGGACTGGGGCGCGTTTCACGTGGAACACGACTACATCGACGTGCTGCGACGCCATATGCGGGCGTTGCGGCAGCGCAACGCGCTGTTGCGGATTGGGGATACGCATACGCTCGACACGTGGACGGATCGGATGATCGAGACGGGAGAAATCGTCATCCGGGCAAGGACGGACTATCTCCGAACCGTACGGGATGCGTTGCTTTCCTGTATCGAGTCCTTGGCGCCCGGTCTGGACATCCGGGTGTCCCATTATCCTGGATTCGAGGGTGAATCTTTCGCCGAAGAGGTAGGCGCGCGCACCCCCGGCGATGTAAAATCGGGGTTCACGCAAGTTGGTCCGCATCGTGCTGACGTAAGGCTCGAGGCGGGAGACAACGCGGCCGCCGGTGTGCTATCCCGCGGCCAAGGCAAACTCGTGGCCAGCGCCATGAGAATCGGCCAGGCGAGGGGGTTGCTTACCCACCAGTCCCGGCCAAGCCTGATTTTGATCGATGACGTGTGGACGGAGCTCGACGACGAACACAGTGCGCGATTTATGCGGCTTCTGGACGGAATGGGGTGTCAGATTCTGGCGACATCAACGCATGAGCCCGTGGCGGCAAGCAGCATCTCTGCGGACAGGGTCCGGGTGTTTCACGTGAAACACGGCGAGATTTCCCCTAGCGACTAAAGACCCACATGGCATCCGACCCGACAAAATACGACTCCGAAAACATCAAGGTACTACGTGGCCTCGATCCGGTGCGCAAGCGCCCGGGCATGTATATCGGAGATACGGACGACGGCACGGGTCTGCATCACATGGTGCAGGAACTGGTCGACAATTCGATCGATGAGGCCTTGGAAGGTTATTGCGACGAGATCAGGGTGATCCTCCACCCGGGAGAGGCCGTCACGGTTACCGACAATGGCCGAGGCATCCCCGTCGATATTCACTCGGAAGAAGGCGTCTCGGCGGCCGAAGTCATCATGACCACGCTGCATGCGGGAGGAAAGTTCGACGAGAGCAGCTACAAGGTATCGGGGGGCCTGCACGGCGTCGGTGTATCCGTAGTAAACGCCCTGTCCGACGAATTCCGCCTCACGGTCCACCGCGACGGGCAGACATTTCAGCAGACATATCGGCACGGAGATCCCCAAGCGCCGTTGGCTGCCGTCGGAGAAACCGACCTGCACGGGACAGAATGCTATTTCCGGCCTTCGTCGGACACGTTCCGCAACATCAGCTTCCACTACGACATCCTCGCCAAGCGACTGCGGGAACTCGCATTCCTCAATTCGGGAATCGCCATCTGGTTGATCGACGAGCGGGTCGGCAAGGAAGAGCGATTCCTCTACGAGGGCGGGCTGCGCGCCTTCGTAGAGTTCCTGAACCACAACAAGACGTCGCTGAATGAGATGGTGCACTTCTCCACGCATCGGGCCGACGGCATCGGCGTCGAAGTGGCCATGCAGTGGAACGATGGCTTCCAGGAGCAGGTGTTTGCCTATACGAACAATATCCCGCAAGGCGATGGCGGCACCCATGTGGCTGGGTTTCGAAGCGGGTTGACGCGGACCCTCAATCAATACATCGACCGGGAGGGGCTGGCGAAGAAGGACCAGGTCGCGACCACCGGCGATGACGCCAGGGAAGGCATTGTCGCGGTCATATCCGTGAAGGTTCCCGATCCGAAGTTCTCTTCGCAGACGAAGGAGAAGCTGGTTTCCAGCGAGGTGAAGGGCGCGGTCGAGCAGGAACTGGCAAGACAGTTCTCGGAATATCTCGATGAGCACCCCGGGGACGCGCGTACCGTCGTGACGAAGATGCTCGATGCGGCCAGAGCGCGCGAAGCCGCACGGAAAGCACGGGAAATGACACGCCGGAAAGGCGCGCTCGACATCGCGGGCCTGCCGGGCAAGCTCGTTGATTGCCAGGAAAAGGATCCCGCCCTGTCTGAACTCTACCTGGTAGAGGGAGACTCCGCAGGGGGATCCGCGAAGCAGGGTCGAGACCGACGGACCCAGGCGGTGCTGCCGCTCAGAGGGAAGATCCTCAACGTCGAGAAGGCGCGGTTCGACAAGATGCTGTCGTCGCAGGAAGTGGGGACCCTCGTCACGGCGCTTGGCTGCGGCATCGGCCGTACGGAATTCGACATCGAGAAGCTGCGCTACCACCAGATCATCATCATGACGGATGCCGATGTCGACGGTTCCCACATACGCACGCTCCTGTTGACGTTCTTTTTCCGGCACATGGCGGAGCTGATCGAACACGGCCATGTGTACATCGCCCAGCCGCCCCTGTACAAAATCAAACGCGGGCGCCAAGAGCAGTACGTCAAGGACGATGTCGAACTCGACCGGTACTTCCTGCAGTCTGCGCTCGAAACCGCGAAGCTTCATGTCCGCGCGGACGCGCCGGCCATGGCCGACACTGCCCTCGAAGCGCTCGCGCGTCGCTACCAGGACCTCCTTGGGATGCTGACGTCGCTATCGCGCCGGTACCCGCTCGCCGTGACGAGCGCGCTGCTCGATGTGCCGCGCCTTGCGCTCGCGGACCTCACCCGCGAAACCCGGGTGCGGGAGTGGGCCGATCGCTTTGCGGACAGGCTCAGGGAAACCGATCCAACTTATGCGGTGGACACCGTATATGATGCGGAACACCATATTTTCTGTCCCGATGTGCGGGTCACGACCTATAGCGGGACGGCGGAGACGCGGCTGGGCTACCAGTTCTACGTGTCGCGCGAGTACGCGTATTTGGGCGACTTGGCCGACGACCTGGAGGGCTTGCTCGAGGAGGGGGCGTTCGTCGCGAGGGGAAGCCGCACCCAACAGGTGCGCGCATTTCCTCAGGCGTTCGAATGGATGCTGAGCGAGGCAAGGCGAGGGGTGGACCTTTCGCGCTACAAGGGGCTTGGGGAAATGAACCCGGAGCAACTGTGGGAAACGACCATGGACCCCGAAGAGCGGCGGATGCTGCTCGTTACGGTGGACGACGCGGTTGCTGCCGATCAGATGTTTACGACATTGATGGGAGATCAGGTCGAACCACGCCGCGCATTCATCGAGAGCAATGCCCTGTCAGTGGTCAATCTGGACGTATAGGCCTCGGACAGGCCGTTCGGCCATCGTCCAGCCGCTCTAGTTCCCCCATCTGCTGCCGCAGCCATCCTTCTGTCAACTCATTGATTTTTCTCTGATTTTCTCCCTTGAACCCCATGGGGGGCGAGATTCGCACCTGTATCGTTCCGGCGCGCTTGATGAATCGATGCGCGGGCCAGTAGCGCCCCCCGTCATGCGCCACCACCAGCACGGGCGCGCCGGTGGACGACGCAAGCGCGGCGCCTCCCGGCTGGAACCGGCCCTGCTTGCCCCAGGGCATGCGCGTGCCTTCGGGAAACAGCGTGATCGAGAACCCGTCCGCCAAGCGGTCGGCGCCAGTTTTCATGAGCTGCCTGAAAGCGTCTACGCGGGCATGGCGGTTGATGGCGATCGGTTTGAGCAAGGCGAAGGCCCAGCCGAAGAAGGGAATCCAGAGCAGTTCGCGTTTGGTCAGGGTCGTCTGGGGGCTCAATAGCGTTTGCACGAACAGTGTGTCCCATGTGCTCTGATGCTTGACCAGAAGGATGCAAGGCGTGTCCGGCAAGTGTTCGCGTCCGCGGACATGGACGCGGATGCCGCAGGTGACGGCGAGCCACCACAGCACGAAACGGGTCCAGGCGCCGATCACAAACTGGAAACGGGCTTTGGGCGGCAAGGACCAGGCAATTGCCACCGACAGGCTTCCCCAGACGATGGTGGCGACGATATAGCCCAGGTAGAACAATGCGGCTCGTGCGCCGGATAGCAGCAGCTTCATGGCGGCTGGTTGGGCAGATTGGACCTATATATCATTTCCCGACGCGGGCTCCGGGAGGCAATTGGGGACGGTCGCGGACAGTGGTTACGCATGGTCATTCACGAAGCGTGCAGCATACAGGCGGATTCGCGGAAAGCCAGTTGCCGCCGCTGGTGATCGATGTTGGCTTGCGGCATCGAGCGGGATGCGAAATACGCCCCTGAAGCGCGTACTCGCCCGGGGTCTGATCGCGGGTCTGCGCATCATGGCTCGCTTGCCGTTGCGGGCGGCCAGGGCGGCGGGGGCCTGCATCGGCGCGATGGCTTGGTGGCTCAATTCGCGTCCGGCGCGCATCACCGTGTTGAACATCGACGCGTGCTTTCCGCAGTTGTCCCGACGGGAGCGTAGGGATCTCTGCCGGGCAAGCCTCATGGAAACGGGCCGCCTGGTCGGGGAGATGGGTTTTGCCTGGTATGGCAATGCGGATGCCATGGCGCGATGCGTCCGCACTGTTGAGGGCGCTGAATTGGCCCATGATCCGCCGGTCGGCGGCACGCTTATCCTCATACCGCACTTCGGGAACTGGGAGATCGTCAATTACGCGCTACGCGAGGCGAACGTAACGGGCCTGTATGCCCCGCCCAGGATCCCGGGACTGGAGGACGAGATGAACCGGGCGCGGGGCAGATGGGGCACGATCATGGTCCCGGCTGACTTGCGCGGATTGCGCGCCGTAAAACGGGCGCTTGCGGCCGGCGGCGTCGTAGGGCTCCTGCCGGACCAGACGCCGTCGCCCGAGGCGGGCGTGCGGGCGCCGTTCTTCGGCCAGCAGGCCATGACCATGACCCTTGTGCGCCGGCTGTTGACGGAACAGACCCGGGTGATCCTGTCCACTGCGCAGAGGGTCCCGGGGGGCTTCGAAGTCCGCCATGTGCGCATCGATGACCGAATCCGCGACCCGGATCCAGTGATGAGTGCCGCCGCCATGAACGCGGCGATCGAATCCGCCGTGCTTCGCGATCCGGCGCAATACCAGTGGGAGTACAACCGGTTTCGGTACGGGCTGCGCTGAAAGCGGGCGCGGTCACATCAAATCATGTGTTTCAGGCAGTCAAGATGAAGAGGACACGTCCTGAGGTTCGCGCTAACCCATTAAAAATAAAGCATAATTTAATGCCGCGCTAGTGGGACGCAAACCGGTCGCAGCACTTAGCTGCGCCAATACGAAGGCGTCAGCAGTACCAGCAGGGTGAAGATCTCCAGTCGCCCAAGGAGCATGGTGAGGACAAGCAGCCATTTCGTTACGGCCGGCAGGTCGGCGTAGTTGACGGCGACCGAGCCGAGCCCGGGGCCCAGGTTGTTGAGGCACGCACCGACAGCGGAGAACGCGGTGGTGAAATCGAGGTCCGAAACGCCGAGCAACAGGCAGACCATTCCGAGAAAGATCACCATATAGGCGGCGAAGAAGCCCCAGATGCTGTCGACCACCCGGTCCGGAATCACTTCCCTGCCGAGCTTCAGGGGGAACACGCCGTTGGGGTGGATCAGCCGCCGAATTTCGCGCACGCCTTGGCGGAAGATGAGAAGAATTCTCATCATCTTTATGCCGCCAGCGGTGGACCCGGCGCAACCGCCCGCGAAAGCGGCGAACAGCAGGAGAAAGGGGGCGAACGACGGCCATGCGCTGAAGTCGGTGGTGGTGAAGCCGGTCGTGGTGGTGATGGAGACCGCGTGGAATATGCCGTCCCGCAGGGGATGATCGGCGGTGCCGGGATGCCGGATCAGGATCCAGACGACAAGTACCGAGACCGCCGCCAGCGCGGCCAGGTAGGTGCGCACTTCCATGTCCTGGAAGTACCGCCCGGGCGAGCGCCAAGCGAGGAAATGCAGCCCGAAGTTGATTCCCGATACAATCATGAAGAAGATCGCGACGGATTCCACTGCCGGACTGGCGAAGTGGCCGAGGCTCGCGTCGTGGGTAGAAAACCCCCCGATCGCCACGGTGGAGAAGGCGTGGCAGATGGCGTCGAATGGCGACATTCCCGCGATCCAGTAGGCCAGCCCGCAAGCCAGGGAGATGCTGAAGTAGATCAGCCAGAGCGCTTTCGCGGTTTCGGCGATGCGGGGCCGGAGCTTGGTGTCCTTGATGGGCCCGGGCGACTCGGCGCGGTAGAGCTGCATGCCGCCCACGCCGAGCATCGGCAACACGGCAACCGCCAGCACGATGATGCCCATGCCCCCCAACCACTGCAGGAGCTGCCGATAGAACAGAATGGAGCGCGGCAGCTCGTCGAGGCCCGCGATAACGGTCGCACCCGTAGTCGTGAGTCCGGAAAGCGACTCGAATGCAGCGTCGGTGAACGATTCGGCGAGGCCGGGAGCAAGGTAAATGGGGAGGGCCCCAAACAGCCCCAGGCTGACGTAGAACAGCGCCGTGATAAGAAAGCCCTCGCGGCTTCGAAGGTCCGCTTCGCCGCGGCCGACGAGCATAAGCGCGGCGCCGCTGGCTACCGTGATGCAGAACGCCGTGAGAAACGTCCGATGGGTGTCCTCGCCGTAGATCCACGCGACGATCAGCGGCAGCAGCATGGCGATGCTGAACAGGCACAGGAGCACGCCGGTCGTGCGGAGAATGACGCCGAAATGCATCGGTTTCGCTGGCGCTAGAAAAAGGTCGGATCGGCCTGAAACAGGCGGCCGACTTCGGCAATTCGGCGTTTGCGCCTGTCGGTCAGGAACAGAATGACGTGATCCTCGGGTTCGACCACCACATCGTCGTGCGCGATCAGGACATCATCGCCGCGGACGATGGCGCCGATGGCGGTGCCCGCCGGAAGCGGCAGGCTGTCCAGGCGTTTGCCGATCACCTTGCTGCTCTTGGCCCCGCCGTGAACGACGGCTTCCATGGCTTCGGCGGCGCCGCGCCGAAGGCTATGCACCTGGGTCACGTCGCCGCGCCGCACATGCGCGAGGATCATGCTCGTGGTCGCGAGTTGCGGCGAGATGGCGATGTCGATTTCGCGCCCCACCACGATGTCTATGTAGGCCGGCTTGCCGATCAGCGTCATCACCTGCCTGACCCCCAGGCGCTTGGCCAGGAGCGAGGACATGATGTTCACCTCGTCGTCGTCCGTTACGGCGCAGAAGACATCGATGCGCTCGATGTTCTCCTGCAGCAACAGCTCCCTGTCGGTGGCATCGCCGCGGATCACCACCGCGGATTCCAGGCGCTGCGCGATCTCGTGCGCGCGGCCTTCGTTCTGCTCTATGACCTTGACCGAGAAGCTGGCCTCGATCGCTCTCGCGAGGTAGACGCCGATGCGTCCGCCGCCGGCGACGAGCACGCGCTTGTAAGGGCGTTCCGCCTGCCTGAGCGCGGCCATGACGTCGTTGATGTGTTCCGTTGCCGCGATGAAGAAGATCTCGTCGTCCGCCTCGATGGTCGTATCGCCCTCCGGCAGGATGGCGCGGTCGCGGCGAAAGATGGCCGCCACGCGGGCGTCGGCGTTCGGCATTCGCCGTCGCAGCTGACGCAACTGGCTGCCGACAAGCGGCCCGTCTTCCCGCGCGCGCATGGCGACGAGCTTCACGCGTCCGTTCGCGAAGTCGAGGACCTGCAGGGCGCCGGGCCGTTGCAGGAGCTCCTTGATCTGGTCGGTGACCACCCGCTCCGGGTTGATCACGAAGTCGATCGGCATGTGTTCGCTGCTGAACAGGTTGGACCGGGCGTGGAACGAGTCTTCACGGATGCGCGCGATCTTTCGGTCGGTCTGAAACATCGTGTAGCAGACTTGGCAGGCGACCATGTTCACTTCGTCGTACGGTGTCACCGCGATCAGCATGTCGGCGTCCTCGACGCCGGCCCGGCGCAGCACATCGGGCCTGGAGGCGTGTCCCTGGACAGTGCGGATGTCGAGGCGGCGCCGCAGCTCTTCCAGCCGGCCGCCGTCGATGTCCACGACTGTGATGTCGAACGCTTCGCTCGCAAGGTGCTGCGCCAGCGTGCCGCCCACCTGCCCGGCCCCCAGAATGAGGATGTTCATGCGTCCCCGACCTTGTCGATCAGCGCAAAGAAAAAACCGTCCGGGCCGCCCCTGCGCGGAAGGAGCAGGCGCCCGGGCCCGGCGTCACGGCCCCACTCGGCGGTGATCGCGCGCGCCATCGCGCCGGGGGTGCGCCGTATGAATCCAGCCACCACGTCCTGGTTCTCTGCCGGCAGTATGGAGCAGGTACAGTAAAGCAGTGTGCCGCCGCGGGAAAGCGTCGGCCATGCGCCGGCGAGCAAGGCGCGCTGCCGCCTGGTCGTCGTCGCGAGGGCGTCCGGGCGGCGGTTGACCTTTATGTCGGGATGACGCCGCAGCGTGCCCGTCCCGGAGCAGGGAACGTCGAGCAGGATCGCATCGAACGGCTCGCCATTCCACCAGGCGTTGCCGGTTGCGTCGCCCGCGACGACGCGGCGGACGGAGTGGCCCAGGCGACGGGCATCCCGTTTAAGGTAGGCGAGCCGATTCCGGCCTTGGTCGAGCGCCGTGACTTTCAGGGAGGGCTCGCGTTCCAAAAGGTGGAACGTCTTGCCGCCGGGCGCGGCGCAGGCATCGAGCACTGCGGCGCGGGGCGGCGGATCGAGCAGCCCCGCCGCGAGTTGGGCGCCGTCGTCCTGCACGGCGACCCATCCCAAGTCGAACCCGGGGAGCTTGCGCGCGGGCACGGGCCGTTCGAGGATGACGGATTCGGGGGCAATGCCCGGTCGATGCGCAAGGCCGGCGGTATCGAGTTCGGAGCGGTACCGGCATGGATCCATTCTGGCGCGGTTGATTCGAAGCGCCATCGGCGCGCGGCTGTTGTTGACCTCGAACAGTTCCGGACAGGCATCGGGATGCGCCGCCCGGAGCGCATCGATGAGCCACTGGGGATGATCGTGCCGCGCCTCGTCCGAGGGGCGGGACGGGTCGGTCCTCGCGATGCGCCTGAGCACCGCATTGATGAGGGGACGCGCCCAGGGTTTGCGCAGGGCCGACGCGGCGGCGACGGTCTCGGACACGGCGGCGTGAATCGGGACATCGGTGTGCCGAATCTGGTAGGCGCCGATCATCAGGAGCGCATACACATCCTGATCGCTCTTCCGCAAAGCCCGTTCGAGACACGCGTCGACTTCGGCGCGGATCGAATAGAAGCGCCGGCAAGCACCATACGCGAGTTCCGTCGCCAGGGGCGGGGCATCGGGCGCCATAACGTCGCGCAGGGCGCGTCCCCGACGAACCGCGGCAACGGCGTGCGCCGCTTTCGCCCGCAGATCAGCGGGGGACATCGAAACGCGCACCGGTGGCAAAGATCTGCGGATAGCCATTCGCGGCATCGCGGACGGGCATCGGGCGTCCGCTGCCGCGGGATAGCTGTACGGTCTGGAGCAGCAGCGTTCCCTTCCCGCAGGCGACGGTGACTCCCTCACGCGTCTTCGACACGGTTCCGGGGACCGGGACTGCGCCCTGTTCCTCCAAGGCAACCGCTTGCGCCTCCAGCACCCGCAGGCGTTCATCCCCGAAGGTCGCGTAGGCGGTTTGACGATGAGCCAGCGCGCGCACCTGGCGCGCGATGCTTGCGGCAGAACATCGCCAATCGATGATGGCGTCGGCGCCGGTGAGCTTCGGCGCGAAGGTCGCCCGGACGTTGTCCTGCGGGACGGGTTCAAGCACGTCGATCCGCTCCAGGCACTCGAGCAGCGCATCGGCGCCAAGGTCGGCGAGGGAAGCCGTCAGGGAGACCCCGGTGTCGGTTTCTCTCAAGGGCACCGAACGGGACATCAGCACCGGCCCCGTATCGAGACCGGCATCCATCTGCATGATGCTGACCCCCGTCAACTTGTCGCCGGCCATGATGGCGCGTTCGACGGGCGCGGCGCCCCGCCAGCGCGGCAGCAGCGAGGCGTGGACGTTGATGCAACCAAGCCTGGGGGCATCGAGCAACGCGCGCGGGAGAAGCAGGCCGTATGCGGCGACAACGAGGACATCGAGCCCTGCCACGCAAGAGAGTTCTTTTCTTGCGAGGCCCCCCCCCTCGCGCTCCCCGCCGATGCGCGTCGGGGTGCGAACGGTCAAACCGTTGGCTTCAGCCAGCGCGCGGACGGGACTGGGGACAGCCCTGCGGCCCCTGCGCCCTGGCCGGTCCGGCTGCGTGAACACCACGCGCACGGCATGCTCGGAGTCGATCAGCGCTTGCAGGATGCGGACAGCGAAGCCGGGGGTGCCGGCGAAACCGAGGATCAACGGCGGACGCGGTCTTCGCGCTTGAGTTTCGCGAGTCTCTTGCGGATGCGGTTGCGCTTCAGGTTCGACAGGTAGTCGACGAACAGTTTCCCTTCGAGATGGTCGCATTCGTGCTGGATGCACACGGACAGGAACCCATCGGCTTCGAGCGCAAACGACTCGCCGCGCTCGTTCAGCGCGGCAACGCGAATCTTGTCCGCGCGCGCGACGGTCTCGTAGAAGCCGGGAATCGACAGGCAGCCTTCTTCGAGTAGCTGCGTCCCGTCGATGAACTCGATTTCCGGATTGATGAACGCGTGCGGCGTGTTCCGTTCCTTCGAGACGTCGACGACGATGATTCGCTTGTGCACATCGACCTGGCTCGCGGAAAGCCCAACGCCCGGCGCGGCGTACATGGTCGCAAACATGTCGGCGACGAGTTGGCGAATCTCATCCGTTACCACCGCAACCGGCTCTGCGCGAGTGCGCAGCCGGGGATCGGGATATTGCAGAATCGGGAGCGGCGCCATTTCCTGGGTCGTGTCGATCTCGGGACTGCAATTCTAAGGGCTACGGTCGCGCTTGCCCAATGGCGGTTCTCCCGCGCGCGCCGCGGCTTTGGCTGTCGCCAATCTGCGCCTGCGCGTACCGACGCGGCGGTCGAAAAGCGATACAACTCTCCTTGCCATGGAGTGCCTCGCCAAATCTGCCTTGCCGGAGCGGCTGGCCGCCATTGCGGATCCGCCGAACAGGCTATATGTCCGCGGCACGGCGGCGGCGCTGGAAGCTCCTGGGGTCGCCATCGTTGGAAGCCGCAGGGCGACGCGGGCGGGGCGTGACTTCGCCCATGCCCTCGCCCGCGATCTGGCCTCGGGCGGCGTGGTGATAGTCAGCGGGCTTGCCTACGGGATCGATGCCGCCGCCCACCGAGGCGCCCTGGCCGCGTCGGGACGGACGGTAGCCGTATTGGGCAGCGGCCTCGACCGGGTATATCCGCGCGCGCACGAGGGGCTGGCCAGAGCCATCCTCGCGGCCGATGGCGCGGTTGTCACCGAGTATCCGCCGGATACGGGCCCGCGCAAACATCGATTCCCGGAGCGCAATCGGCTCATCAGCGGCCTGACGCTCGGCGTTGTCGTCGTCGAGGCGACGACGCGAAGCGGCTCGCTGATAACCGCCCGGATGGCGGCCGAGCAGGGACGCGAGGTCATGGCGGTGCCGGGGCCCGTGAGGAGCCCGCTTTCGGGCGGTTGCCACCGCCTGCTGAAAAGCGGTGCGGCGTTGATCGAAGAAGCCGACGATGTCCTGTTCGCCATCGGCTACGATCGCGCGGAGATGTCGAGCAGTCCTTCGGCGACCCCGCCGGAGGACCTCGCGGTCCTGTTGGAGTTCATCGGCGCGGAAACGACCACGCTGGACCACATCGTGGGCGCGACGGGCCTGACGCCGGAGGCTGCGTCCGAGGCGCTTGTACAACTCGAGTTGCTGGGGTTTGTCGCGGCCCATCGTGGCGGCTATATTCGCTCCTTTCCCTGAACGTTTTGGAGGGCGGAATGTCCTGGGTGGCGATATTGATGGGATCGGAATCGGACTGGCCGACGATGCGCGGATGCGCGGACGTGTTGGCGGATCTCGGCGTTGGCTTCGAGGTGCGGGTTACGTCGGCGCACCGCACTCCCGCCGCCACCGCCGACTATGTCGCCGACGCGCTGTCGCGCGATTGCGCGGCCTTCGTGTGCGGCGCGGGGATGGCGGCGCACCTTGCGGGCGCCGTGGCTGCGCAGACCGTGCGTCCGGTGATCGGCGTCCCCATCGCCAGCGGCCCGCTTTCGGGTTTCGATGCGCTGCTCTCCACCGTTCAGATGCCGAGCGGCATTCCCGTCGCCACCGTGGCGGTGGGAGGCGCCAAGAATGCCGCCTACCTGGCTGCGCAGATTATCGCGGCCAATGATCCGGAGCTGTCTGGCCGACTGCTCGAAGACCGCGAGACCAACCGACAGGGAGTCGCGCGCCAGAACGCATCGGTGCAGGAAGATCTCGCTGGCGGCGGCTAGCCGGATCTTGACACTGCGCCTCAGCCGACGCCTTCGGCTTGGCCCGTGGCTGCTGACGCTCCGTTGACCAGACAGCGGCACGCAGGGACGTGGCGCATGGGGGCGTTGCTTGATCTGCGGACCGCGGCGGATGTGATCGTGGGGGGCGGCGTAGTGGCGCATGCGCTGGAGGGAGTATGGGGTCTTGCCTGCGACCCTTTCGACGAACGGGCGGTAAGGAGAGTGCTGCGCATCAAGCGCCGCGCGCACCAGAAGGGCCTCCTCGTCATTGGGGCCGCGTCCCGTTGCTTCGATGCCGAACTTGCCGACCTGACGGCGGCTGCGCGACAGGATGTGATGGATAGTTGGCCGGGTGCCGAAACGTGGGTGGTCGAGAGCGGGCGATTCCCGCGCTGGATCACGGGCGGGCGGCCGACCGTCGCCGTTCGCGTCCCCGGGCACCCGCAGGCCAGGGCGCTGGCGCGGCTGTGCGGGAGTCCCATCGTGTCGACCTCGGCCAACGTGAGTCAGTTCCCCCCGGCCACCACGGAACTGGGTGTCCGCAAACACTTCCGGCGCCGCGTCGATTTCGTTCTGCCGGGCGCGACAGGCGCTCGCAGGGGCCCGTCCCGCATACGCCTCGCGGCGGACGGGAGCGTATTGCGGTGATCGACCGCTATGCCGTAATCGGCAATCCGGTTGCCCACAGCATGTCGCCGCGAATACACGACATATTCGCGAAGGCGACGGGCCAGATGCTCCGCTACGAAAAGATTCGCGCCGACGCCTTCGCCCCAACTGCTGCCGCGTTCTTTCAGGCCGGGGGCCGGGGGCTCAACGTGACCGTGCCGTTCAAGCAGGACGCGTTCGACTGGGTCGACCGCGTCGACGAAGCCGCTCGCGAGGCGGAAGCGGTGAATGTCGTGGTGGCTGGGGATGACGGCTACGCCGGGCACAACACCGATGGCATTGGGCTGGTGCGTGATCTGCAGGAGAACCTGGGCATGTCCTTGGCGCATCGCCGTGTTCTCGTTCTGGGCGCGGGCGGCGCGGTACGAGGCGTCCTGGGTCCAATGTTGCGGGCTGGCGTCGGGGACCTCACGGTGGCGAATCGCACCGAGAGCAAGGCGCGGGCCTTGCAGCAGGCCTTTCCCGATATCAACGCCGTCTCCCTGGCCGATGTGAAGGAAGGCTGGGATGTGGTGATCAACGGTACGTCTGCCGGGGTGGCCGGGCAGGTCCCCGAGGTCGACCTTCGAGCCGTTCGGAACGCATTCTGTTATGACATGTTCTACGTACGTTCCGGCGACACACCGTTCGGCGCCTGGAGCCGCCGACATGGCGCTGCGGGCGTAGCGGACGGCCTGGGGATGCTCGTCGAGCAGGCGGCGGAGACGTTTTTGCTTTGGCGCGGCGCGCGGCCGCCGACGGCCGGGGTCGCTGTGTCGTTGCTGGGCCGTGAGTGAGGTCCAAGAAGGCGGCATTCAAATGAAGGGGCTTGTTCTGGGATGCATCGCGCTGGCGTCGGTCGTTGTCGTGCTGGGCGCCTACACGCGCCTGGTGGATGCGGGTCTGGGTTGCCCCGACTGGCCGGGGTGTTACGGATTTCTGTCTGTGCCGGCGACTCCCGAAGATGTTGCCGCGGCCGAGGCGCTGTTTCCGGATTCGCCGGTGGAGCCGGACAAGGCGTGGCCCGAGATGGTGCATCGATACTTCGCCGCGTCCCTCGGATTGCTCGCGCTTGCCATCTGGGCTGTCGCCTGGCGGCGACGCATGCCGCTGACCCTGCCGGCCGCGCTGGTCGTGCTGGTCGTTGCGCAAGGCATCTTCGGTGCGTGGACCGTGACGCTGAAGCTTTGGCCGCAAGTCGTTACCGTGCATCTGCTCGGAGGGTTCGCGACACTTGCCTTGCTTTGGATCTACGCCCTCGGGATCGGAGCGGTCCGTTCGTTGCCGGTGCCGGGGACGCTCGCGCGACATGCGGGGGCGGCGATCGGGATCGTCGTGTTGCAGGTTGCCCTCGGCGGCTGGACATCCTCCAACTATGCGGCGCTCGCGTGCCCGGACTTTCCGGCCTGCCATGGAAGCCTGCTCCCGGACATGGATTTCCGGGCGGGTTTCAACCTGGCCCAGGACGTGGGTCCCAACTATCTTGGCGGGCTCATGACAAGCGAGGCGCGCGTAGCGATCCAGATGACGCATCGGCTTGGTGCGTTCATCGTGCTTCTGGCCGTGGGTTGGCTGGCCTTTCGGCTGGTTGGGCCGCTTCGGTGGACGCTTGCCGGGGTGCTGATCGTCCAGTTCGGCCTCGGCGTCGCCAACGTCCTGGCGCAACTGCCGCTGGCGGTCGCGACGCTGCACAATGCGGGCGCGGCGCTATTGCTGCTGGCATTGATTACGGTATACGCTGCCGCATCAGGCGCTTCGCGACAGGGAACGCTCGATCAGCGGGCGCCGGATCCTGGAACCGGACGATCTTGAACCGGCAATGCCGCGCAAGCGGGGCGCCGCAGTAACGATATTGCAGCGAATTTCAGCATGGAGAACGTAGCGGTCTGGCGTGACTACCTGGAGCTGACAAAGCCCCGGGTCGTGGCGCTCATGTTGCTGTGCGCCGCAGTCGGCATGGCGCTCGCGAGTCCGGGCTTGGCGCACCTGGCGACCATGGCGTACGCGCTCCTCGGCATCGCTCTCGTCGCAGGATCCGCCGCGACCGTGAATCACATCGCGGATGCGCGGATCGATGCGCGCATGGCGCGCACACGCAACCGGCCAGTGGTGCAGGGCCGGGTCACCCACTCCTCGGGCATCGTGTTCTGCGGGCTCACGGGGATCGCGGGGATGCTCGTGCTGTACTTCCTGGTCAATCCGCTGACCGCGTGGCTGAACTTCGCCTCCTGGGTGGGCTATGGCTTGTTCTACACGTTCTATCTGAAACGGGCGACGCCGCAGAATACGGTGATCGGCGGCCTGTTCGGGGCGCTGCCTCCGCTGTTCGGATGGACCGCCATCACGAACGCCGTGGAGCTGGAAGCGCTGTTGCTGGTGTTCATCATCTTCGTCTGGACGCCGCCCCACTTCTGGGCGCTGGCGCTTGATCGCAAGGAGGAGTACACGGACGCCGACATCCCGGTGCTGCCGGTGACGCATGGCGAACGATCGACGCGGTGGCACATCTTCGTCTATACCCTCCTGCTGGTGGCGGCGAGCGCCCTGCCTTACGCCGCGGGCATGAGCAGGCTGATCTATCTGGTCGGCGCGCTGGCGCTGGGGGCGGTGTTCATCTATTGGGCGGTGGCGCTGCTCATCGGCTCGCGAGCCGATGCGCCGAAGCGGACGTTCCGCTATTCGATCATCTATCTCGCCGCGCTGTTCGGGTTGCTGGTGGCGGATCACTACCTGGTGGCATAGGGGAACAAGCGTCGGCCGAGGGTCTTGAGCCGCGGCAACCTTGATTTGTAATTGATTGCCCCGCTCCTTATGCTGGCCCCCTTCCCGAGGCGCCCCAATGTCTGAAGCCGCGAATCTCGCGGACGAGCTATCTGCGGAATACGCGGCCGTGCGCAAGCAAACGGAGCGGTTGTGCCGCCCGCTCGCGATGGACGACTACGGGGTGCAGCCGATGGCCGACGCAAGTCCGCCGAAGTGGCACTTGGCGCACACGAGCTGGTTCTTCGAGACGTTCCTCCTCAAGCCCTTCGCCGACGACTACCGGCCGTTCGACGACGCCTTCGACTTCCTCTTCAACTCGTACTACGAAGGCATCGGCCGGCAGTATCCCCGGCCCAGGCGGGGCATGCTTTCACGTCCGACCCTGGAACAGGTGTTCGACTATCGCTCCCATGTGGACACAGCCATGCAGGCCTTGCTTGTCCGCGAAGAAGAGACGATTCGCGAACGGGTGGCCCTGGGGCTCAACCACGAACAGCAGCACCAGGAACTCATCCTCACGGACATCAAGTACAACCTCGGCACAAATCCGCTGCGGCCGGCCTACAGCAGCGGGCTTGACGGCGAGCCCGGCGAGGCGCGTCCGGTGTCGTTCGTGCCGATCCCGGGCGGCCTGGTGGAAATCGGCGCTGCCGGTGCCGGATTCACGTTCGACAACGAGACGCCCCGGCACCGGGTATGGCTGTCGGAGTTCTCCCTGGCGGATCGGCTGGTGAGTTCAGGGGAATACCTGGCGTTCATGAGTGACGGCGGCTACCGGAATCCGGCGCTCTGGTTGTCCGAAGGCTGGACTGCGGTGCAACGTCATGGCTGGAACGCGCCGCTGTACTGGTACCGGGAAGACGGCGAGTGGTTCGAATACAGGCTCGGGGGAAGCTGTCCCGTCGATCAGGACTCGCCGGTGTGTCACGTGAGTTTTTTCGAAGCCGAAGCCTTCGCACGATGGGCCGGCGCGAGGCTGCCGACGGAGGCGGAATGGGAAACCGTCGCTTCGTTGCACAGCGTAGCCGGCAATTTCAGCGATGGCGGACGATTGCACCCGAGCGCCTCCAGGGGCGATGGGATGACGCAGCTTTTCGGCGATGCCTGGGAGTGGACGGCAAGCGCGTACGGTCCTTATCCCGGTTTCAAGCCATTGCCGGGAACGCTCGGCGAATACAACGGCAAGTTCATGGCAAACCAGATGGTTCTGCGCGGCGGTTCGTGCGCGACGCCGCCCGGTCACGTGCGTCCGAGCTACCGAAACTTTTTCTATGCGCCGGATCGCTGGCAGTTTTCCGGCATCAGGCTGGCCAGGGACGCGACCTAGCATGCGGCGGCGGGAATTCCGGTTCTTTGACCGGCAACCACCCGTTCCGGACGCAAGGGAGGAACTCGTCGTAGGGTTAACGGCGCCAGCAAAGACCGTTCCACCGAAGTACTTCTACGACGAGACGGGATCGCAACTGTTCGAGTCGATCACGAAACTGCCCGAGTACTACCTGACGCGAACGGAAACCGGAATTCTTGAAGAGAACCGGGACGATATCGCGCAGTGGGTGGGGCCGGACGCTTGCCTGGTGGAATACGGCAGCGGGTCGAGCGCCAAGACCCGCATACTGCTCGAAGCATGCCGACCGGCAGCCTACGTGCCGGTGGACATCTCGCGTGGACAGTTGCTCGCTTCCGCGAGGGAAATCTACGAGGACTTCGGCGATCTGGCGGTTTACCCGACCTGCGCGGACTACAGCCGGTCGTTCGAACTGCCATCAACCACAACCGATCTGCGGAAGGTGGCATTCTTTCCGGGATCCACCATCGGCAACTTCGAGGCGGAGGCGGTCCCCGGTTTTCTCAGGGGCGTCGCCGATGTCGTGGGTCCGCACGGCCGTTTGATCATCGGCGTCGACACCAAGAAGGCCGAGTCGATGTTGCATGCGGCCTACAACGATGCCGCCGGCGTCACCCGCGCGTTCAACCTCAACATGCTGCGTAACATCAACGCGATTGCGGGCGCGGACTTCGACACCGACAAGTTCGAACACGAGGCGCTTTACAACCGGCAACGCGGTCGGGTCGAGATGTACCTGTCGAGTACCGTGGCACAAACCGTGCGCGTCAACGGCGCCGTGGTCGAGTTCGAACCGGGCGAACGCATCCGCACCGAGTTCTCCTACAAGTACAAAGCCGACGAATTCGCGTCCCTCGCCGAACGGGCGGGACTTCGCCTGCTTGAGACGCGGCGCGACGAGAACGGCCATTTCATGGTGCTGCTGCTCGAAAACGCGCGCGACTAGCGCCATGCCGGCGCTTGCGCCGATCGGCTGCGGCTCCACCCGTTTGTTGATAGCCTCGAACGGCGCCGGGCGGTGGGAGCAAAGCAGAGTGAACGAGATCACCGAACTGCAGACGTATCTTTACGATCTCCAGGGCTACCTGGTGGTCGAGGATGTCCTCGACGCCGACCAGGTAGCGGTCCTAAAAGCGAAAGCCGATCAGCAGGACCTGTCTGCCCTGCCCCGAAACCACCGCTTCGGGGGGGCCGGGGGTAGCGCCGAGACCGGCCCGGGCTTCCTGGCATGGGGCGAAGAATTCGTCGCGCTCATGGATCATCCGCTGGTCATGGCGGCCATGCGCGCGCAACTTGGTGACTGTTTCCGCCTGGATCGGATCTTCGGCATGCATATGCGTCGCGGTGAGCAACAGGGAAAGCTGCATTCGGATTACGGGGCGTCCCAGCCGTTTTCGCGCGCCGAGCGGGGGCGTTACTTCACACCACCGCTCCATGAAGCGCTCCATGGCTTTGGCATCGCGGCCTGGAACCTGACCGACACGGGACCCGAACATGGGGGTTTGCGGGTCATTCCGGGCAGCCACAACAGCCACTACAAGCTGCCGCAGCAGATCCGGGACGAGGCGTTCGACGATGTTGTCACGATCATTGAAGCGCCGGCGGGAAGCGTCACGTTCTTCTCCGAAGCCCTGACGCACGCCACATCGACCTGGAGCGCCGACCATCACCGCTACACGCTGCTCTACAAGTACTGCGCGTCGCAACTCTCCTGGTCGCGAACGCGGGTCACGGCGCCTGAGCACCTGCCGCTGACGGACAGGCAGCGGCAACTCCTGGAAGAACCCGCCGGGGCCCACTGGTTCTTTCGGAGCCTGTTTGAAGAGGACGCTCCGGCGGGCGCCAGGTCATGACAAGGCCGACGGTTGATTGGCCGCTGTTCGGGGCCAGCGCGACACTGATCGCGGGCGTGTGCGGCGCGATGGCCCTGGTTCCCGGACAGTCTTCGGTACTGGTTGCGGCCGTGTATGACTGGATCGCCGGTCAGTTGGGCCTCTTGTACCAGTGGATGACGCTTGGCGCGACCATCGTGCTGCTGGTCATCGCCTTCGGCAAATATGGCCAGCGCCGGCTGGGTGGCGCGGACGCGAAGACGGACTACTCCAACTTCTCGTGGATGGCGATGTTGTTCTGCGCCGGGATTGGCGCGGGGCTCATGTACTGGTCCGTCATCGAGTGGGCCTACTACCTGGACGCGCCGCCGCTGGGGCTCGAAGGGGGCTCTCCGGAGGCGCAGGAGTGGGCGGCGACCTACGGCATCTTTCACTGGGGCCTGTCGGCATGGTGCATCTATTGCCTGCCGACCGTCGCCATCGCCTATCCCTACTACCAGCGCAGGATTCCCTACCTGCGGCTGTCGACTTCGCTGGTCGGCATTTTTGGCGACGACGTGGTCAACAGGCCGCTCGGTCGGGTCGTCGACTTCGTCTTCGTCATCGCGCTCGTGGGAGGCACGGGCACGTCGCTGGGGCTTGCGACGCCGATGATCGCCGCCTGCGTCAGCGTCCTGCTGGGGACCCCCGAGTCCTTCGCCCTGGAAGTCGTCGTGTTATTTGTCGTGGTCGGCCTTTTCGCGGTCAGCGTGTATCTCGGATTGGACCGGGGCATCAAGCGCTTGAGCAACATCAACGCCGGGGTGGCGGGCCTGTTCGTGCTGTTCGTGCTGTTGGCGGGTCCCACTTACTTCGTGCTGAAGCTCGGCACGAACAGCCTCGGCCTGATGGTGCAGGAATTCGTGCGCCTCAACACCTGGACTGACCCGATCCTCGAAACCGGGTTCGTGGAAGACTGGAGCGTCTTCTACTGGGCGTGGTGGCTGGCATACGGTCCGTACATCGGCGTATTCGTCACGCGCATCTCGCGCGGCCGGACGCTCAAGGCGCTCATTCTCGGCATGGTCGGCTTCGGCACGCTGGGTTGTGCGATCTTCTTCATATGCATCGGCAATACGGCGATGTGGATGGACCTGCAGGGCATCGTTCCGGTGAGGGAACTCGTGGCTGCCGGCAGTGCGGATACGGCCATCGCGCGCATTGTCGAAGCGTTGCCGCTGCATCCGCTGCCGCTCATCGCCTTCGTCGCGGTGACGTGTATTTTCATCGCCACGACCTATGACTCCGGCTCCTACGCCATCTCCGCCGCGGCGACGCGGCGCCTGGTGGCCGGCGTCAATCCGCACCGCTGGCATCGTGTTTTCTGGGCGTTCTCGCTGGCGATACTGCCCGTCACGCTCATGCTGGTGGACGATGGCCTGGATGCCGTGAAGTCGGCGGTGCTGGTCGTTTCACTGCCGCTCTTGGCCATCGGGGTGGCGATGGTGGTGTCGCTGTTCAAGACGCTGCGAGAGGACGCCTAAGTCTCAATTCGAGCAACGGCCTCCGCCGAGCACGCAAAACCGCGAGCAGTGGGAATGGTTCAGGGGCACCTCGCCCAAGCTGTCGGCTAGCCGCGAGCCCATGCGGGACCCCGCGGCGTACGGGAGCAGGGTGCAGCTCACGACTTCCGGCGCGGCCGCGCCGTTTCGCCTTATCACCATGCGGGATGAGGCACACATCATGTCATCGGGACGCGCTCCCAGCAGGTCCCAGCAGTCGATCGAGATCTCCGGCGTGTCCGCGCTTGCATCCATTTCGGGGAACAGTACGAGGGACTCCGGCGAATATGCGTCGACATCGATGCGTTCGGCCTTGAACAGCGCGTGGAATCCGTCCCGCAGCGCCGCCTCGCCGTCGCCCCATCGCTTTCGGCCGGCAACGCGGGGGGCGAAACCGTGATCGCTCAGCCAGCGCAGCCCCTTGATGGTCGGCGCCCATGAACGAAGCCCGCGTTCCTGCTCGTGCAACTCTTGCCGGAAGTGATCTATAGAGACCCGCAAGACCAGGCGTTCGCCGTGCTGGGTCCGCAATCCCAGCAACCTGTCGATGCACTTCATCATGGGCCGCATGGCGTTGGTGAGGACCAGTACGCGGTGTCCGGCGTTCAGGCTGTCTTCCAGCATCCCCAGGATGTCGGGATTCATGAACGGTTCCCCGCCGGTGAAGCCGATCTCCTCCGTGCCGAGACCGAGGGCGGCCACGTCGTCGAGGTAGCCCTGTACTTCCTCCCGGCTGAGGTAGACCAAGCGGTCGTTTCCGGGGCTGGACTCGATGTAGCAGTTGTCGCAGGTCAGGTTGCACAGTGTGCCGGTGTTGAACCAGAGGGTGCGCAGGGTGCGCAGGGCCACCCGCGCGCGCGGCTTGCCGTCCGCCGTCCGGTCCGGGTCGAGGAACTTGGCGTTGACGAAGGCAGCGCGCCCGTTGGCTAGCGGCAAGCCCTTCGCGGCCCGGTCCTTCGCCGGTGTCCTGACAATGATTTCGGCCATCAACCGATCCCCTGCTGTGTGCCGTCCGGAAGCCTGATCCGTCTGCGGGCGGGATGTTAGGCGGTATCTCGCAAGAGCGCCACGCGACGGTTGCGCTTATGCCTTTTGATGCACTCGTCGTCTCGAAGTCCTCTGACCGCGTCGGCGCAGCCCGGAGGAACAAGCCGATGCTTCGGCCCGGTCAGACCTGATCGGGTGTTGGCGCGGCGGGATCCAACAGCCCTTCGGCCACGAAGGCGCGCCAGACGGCGGCGGGAATCTCCGTGTGCAGGAGGCGATGGTTCTCTCGAGGCTCTTCGGGGTTCCTCGCGCCGGGTATGACTGCGGCAACCGCGGGATGGGCGAGCGGAAACTGCAGAGCGGCGGCGGCCAGAGGTACGCCATGACGTTCGCAGATCGCCCGCATCCGCCTCGACCGCTCGACTATTTCGGGCGATGCGCGCCCGTACATGTACGAAGATGTTTCGTCGCCGGATACCAGCCACCCCCCGGCGAAGGGCGCGGCGACGATGACTCCGATGCGGCGTTCCGCGCAGAGCGGAAGGATGCGGCGAAGGGCGCGAGTCTCAAGCAGCGTATATCCGCCCGCGACTGTGAACAGGTCGAGGTCGACCAGGTCGGCAATGCGCTCGGAGAGCCTTTCGTGGGCGCCATCTTCCCAACTGTAGGCGTTCCGTGATTCGAGGTTGCACCCGCATCCGATGGCCTGGATGCGACCCTCGTCGCGCAGCGTTTCCAATGCGACCGCGCCGCCGCCGCCGTCGCGGGAGAGTTCGTTCAGGTGCTGCTCGGCGCGTTCGACCGTCTGATAGCCGTAGTCGAGGTCGTGAATGGTGAGCGAATCCACCGTAGAGGTACCGAGCCGCTGCAGCGAATCACGGTGCTGCTCCAGGATGCGGTCGTGGGTGTAGTCGAACTGGAGGCGAAATCCGGTGGCGGGGTCCCTCGGCGTACGTTCCGATCCGCTCGGCGTCTCGCTGCTCGCGTTCCTGTCTTCGACCGGCTCCGGCACGAGCGACTTGCCGATCTTCGTATTGATGCGGTACTGGTCCCGTTCCGAGATGCCGGCGAGGGCGAGCCCCAGGCGCCGCTCCGACCGGCCCAGGCCGTAAAAGGGCGCCGTGTCGTAGAAGCGAACCCCTGTGTCCCAGGCGGCGGCCACGGTCTCAAGGCTTGTCTGGTTCGTGATCCATCCCATCCCGATCGTGCCGCCACCGAAACCGAGAGGGGTGACCTGCAGGCGGCTCTTGCCGACGTTGCGTTTTGTCGTGGTGTCCATCAGGGAATCCAATAGTGTCTAATACACACCATCGCACCTACGCCCAGCTCCAAAGCGGCTTTCGCTATTCTTGCAATCATCATCACTCTAGACATTTCGCGACCGCGTATCCGGCCGCGAGACCGCACGCGATAGAAGCAACGGTTCCACCGGGAGAACACACTGCGTACCCAGCCATCGTACCAGCCGCAATAGCTGTGTCGAGTTCTGCTGGTCCCGCCCCGGCGGCAATGGCTGCTGCTTTAGCTTCTTCGCAAGCGCTTGCGGAACTCTGGCGGGGCGCCGACCCTGCGCTTGGGCCTGTCATCAACCTCCCATTGCCGCACATCAGTCCACCTATTCCGGTGTGGGAGGGGCTTGAAAAACCGTGTAGTGTGGAGAGTGGTAAGGAGCAATATTGATGTTTCACCCTCGAAAACGACGTGTTGGAGTTCCGGTTTCCGGAGGTTCACGAGCAAGCGCACTGCTCGATCGAGTTTCAACGAACCCTTCGCATTCCGGATGACAACAACAACTATCCACTGCCGCCCGGTCTGGGCCGGTATCCGCTGCGGCATCTGGACGACTTCGCGATGCGATGCCCCGAAGCCTGGCGCCGCCGTGGTGGGGTTTTCCTGCCCATGCACCAGGGAGAAGCCATGTGGATCAACTTTGGCTCGGCGTACGGTGCCTATCCGTTCGCGGTCAAGATTGCGACGGGAAAGGTCTGCGCACTGACCGGCGATGCTTGGGTCAATCACCTGAACCAGGATCCGCAGGACTACATCGTGCTCCCCGAACAGCCGTGGCTCGACGGCTATTGCTTGGGATCAGCGGCACGCCAGTCGCTGCTTCGTCACCATCGTCAACTCCGCACAGTGGATGGCTTTGACCGGCGATCTGCCGCCCACGCGCCCGCCTACAGCGAGGAGCTACACCGAAGCGGGATTGCCCTGGTTCGACTACTACGGGGCCGATGTCGCCGCCGTGGCTGGCGCGGTAAAGTTCAAGAAGCTCGTAAGCATCGCAAAAGCCGCCGAACACAAGGGAAGCCCGGTGCCGGACAACGAAACCATCGGCATACTCCAAGACATCAAGCTAGGTAACGGCGGCCCGAGGCAGGTGCGGGAAGGCCCGTTGGCCGAATGAACCGGCAGGTCGCCTTGTCCTCTACTCCGCGGCTTCGCGCACGAAGATGTCCGCGTTTGTCATGAACGTGTTCCACACCTGTGTTGGGTGTGATGAGACCGCGCCGCATGGCGTAGAAATCAGCACTCCACCCACGCATCCGTGAAGCGACGAAACCCCGCAGACACAACGGCTTGCAGCCCGCGCGGCGTTTGAGCGCCGCACTTCCGACCCTTCCCACCTTCGAACCCGTTACCCGGCGTGTCCTGGGTGTTCCCCAACAGGGCACCCACGACGCTGGCAAGCATCGCCAAAGCAGCATCCGGGGAGTGGGTGTTTCCGGGCAGGGGCGAGGACGAACCGCTGGACCAGAACGACCTCTACGGGTTCTGGATCAAGACGCGCGACGCGGCCGGGATCGTGGCCGATGCGCGGCTTCACGATCCCCGACACGCGCATGCTTCGCACGCGGTCATGAAACGGCGAGAGCCTGCACGTCGCCCGACGCCTGCTCGATCACCGGCGGGCCAGCGCCTGGACCGCGCGGGTGCGAAATTCCGGTGAAATTCCGGTCATGAATATTGTATCCCCGCCGGGTTCGGCATAGGGTACCAAGCATGAGCGACAAGCGGATTCTGGTAGTCGGCGGTGGGGCCGCGGGGTTGGCCGCCGCCTACGACCTCAAACGGCGGGGGGGTATTCCGTAACGGTTCTCGAAGCCACCGGGCGCGCCGGCGGCCGGATGGCGGGCGAGGT
>CAZFGB010000100.1:0-22488 GCA_964518405.1 uncultured Pseudomonadales bacterium | reverse complement strand
TGGATCTTGTATTCCGCCCACAGCTGGAGATAGCGCTCGAGCCTCGCCGAAGACTGTTCCGGCCGCTGCCCCTCCTAGCCGTGGGGCAGCAGCATGACCAGGCCGCAGAGGCGCGCCCATTTGGTCTCGCCGCTGGTGATGAACTGGTCGATCACGACCTGGGCGCCGTTGGCGAAGTCCCCGAACTGCGCCTCCCAGATGACCAGCGCGCTCGGCGTCGTCGTGGCGTAGCCGTACTCGAACGCGAGCACGGCTTCCTCCGACAACAGCGAATCGTAGACCTCGAACGTCGGCGCATCCGGCGACTCGCGCAGATGGTCCAGCGGCACGTAGCCCGCGCCGCTCTTCTGGTTGTAGACCACCGCGTGGCGGTGGGAAAACGTGCCGACTCCGGTGTCCTGTCCCGTCAGCCGGACGGCATGGCCCTGGTCCAGCAGCGTGGCGTAGGCCATGGTCTCGGCGAATCCCCAGTTGATGGGTGCGGCGCCGGCCCCCATGCGCCTGCGGTCCTCGAGCAGCCGCTGCACCTGCCTGTGCACCGCAAATCCGTCCGGCACCGTGTTGGTTTTGCGCGCCAGTTCCCGCAGCTGGGCGAGGTCGACGCACGTGTTCGCGGGCGTGGTCCACTCGTGGCCGAGGTACGGGCGCCAGTCCACGAACAGTTCCTCATCGGGTTCGTGCACCAGGCTCATGGCGACGTGCTCCCCGGAATCCAGCGCGTTCCTGTAATCCTCGGCGAGCGCATCCGCTTCGCCGGCGCCGATGGCGCCCTCCTCCGCCAGCCGCCCGGCGTAGATCGCCCGCGGCGTGGGATGCCGCCGGATCGCCTGGTACATCAGCGGCTGGGTCTTCATCGGCTCCTCGGCCTCGTTGTGCCCGCGGCGCCGGTAGCAGACGAGGTCCATGACCACATCCTTCTTGAACTGCATGCGGTAGTCCACCGCGAGGCGCGTCACGAAGATGACGGCCTCCGGATCGTCCGCGTTGACATGGAATATCGGTGCCCGGACCAACTTCGCGACTTCCGAGCAGTACTCCGTGGAACGGGCGTCGTCGATGCGATGCGTCGTAAAACCGACCTGGTTGTTGACGATGATGTGAAGGGTGCCGCCGGTGCGGAATCCGCGCGTCTGCGACATCTGGAACGTTTCCATCACGACGCCCTGCCCGGCGAACGCGGCGTCGCCGTGAATGACGATCGGCATGACCAGGTCCCCGGCGGAGTCGCTCCTTCGATCCTGCCTGGCGCGCACGGAACCTTCGACCACGGGCCCGACGATCTCGAGATGCGAAGGGTTGAACGCGAGCGCGACGTGCATCTCGCCGCCGGACGTCTCGACATTCGAGGAGAAGCCCTGGTGATACTTGACGTCGCCCATGGCGCCGGTCTCCACCAGGCGTCCCTCGAACTCGTCGAACAGGTCGCCGGGATCCTTGCCGAGGATGTTGACGAGAACGTTCAGCCTGCCCCGATGCGCCATGCCGATGACGGTCTCCACGACGCCGTGGGCGCCGGTGCGCTGCAACGTTTCGTGCAGCATGGGTATCAGGCTGTCGGCGCCTTCGAGGCTGAACCTCTTGGTGCCGGGATACTTGGCGTGAAGATACCTCTCAAGACCCTCGGCCGCTGTCAGCCGCTCCAGCACAACGCCCTTCTCCCGCGTGTCAAGCGCGGGGTCCGTGCGCGCCGCTTCCACGCGCCGGCACACCCACAACTGTTCGGCGGCGTCGGCGATGTGCATGTATTCGACCCCGATGGACGCGCAGTACGTGTGCTCGAGCGCCTCCAGGATGTCGCGCAGGCGCGCCGTGCCCTCGTCAAAGAAATGCGCCGAGCCGGTCTGGAACACGGTGTCGAGGTCGGCCGGAGAAAGGCCGTGGTAGGCAAGGTCCAGTTCCGGCGCGTCGGCGCGGCGCCACACGCCCAGCGGGTCCAGGCGGGCGCGGCGGTGGCCCCGGCTTCGATACGCGGCAATCAGCTCCAGCACGCGCACCTGCTTCGTCTCGTGGTCGTTCGAGACTTCGGGGCCGACCGGTTGCGGACGGGGCCGGAGCCGATCGCGTCCAAGCTGTCCGAAGTGTTCGATGATGGGGCTGTGCGGAATGTCGGGCGCCCGCCGCCGAGGCAGCCCGTCGAAGTAGTCACTCCATTGCTCGGCGACCCCGCCCGGGTCGTTCAGGAACGACTCGTAAAGGGATTCGATATAGGCCGCATTGCCGCCCGAAAGGTGGCTGCTCTTGCGCATCCGCTCGACAAAGGAATCCGCCATTTTTGTCTAGTCCGCTGCTACCGGAGGCACGGACGCTCCGGCATCCGCCGTACTACGGCATGTTCGTGAGTCTCTATTGCATGAGAATGACCGCCCGGTCAAGTTCCGCCCGTCAGCATCATCGATTTGATCTTGCCGATGGCGCGCGTGGGATTCAGGTCGCGCGGGCAGACGCTGACGCAGTTCATGATTCCGCGACACCGAAACACGCTGAACGGATCTTCGAGATCGGCGAGCCGCTCCGCCGTCGCCGTATCGCGGCTATCGGCGAGAAAGCGGTAGGCCTGGAGCAGTCCCGCGGGTCCGACGAACTTGTCCGGATTCCACCAGAAAGACGGGCAGGACGTGGTGCAGCACGCGCACAGGATGCACTCGTAGAGGCCGTCCAGCCTTTCCCGCTCTTGCGGCGACTGCAGCCGCTCCTGCGCCGGCGCCGGCGAGTCGTTGATCAGGTAGGGCTTCACCCGCTCGTACTGCTTGTAGAACTGCGTCAGGTCGACCACGAGATCGCGGATCACGGGAAGTCCCGGCAACGGTCGAAGCTCGAGCCGGTCGCGCTTCGCGACTTCCGACAGCGGCGTGATGCAGGCGAGGCCGTTCTTGCCGTTCATGTTCATCCCGTCCGAACCGCATACGCCTTCCCGGCAGGAGCGCCGGTAGCTCAGACTCGGATCCTTCGCCTTCAGCATCTCCAGCAGATCCAACACCATCATGTCCCGGTCCGCGGGCAGATCCACGTCGAGATGCTGCATCCGGGGCGACTCGTCCTGCTCGGGATTGAAGCGATATACGCTGACCTCCATGGGACCTCCTCTAGTGGCTGCTAATAGCTGCGCTCCGTCGGCTCGAACGGTTCGACCAGTTCGGGCGCGAAATTGACGTGGCGCTTGGCGACCCGCCTGCTGGTCGGGAGGTAGAGCGAGTGGCATAGCCAGTTCTCGTCGTCGCGCTCCGTGTAGTCCTCGCGCGCATGCGCGCCCCGGCTTTCCGCGCGCGCCTCGGCGGCGATGGCCGTCGCTTCCGCGGTTTCCAGCAGATTGTCGAGTTCCAGCGCCTCGAGGCGCGCGGTATTGAAAGCGGCGCTCTTGTCGCCCAGATGCGCGGCACCGATGCGTTCCCGCAGTTCCGACAGCGTTTGCATGCCGGCGCGCATGTGCGACTCGGTGCGGAACACGCCGAAATTCGCCTGCATGACTTCCTGCAGTTCCCTTTTCAGTTCGGCGACGCCTTCGCCCGAGGTCGACGCGTCCCAACGGCGCAGCCGTTCGCATGCGGCATCGATGTCCGAGTCCCCTGGGTCCCTCGCGCCCGTGCCCTGGCGCATGACCTCTTCGAGATGCGCTCCTGTCGCACGCCCGAACACCACGAGATCGAGCAGCGAGTTGCCGCCCAGCCGATTGGCGCCGTGCACCGACACGCAGGCCGCCTCGCCAACCGAGTAAAGGCCCTCCACCGGCCGATCCTCGTCGCTGTCGTCGCCGCGCGTCAGCACCTGTCCGTTCACCCGCGTCGCGAGCCCGCCCATCATGTAATGGCAGGTGGGCACGACCGGAATCGGCGCCCTTACCGGGTCCGCATGCGCGAACGTGCGCGACAGTTCGAGAATGCCCGGCAGGCGGCTGTTCAGCACCTGCTCGCCCAAATGGTCGAGCTTCAGCATCACGTGGTCCGAGTCCGGGCCGCAGCCGCGGCCTTCGAGCATTTCGATGATCATCGAACGGGCGACCACGTCCCGGCTCGCGAGATCCTTGGCATTCGGCGCATAGCGCTCCATGAATCGCTCGCCGTCCCGATTGACCAGGTACCCGCCTTCGCCGCGGCACCCCTCGGTAACGAGGACTCCGGCGCCGTGGATTCCGGTGGGATGGAACTGCCACATTTCCATATCCTGCACCGGAACACCCGCCCGCAGCGCCATCCCGATCCCGTCGCCGGTATTGATGTGCGCATTGGTGGTGTTGGCGTAGATCCGACCCGCGCCTCCGGTCGCCAGCACGGTGGCGCGCGACTTGACGAATACGACCTCGCCGGTTTCGATGCAGATGGCGATCGCGCCGACGACGACCCCATCCTGGTTCTTGACGAGGTCGACGGCGAACCACTCCGAGAGGAACACCGTACCCGCGCGGATGTTCCCCTGGTACAGCGTGTGCAGCAGGGCGTGCCCGGTCCGGTCGGCCGCCGCGCACGTGCGCGATGCCTGGCCGCCCCTGCCGAAGTCTTTCGACTGGCCGCCGAACGGCCGCTGGTAGATGCGGCCGTTCTCGTTGCGCGAGAACGGCAGGCCCATGTGCTCCAGTTCGTAGACGGCCTGCGGGCCGGTGGAGCACATGAACTCGATGGCGTCCTGGTCGCCGATATAGTCCGACCCCTTGACCGTGTCGTACATGTGCCAGCGCCAGTCGTCGTCGGGATCCTCGCTGCCGATGGCGCAGGTGATACCGCCCTGGGCGGAAACCGTGTGCGACCGCGTCGGAAACACCTTGGACAGCACCGCCGTGTTGAATCCCGACTGCGCGAGCTGTAGCCCGGCGCGCATGCCGGCGCCGCCGCCGCCGATGATGACGCCGTCGAATTCCATTATCCCGATACCGGTCACGCGAGCCTCCAGATCACCGAGATCGCCCATGCGCCGTAGGCCAGCAGCACGAGGGCGACCGCCGCCTGGTAGGCCGCGCGAACGCCTGTCGCCGCGCTGCCGAAGTAATGCGGGCGCAGATAGTCCGTGCCGACAGTCCACATGCCGATCCACGTGTGCGCCATGAGCGATGCGACGGCAAGGGAAGCGAAGACCATCATCACCGGCGTACCGAGGTACGCCGACAGTTCCGCGTGTCCCGCGCCCGGGTTGACGGCGAACCAGCCGCCGACGCAGAGGGCGAACAACCCCAGGATCACCGCCGACACGCGCTGCACGAGAAAATCGAACAGCCCTCGTCGGCCGGCGCTCGCGGCGGTATCTACCAAAGCCACGCTCCGAGACCGATCGCCGCCACAGCGGCCAGGACGAGCACGATCCATGAACTCCCGCGCCCCGCGGCGAGCGAATCGCCCAGATGGAAGTCGAGCAGCAGGTGCCGGATGCCCGCCAGCAGGTGATAGCCGAGCGCCGCGAGCACCGCCCACAGGGCCACCTTGCCCGGCAGCGTTCCGAGCAGCGCGCCCGCCTCGGCAAAACCGGTTTCCGACCCGAGCGCCCTGTCGAGGAGCCAAATGAGATATCCACAACCGACGAACAGCAACGCGCCCGAGACGCGGTGCGTGATCGACGCGACCGCCGTGACGGGAAGAAAACCCGTCGGCGAGAGATCGATGGGGCGATCGGCCGAAGCTCGCGCCATTGGGTCTCCCATTGCAGTCCAGATGATCCGAAAGTCTAGCAGTCCGACAGGCTTGCCGCTTCCGCGCTACAGCCGATACACCCGCGCCGCGGTGCCGTAGAACATCTCCTGTTTCTCGTCCTCGCTGAAGTCCTCGACGATTTTCTTCATGCCGTTCCACATCACGTGGTAGGAGATGGACATCTTGTCCACCGGAAAGTTGCTCTCGAACATGCAGCGCGACGGCCCGAAGCAATCGATGGTGTGCAGGTAGTAGCGTTTCTGGGCGTCCGCGAACTCATCCGACGTCGGCGGAAGCTCTCGGCCGTCCCAGCCGAAACCGTTGTCCGGCATCGCCAGCCCGCCGAGCTTGGCGATGACGTTGGGACACTCCGCGATGGCGGCGATATCCTCCTTCCACCGCGGGAAGATCTCTTCCTGCTTGCCCGCATACCGGCCCACGCCCAACGGCGTCCCGAAGTGATCGAGGACCATCGTCGTCTCCGGAACCGCGCGGGCGAGCGCCAGGTAGTCGCGATTCTGGTGAAAGAAGTGCCAGGTATCGTAGGTGTAACCGAGTTCGCCCAACCGCCGCATCCCGGTTCGGAAGTCGTCCTGACCGTAGGGACAGGGCCGCCCTCTTCCGGGATTGGTCAGCGTGCCCGTGGCGTCGCTCGGCCCGGCATGGCGGATGCCGCGAAACAGGCCCCGGCCCGCTTCCTCGTGCGCCCGCAGGACTTCCTCGACGCCCTCCGCAAGCCGCAGGTCGGCGTGGCTGACGATGCCGGCGATGGTCGCCGTCCCCTCCCGCGCCGCGCTTTCCTCCGCGATGCGGGCGACAAACTCCGTCTCGCCGACCGGCTTCAGGTGCTCGGGACCATCCTCCCGGTAGCCCGAGCGGCACTCGATATAGACGGTCTTCTCGATGTCGTGTCCGGATTCCGTGTCCCGCCAGAGATCTTCCAGCATGTAGCGGCCGAGCCTGCGGGGCGTCTCCCAGAGGTGATGGTGCGCATCGATGATCGGCCGCTCCGGCTCCAATGTCTCCTCGACAACGGCGTCGTACCACTCCTCGCTGTGTGGTTTCGGCATGCGCTCCTCCTCGTTTCCGGCCCTGGTCCCGCCCGTATTGTCTCTCAACTGTGAACGCGCCGCCTCCTTCCGTCCTGTAATTGAATTCAATCACGAAGTAGTTTGTGCAAGATATTGAAAATAAGAGTAAAAATGTGAAGACCATCGTCGATTGAGCACTTGACCGCTCTCGGCCGTCGCCGCGTGCCTGCCGCATCGCCGGTATAGCCGGGATCGCGAGAATCAGCTTCCGTGTCGGGTGGTTTTCACCCGGCGCGGTTTGACAACCCAACGCCGCTGTCGAGAGAATGACCGGCTCACTTGGGCACAGGTTCCTTCCCCTCGGAAGGATGCGACAAATATGGGAGAACGGATGGCGAGCCTGACTGTCGACTCGAAGGATCCGATCGAGCTACCAGTGCACACGGCGAGCGTCGGCCCGGACGTGATCGACGTGAGCGGACTCACCAACCAGGGATACTTCACCTACGATCCCGGTTTCGTCTCCACGGCTTCCTGCAACTCCAACATCACCTATATCGACGGCGACGAGGGGATACTGCTGCATTGCGGATACCCCATCGAACAGCTCGCCGAACATTCGGAGTTCCTGGAGCTTTGCTATCTGCTGCTGAACGGCGAACTACCCTCGGCCAATGAGAAGAAGGATTTTTTCGAGGACATCAGGGGCCGCGGCGAGGTGGACGCGCAACTCCGCAGCTTCTACACGGGATTTCGGCGCGACGCGCATCCCATGGCGATGATGTGCGGCGTCGTCGGCGCGCTGGCGGCCTTCTACCACAACTCGCTGGACATCACGGTCGCATCCCATCGTCGGGACACGGCCCACCGCCTCATCGCGAAAATGCCCATCCTGGCGGCCATGACCTACAGGCACACGCTGGGCCTGCCGTTCGCTCAACCGCGGGACGACCTCGGCTACGCGGAGAACTTCCTGCGCATGATGTTCGCGCCGGCCGACGGGGACTACGACGTCAACCCGGTCCTCGCCCGCGCATTCGACCGCATCTTCCTGCTCCACGCCGATCATGAGCAGAACGCCTCGACATCGACGGTACGCTTGGCCGGCTCCACCGGGGCCAATCCCTACGCCTGTATCGCCGCAGGCATCGCCGCCCTGTGGGGACCTGCCCACGGCGGCGCCAATGAAGCAGTGCTCAACATGCTCGCGGAGATCGGGACGCCGAGCAATATCGACAAGTTCGTGAAGCGGGCAAAGGATCCGGACGACCCGTTTCGGATCATGGGATTCGGGCATCGGGTGTACAAGAACTACGATCCCCGTGCCCGGGTCATGCAGCAGACCTGCCGCGAGGTGCTCGACGAACTCGGAGTCGAAAACGACCCCGCCCTGCAGATGGCGCAGCGCCTGGAGAAGATCGCGCTGGAAGACGAGTACTTCGTCGACCGGCGGCTATATCCGAACGTGGACTTCTATTCCGGCATCATTCTGCGCGCGATGGGCATTCCCGAGGACATGTTCACCGTCATATTCGCCACGGGCCGCACGCCGGGCTGGATCGCGCACTGGTGCGAGATGGTCGCCGCGCCCTACAAGATCGGGCGACCGAGGCAACTCTACACCGGCGCCTCGCGCAGGGACTTCGTCCCGATCGAACGGCGCTAGCCTCCGCCTCGGCGGACCGCCGATCCGCTACGCGCCGTCGACGCGCCGCAGGCGTTCCACCAGGCTCGACGTATCCCAGCGTTCGCCGCCGAGCGCCTCCACTTCCGCGTAGAACTGATCCACCAGCGCGGCCACCGGCAACCGCGCGCCGAACTTGCGCGCCGCGGCGAGCGTCATGTCGAGATCCTTGCGCATCCACTTGACCGCGAAACCGAAGTCGAAATCCCGCTTCGCCATGGTCCCGGCGCGGTTGTCCATCTGCCAGCACTGCGCCGCTCCCTGGGATATGACGCCGATCACCTGACCGACGTCGAGTCCCGCCTTTTCCGCGAAGTGCATGCCTTCGGAAATGCCCTGGATGATTCCCGCGAGACACAACTGATTGACCATCTTCGTGAGCTGGCCCGACCCGACATCGCCCATCAGCGTGACGGCGCGCCCATAGTGCTGCATGACGGGCGCCGCGATGGCGAAAGCGTCGGCAGCGCCGCCGACCATGATGGTGAGCTGGCCGTTTTCCGCGCCCGCCTGGCCGCCGCTCACGGGCGCATCGAGAAAACCGGCGCCCCGCTGCTGCGCCTCGCGCGCGAGTTCGCCGGCGAGATCGGCGGACGCCGTGGTGTGATCCACCACGATCCCGCCGCGCTTCACCCCGGCCAATACGCCGTCGTCACCGAGCGTGACGCTCCTGACGTCGTCGTCGTTGCCGACGCACATGAACACGATGTCCGCGTCCTGCGCCGCCTCCCGGGGCGTCGGCGCCGACCCTCCGCCGTGATCCGCAACCCAGGAATCGGCGCGCGCCGTCGTCCGGTTGTAGACCCGGATCTCATGCCCCGCGGCCGCCAGATGGCCAGCCATCGGGTAGCCCATGATGCCCAAGCCCACGAATGCCAGTTTCTTTTGGTTATTCATAGTCACCTGCCCGCCAATCCAATATGCACCTTACCGCAAAACCGCGGAACCCACCGCACAGGCGCGCGTAGTCGTTTCCTAACGGCGCGCCGGCTGATGGAGGTCGTCCCGACCACACTAACGTGTGACGCTGTGGCAGGGCCTTGGCGGATGACACGGCCGAACGACCGGCAGGCCGACATTGCAAAACGACATTGCAAAACGTAATGCCGCATCGCCTTCGATTCGTGTAATCTCCACCTTGGGGACCCAGAAGGGCGCTTTACCTCGACTGTATGTATTGGCTTCTGGCCACGTTCTTCCTGCTGGCACTAGCCTTCTCCTTCTTCTGCTCGCTGTGGGAGGCGGTGCTGCTAAGCATCCACCCCAGCCATGCGAAGCTCGAATCCCAGCAGGGCACCCTCACCGGAAAGTACCTTGAGGACTTCAAGGCCAACATCGATCGGCCGCTGGCCGCGATCCTGACGCTCAACACGATCGCGCATACCGTCGGCGCCCTCGGCGTGGGCGGAGAAGCCGCCACGATATGGGGCCAGGCGAGTCCCTGGATCACGAGGGGCGCGGTTCCGGTGGCGATGACCATCGCGATACTGGTGTTTTCCGAAATCGTTCCGAAGACCATCGGTGCGCTGTACTGGCGTCGCTTGGTGACGTTCACGATCCACTCGGTGCGCATCCTGACCATCGTGCTGACGCCCTTCGTATGGATGAGCCAGTACATCACCCGCAGGCTGAAGACCGACTCGACGGCCCCGATACTGACGCGGACGGACCTGCTGGCGATGGCGGAACTCGGGGCGGAGGAAGGCGTCTTCGAGGCCGAGGAAAGCGAGATGATCGGCCACCTGATCCGGTTCCAGTCCATCCAGGTGCGCGATGTCATGACGCCCCGCACGGTCGTCGCCCTGGCGTCCGAGACCGAAACCATCGCCGAGTACTACGGCAGCGCCAAGCGGCAGCGGTTTTCGCGCATCCCGTTGTACAACGACTCCATAGACCACATCACCGGCTACGTGTTGAAGTACGACGTGCTATCCGCCCTCGTGGATGGGCGCGGCGCGGATCCCCTCGCGAACCTGCGCCGCGAGATCGTCGCCGTCGGCGAGTCCTACGCCATCACGGACCTGTTCACGACCCTGCGGTCGCGCCAGGAGCATCTGGCCGTGGTGATGGACGACTTCGGCGGCATGGCGGGCATCGTGACGATGGAGGACGTCATCGAGACGCTCATCGGCCTCGAAATCGTGGACGAAACGGACGCCACGACGGACATGCGGGAGTTGGCGCAGCGCCACCGGGTCCGGCGCGCGAGAGCGCTCGGCACGCTGGACAGGCCGACGGACCAGACCGCCAAATAGCCGGACAGGAGCGTTCGCGCGCAACCCGACCACCGAACACATCGCTTCGTGCGACGCGGAGAACTCCGCAAGGCGGTGATGTGTATCCCGAATCCAGACAATCGACGGGACCGTCGCGCAGATCGCTACCCAATGTCGATGCCGCGCTGTCGGACGCGTCCGTCGCGCCCGTCATCGCGCATTGCCGTGCCCGGCTTTTGCGGCTTTCGGATGTCCGGCTTTCGGCTTTCTTTCCCGGCTTTCGGACACACACTTTCCCGGCTTTCGGACACACAAGTGGCTTGCCCGGCTTTCCCGGCTTTTGCCCGGACACGGCTTTTGGAGGACACGGCTTTTGGACACACACCGGCTTTCGGTACACACGGCTGCAGGCCGGCATTCGAACACCGGCTTTCGGACACACACATGCCCGCGGCTTTCAGTCACACATCCCAACCCTCGTCCCAGCGGCAGCCATATCCGCAATCCCGCGACGTTGATCGATGACACACTTTCGCGAACCACGCCATCGACGCCGCGATCCTGATCCGGCCACACTTCATCCATGGCGACCCCTCGATACATGCTTGTCGACGACCAGCATCCCTGCGACTACCACGTCGCCTCCCGCTGTGTCCGTCGCGCGTGGCTCTGCGGCCGCGACAAGCGCTCCGGCAAGGACTATTCACACCGCCGCCGATGGCTCGTCGAGCGCCTTCTCATGCTGGCTCGATGCTTCGCCATCGAAATCTACGCCTACGCGGTCATGAGCAACCACTTCCACATCGTCCTGCACTACGATCCCAACGCCTGCCTTGCCTGGAGCGACAACGAGGTCGCCAAGCGATGGATCGAGGCTTTCCCGCCCAAGCCCCGACCCCACCAAAAACCGGACGCCGCCAAAGCGGAAGCACGCGCAATACTCCTAAGCGACCCTGCACGACTCCACCGCGCCCGTCGCACCCTCGGCTCGCTGTCTCACTTCATGAAACACCTTAAGCAGCCGATCGCCCGGCGCGCCAACGCCGAGGACGACTGCGACGGTCATTTCTTCGAGCAGCGCTTCTACTCTGGTGCCCTGCTCAGCGAGCAAGCCGTACTCGCCGCCATGGCATACGTCGACCTGAATCCCGTGCGGGCCAAGTTGGCACGACACATCGAGCAGTGCCACGACGCCTCCGTCCGAGACCGTCTGCGCGAAAACAGCGCGGCCGCCCTCACCGCCTACCTGCAGCCTCTCGTCTCGGGTCTCAAGCCGCACACGGCGACTCGACTCGACGTCACACTCGCCGAGTACCTCGATCTCCTCCGCGACATGGCTGCGGCGCACGCGGCACCGTCGCCACAACCGACCGACCGAGTCGCCCGCTGGATCGCGCGCACTGCCTCGCTACGCAAGCAGCAAAGGGCATACGGGACCTTCCAATCCCTCAAAAGGTGGACCGAAAAGCGCGGCTTCCAGATGCGCGAGACGCCGTTGCCCGCCTGAGCCTTCTCTCTGCACGCCAACGGCTTCAACTCCGTTCCCCGACGCCATCGGAGCACATATTCTCTCCCCGCCCAGTTTCGGTGCCAATCAGAGGTGACTCATTCCTATGCCCGCGGACCCCGTAGGGTCCTGAACCGTCGGCGCCTCCGTTCCAGGCGCCCGTATACCTGTCTCGATTCCAAGTGACCCAATTGTGTGTGTCCCGAATCCAGATATGTCCCGAATCCAGATAATCTTCCCGAATCCAGATAGTCTGTGTCCCGAACCCAAATCCAGATAATCTGTGTCCCGAATCCAGCGAATCCAGATAATCGACGTATCATGTCGCGCAGATCGTTACCCAGTGTCGACGCCGTGCTGTCGGACGCGTCCGTCGCGCCCGTCATCGCGCATTGGGGCCTGCAGGTGGTCAAGGACGCCGTGCGCCAGATCCAGACGGAAGCTCGCGCAACCGAGATTCCCCATTGGGCCACCACCCCTTCGGACTACGCCTCAGCAATAGAAAACTGGATCAGAACCCGCGTCGGACATGGGTATCGGCGGGTATTCAACCTCACGGGCACGGTGATCCACACCAACTTGGGCCGCTCCGTCCTGAGTGCCGAGGCGATGCAGGCGGCAGTGGAGGCCGCCACCGCACCAGTCACGCTGGAGTACGACCTCGGTTCCGGCGGGCGCGGCAGCCGCGAAGGCATCGTCACGCACAGGCTGAAACTCCTGACCGGCGCGGAAGGGGCCACCGTGGTCAACAACAACGCCGCCGCCGTGATGCTGGTGCTCAATACCCTGGCGCTCGATCGATCCATTCCCGTATCGCGCGGCGAGTTGATCGAGATCGGCGGCAGCTTTCGCATTCCCGACATCATGGCGCGTTCCGGCAGCCGCCTGGTCGAGGTCGGCACCACGAACCGCACGCATCTCAGCGACTACGAGAACGCGATCGACAGTTCCACCGCATTGCTGCTGAAGGTCCATCCGAGCAACTACCACATCGAGGGATTCGCCAAGTCGGTGAGCGAGAACGAGCTCGTCCGCCTCGGCAAAGCGCGCGCCCTGCCGGTCTGCATCGACCTCGGCAGCGGCACCCTTCTCGACCTCGAACGGTTCGGCCTTCCGCATGAGCCGACGCCCCGCGAGATGATCGCGGCGGGCGTGGACCTCGTCACGTTCTCCGGCGACAAGCTGCTCGGCGGCGCCCAGGCCGGCATCGTCGTCGGGCGCGCCGGCCTCGTCGCGCGGCTCGACGGCAACCCGATGAAGCGCGCCCTGCGCGCCGACAAGATCGCGCTCGCGATCCTCGACGCGACGCTGCGCGCGTACGAAGACGAATCCACCGTGACCGAGCGCATTCCCCTGCTGGCCACGTTGACGACGCCGCTTGAGGAACTCGACGCGCGGGCCGCGGCCGTCGCAAACGCCGTGACAGGCCGCGTTGACGAGGGCCTATCGGTCAGCATCGAGGCATCGCAGTGTCAGCTCGGCAGCGGCGCCCTGCCGGATCAACATGTGCCGAGTCGCGCCGTCGCCATTTCCGGTCCCGGACGGGCTATCGAGCAACTCTCTGCCAAGCTTCGTGGTCTGCCCATCCCCGTCGTCTCGCGCCGGCAATCCGGACGGCTCTGGCTCGACATGCGGTGCGCCGAACCGCTGGATGAACTGATCGCCTCCCTCAAGACCCTGTCGTGATCGTCACGCTCGCGGGTCATGTCGATCACGGCAAGACGTCGGTCGTGCGGGCGTTGACCGGCGTCGACACCGACCGCCTCGCCGAGGAACGGCGCCGGGGACTTACCATCGACCTCGGCTTCGCATATGCCGACATCGGCGGCGCGCGCATCGGCTTCGTCGACGTGCCGGGTCACCGCCGCTTCATTCACAACATGGTCGCGGGCGTGGCCCGCAACCAGTATGCGCTTCTCGTCGTCGCCGCCGACGACGGCGTCATGCCGCAGACGGTGGAACACCTGCAGATACTGAAGCTGCTCGGCCTGCGCCAGGGAATCGTCGCATTGAACAAGATCGACCGGAGCGAACCCGACCGCATCGCCGCGGTACGCAGCGACATCCAGGGCCTGACGTCGGACTCGTTTCTGGGCGATGCCGAGATCGTCGAGGTCTCATGCACCGACGGCCGCGGCATCGATACGCTGCGCGCGCATTTGCAACAGGCCGGCGAGGCCTACGCGACGACTGTCGACGACCGCGCATTCCGCCTCGCCGCGGACCGAGTTTTCGCTCTGCGGGGGGTGGGCGTTGTCGCCACCGGAACAGTGGTGTCCGGCGCGACGCGCATCGATGACCGCCTGGCGATAGCGGCAACCGGTCAACCGCTGCGCGTACGCGGCCTGTTCGTTCAGGACATCCCGGCAGAACGGGCCGTCGAGGGGGACCGCGTCGCGCTGAACGTGACCGGGGCGCGGTTGGATGACCTTGCAAGGGGCGACTGGATCGTCGCCGAGTCCGCCGCCGGCACTACCGGACACACAACCGTGGAACTCGAGGTGCTGGGCGACTTTCCGCGCGCCGCGCGTCACTGGGCGCCGGTCCACGTCTATGCCGCGACCAGCCATAGCCAGGGTAGGATCAGCCTGCTGGACGCCTCGCCTATCGAACCCGGCGCGAATGCCGCGGCAGACATCGTCCTGGCGGAACCGGCTCACATGAAGGTCGGCGACCGCCTCATCCTGCGCGACCAGGACCTCGACCGCACATTGGGCGGCGGCACGGTCATCGATGTCGAGGCGCCGCGCGGGCGCCGCCGGGCGCCGGACCGGATTGACCGCATCGCCGCGTTGCGCGGCGCGTCCACCGACGATGCTCTGGCCGCGCTGGCGCGCCGCGATGCAGTGGATGCGGATACGTTTCGGAACAACTGGAACCTCACGGCAAATGCCATGCGCGAACTCGTGCGGCTATCGGGGCTCATCGAACACGGCGATCACATCGTCCATCCGGAACTTGCGAACGCAACCGAGCGCGCGGTGGTCGACACGTTGGCCGGACACCACGAAACCGAACGCGATAGCGGCGGCATGCCACTGGAGTCCCTCGCCGCCGCACTCGGCGCATCGACGACCGTCACCCGCATCGCCATCCGGAACCTGACCGAATCGGGCGAAGTCCGCGCCGAGTCCGGCAGCTACTCACTAGCCGAACATAGCGCCGAGATTCCGCAAGCTCTGGCAGCCCTTTTCGAGCGTATCGAACCGCTGCTGGACTCCGAGCAACCGCCGAGCCTCGGCGATGTGGCCAAGCGACTTCGGACTCCGCTGCCCGCACTGGAGCGCGACATGCGCGCCTTGGCCGCCATCGGCCTGTGTCAGCGCGTCAGTCCGAACCGATACTTCCTGAATGCGCGTCTGCGCGCTATGGCCGATGTCGCTCTCGATCTGCCGGAGAGCTTCACCGTGCGCCAGTTCCGCGATGCCTCCGGGATGGGACGCAACGTCGTCATCGAAGTGCTGGAGCACTTCGACCGCAAGGGTTTCACGCGGCGCGAGGGCGACTCCCGGCGCGTCGTGGGCGATCCTGGCCAAGTGCTAGACTGACCCGCGGAAGAGCATCGCCTCCGGTGGGGCGCGCGGCCTTCAAAGCCGTTGAGACGCGCCGAACGCGTCTGGTGGGTTCGACTCCTACCTCTTCCGCCAAAAGCCCTCTGGAGTCCTGTTGGGGTTTGCGACACGTGGCTTGTGGGGAGCGGTTTCGTACTCAAGGGCGCTACCTTGAAGCCACTGGTCCAAGGCCCGCACCGTCACGCGACGCTCATCCCCTTGGAGTGCGCATTCCCACACAGTAGCGGTGCGCCAACCGGCTTCAAGGAGCTGACGCTTGGAGCGGCGGTCGCGCTCGACGTTGCCATCGAACTTCGCATGCCAGAATTCCGGCCTTGTCGCTGGGGTGGTCGCAAACGAGCACCCTTCATGGCGATGCCGGAAGCAGCCGTGAACGAAGCAAACGGCGCGATGGCGACAAAGGACAGGGGCGAGTTGCCGCTGGAGTCCGTTGGCCCGGAGGAATCGCGTTCCGTATGCTGACAGCATTCGAATCGGCAACAAGAAGTGACACGGTGCCCGAGCGGATCTACACATCGGACAAGGCCGGCTCGCTGGAAGCTCTCGAAGAGACGCCGTTCGCCAGCGAAGACGAACTGCAGACGCTGATAGCTGACCATCCCGAACTGATCGACGGGGAGCAGATTCGGCCCGGAGATGCACGTCGCTGGATTCTGATCACCCGGGAAAAGGGCATCGCTGCTTCCGCGGGCGGCGGCGCGCTTTGGGCAGTCGACCATCTGATAGTGGACCAGGACGCGGTGCCGACGCTCGTGGAGGTGAAGCGCGGGTCCAATCCGGAGGTGAGACGGACTGTGGTGGGACAGCTGCTGGAATACGCTGCGCACGCCTCGGACACGTGGTCGGCGGCAGAACTGCGCGGGGCGTTTGAGCGCGGTGTCGTAGCAAGGGGCCGCGATCCAGAGGACGAGCTTGCGACGCTGCTTGGGATAGACGGAGAACCGAAAACGGACGAGTTCTAGGACGACGTATCAACGAATCTAGCGGCGCGGCGCCTGCGTCTGCTGTTTGTCGCGGACTCGATACCTGACCCGCTGGCCCGCGTGGCCTCGTTCCTCAACGCGGAGATGGCGGGAATCGAGGTGATGGCCGTCGAGATCAAGCGGTTCCATGGCGGGTCCAGCCAGACGCTTGTGCCCCGCGTCATCGGCAGGACATCGGCATCGTCGAAGGGGCGACGATCAGGGTCGCGCCTCACCCGCGAGTCTTTCTTGGCCGGGTTCGCTGATGGAGACGCCAGGGACGTGGCCGAGCGGCTTCTGAAGGTTGCGGAGGAGTCGGCGGGAGTGGTCGCCTATGGTGGTTCGTTCGGCCTGAGCATTCGCGTGAAGTGTTCGTTGCGCAAGCAGCCGGTGAGTGTGGCGTGGCTGTACTCGGAGCCTGACAAGGGATGGATGAGCACGCGCGCTTTTCCTTCGACGCAGCCCTGCTGGACGACCAGTCTCTTCCCGACAGGTTGCGCGACGTGTTGGAGTCGTGGGTTGACGAGTTCTCCGCGGACGCTTTCGCAGCGGGCGTGTCAAGCAAGGGTGTCAAGGCATTCGCCATCAAGCATGAGGAGGCCGTGAAGCACCAAGACCTTCTAGTCGAGAGGCTGCGCAAGGTCCTCCATGAACTGGCTGCGCTTTGAGGGCATGAAGCGCGTTGTGGCCGTGGTTGTTGTCTACGGTCGGGCTGTCGTTACGTAAGCCGCACAGGAGGCCATGAGATCCCTGCGCCGTTCGAAGAGATCGCTTCGGCGATAGGCAGCCAATCAATCCGACGCTTTCCGACGCTGCACGCGCCTCATCTCGCCACCACAATCCCCAAATGCGATGATGGGCGTCAAACGAAATATGCACACCACGATGCCCCGACTGAGAATGGTATTCCCTCGACCCGCCAAGGAGGCGAGCACAATCCCCGGCACCCTCGAATGTCGGCACTGGCTTTCACGCTTCGGTGCGACGGTTCCAGCAGCCGTTTTGGCCTGCGTCGCTGCCGGAAACGCGACGGCCCAGTGGTACGTCGGCGTCGGTATCGGCGGCAATGCGTCGCGCGATGTCGTCGTCGAGAGCCGCAGCAACGACCGCCCAAGCATCTGCGACGAGTACATCAACCCGAGGGCGCTCTCCGTGGCGGGCTGCACCGCCCCCGACCGCGGCGCGGGAGACGGATGGCTCGCGCCGTTCGATCCGGGATCGGGCTTTTCCGGCGAGGGGGAAATCGGATTCCATCTGTCGCCGCGATGGCGGCTCGCCGCCGTGTACGCCCACAGCGCGACGAACTTCAATCAGACCGTGTCGTCCACCGACGCCACCGGCGCGGACTTCGACAAGATCAGCAACGAACTTTCGGTCGGCGAGGAGACGCTCGGTTCCGCGACTTCGGGAGAATTCCAGATCGTGGCGTACCGAGACTGGCCGAACCGGACCCGGTGGAAGCCCTACGCGGGCGGCGGCGTGGCAGTGTCACGCATACGCAAGGACTTCTCTTGGCTCTGGGCGAGAAGCGCCGATGCCGGGCACATCGCGACCGGCCTGGACCAGCCGAACGCGGAGGAGATCCGCCGCAAACTGGCCGGCACCGTCAGCGCAGGCCGCCGCAGTCTCCGCGATACCATGGTCGGATACGTCCTGACCGTCGGCGTCGACCGCCGGTTGTCGAAAAGCGTGTCGGTCGGACTCAAGGCCCAGTGGAAGCGTTTCGGGACGTTCGAGTCCGACGGGTACGCAGGCGACCTGTTGCGCAGCCATCCGCCGAACCTGCGCCTCGACGGCAGCGAGCCGGTCAGCGCGTGGTCCCGCACCGGCGATACCGGGCGGTTCTCGGCACTGGTCACCATCCGCTACGCCATGCCGTAGCGCGCGATAGCTCCACGCCAAAGGGACTGGTCCCGACCTCCCGTTTCCGCTCACGCCGCTCACGACCACGGCGTCGGGCCACGTCCCGCGGGCCAGGCGGGCCAGCGACAACACCGTAATAGCTTCAGAAAACGATTAACATGGGGAATTGATCGACACGATGCCCCGACTACCCCGCCAGCCGCCGACTCCGAACGCTTGTCGCCGTCGAACGCCCCCGCCAAGCGGCTTTCCCGGCACCCAGACAATGTGCGCAGCGCAAAATGCCTGAACGCCCCCCGTCGTTGAACGGCACGGCGCGACTCGGTGTCGTTTTCCTGATTTCCTTTTTCGCTTGCAGCCCCGACGCGGGCATTCCGGAGGAGTTGGAGTTCAAGCACGGGATCGCGTTCTTCCAGGACCTCAAGTACCCCGCCGACTTCACCCACTTCGACTACCTGAATCCCGATGCCCCCAAGGGCGGCAAGCTAATCCTCGCCACGCCGCTGTCGTTCAGCACGCTCGCGCCGATGCCGCAGGGCGAGACCGGCGCCCCGTCCGGCTACCACTTTCGCGGCGACACGCTCATCGTGCGCAGCGGCGACGAGATCACGGCGTTCTACGGCCGGCTTGCGGACGGCATCGCGGTTACGGACGACGACAGGACGATCATATTCAGGATCCGTCCGCAGGCACGGTGGGATGACGGCGTGCCGATCACCGCCGGCGATGTCGTGTTCACCTTCGAGACACACAAAGCCCAGTTGGGGGCCGGCTACTTCTTCCACTTCATCGAGTCGGTCGAGGCATTGGACGAACGCCATGTGGCGTTTCGCGTGATCGCCCCGCTGACGCACGATCACGTCACGTTGATCCAGTACATCCCCATCCTGCCGCGGCACTATTGGCGCGACCGCGACCTGACCGCCCATACGCTTGAGCCACCCGTCTCGAGCGGGCCTTATCGAGTCAAGCGGGTGAAGGCCGGTCGCTATGTCGAGTACGAACGCAATCTGGACTACTGGGGCAGGGATCTGCCGCTCAACAGGGGTCGGTACAACTTCGACACGGTGCGCTACGAGGTGTACCGGGACGGCACCGTCGCAAGGGAGGCTTTCCGCAAGGGATTGATCGACATTCTGGACGAAAGCGATATTCGGTACTGGGTGACCGGCTACGAGGGATCGGATCTTGAAAGCGGACGGATCAGGAAGATCCGCCGGGAGTACGGCATATCGGTGGGCATCGGGATAGCGATCATCCTCAACAGCCAGGTGCCCAGACTGGCCGACAGGCGGGTTCGAGAGGCGCTCGCGCTGGCGTTGAACTACGAGTGGATCAACGAGAAGCTGTACCACGGCGAGCGCGCGCGGGCGCTGAGTTATTGGCCCCGGACCATCCTGTCGGCCACCGGCTTGCCCAGCGAGGACGAGTTGGCCCTGCTGTCGCGCGTTCGGGCCTCGCTGCCTGCCGCGCTCTTCGAGCGACCTTTCGACTATCCGAAGACAGCAAGCCGGGCCGCGTTCAACGAGAACCTGCTCGAAGCGCGGAACCTGCTCGCCGCGTCCGGCTGGCGCTTCGACGACGGCGCGCTGCGCGATGCCGGCGGAGCACCGTTCACGCTCGAGTTGCTGACCCTGGACCCCGCCAACACGCGAATCCTGTTGCCCTGGTCCGCGGCGCTCGAGCGGCTCGGCATCGAGGCGACGATCCGCCTGGTCGATGTCAGCCAGTACACCAATCGCATCCGCCGCCGGGAATACGACGGGCTCGTCCAGGACTACGGCATCCTGATGCCGCCGACGCTGGAGTTGCGTTCCCACTTCCATTCCACCTCGACAGCGAAGGAAGGCTCTCGCAACGTTACCGGCGTCAGCGATCCCGCGGTCGACGATCTCGTCGAGGCCGCCGAGGCGGCCGAGACCCTCGATCAGGTGATCGCGGCCTGCCGCGCCCTCGACCGCGTGTTGCTCTGGGACCATTACCTGATCCCGCTGTACGCGATCGATCAGCGTCGCACGTTGCATTGGGACAAGTTCGGACGCCCGCCCGAACCGCTCTATCGACCCGCCTACCCCGACGGCTGGTGGTACGACGAATCCAAGGCCGCCCGGCTCAACATGGAACGTTGAAAGTCGCCGCGGGTGCCGGAAGGGTCCAGGCCTGTCTGCGGGAGGACGACCGCCGGCAGGAAATCGCGCAATTTATTGCGCAATGGATGACCCATAACTCATCAACCGCGCAGTTTTTTGTCGCGCGATTAATCGCGGGTAGACGCTGCGCCGGTCCACCCGTGCCCTTCGGGATGATCTCGAATCATATCCATCGGTGCCCCGCCAACGTCTCTCGTTGAGTGTGGATCGACCAACCGCCGCCCCTTCGCACGACCGGACGCAAACAGGAATCAATCGCCGATCAACCGCGCTTGCTTGCGATGACTTTCCAGCAGGCCCGGCACGCGGGCGGGATCGGTGCGGCCCCAGCCGCATTCCGTCGAAATGCCGAAGTCGTCCAGGTATTTCCGAGCGGTGTCTATCCGGGCCGCGTCTCCCGGCTCATCGTCGTGGTGAACGAGGCCCAGGTAGAGCTCGATGTCCGCATCAAGTTCCAGACCCCGCAGGGGCCGGAAATAATCGTCATCGGCGCGGTCCCGCGGCACCGGAATGTGCAGGAACCCGATCTTCCTCTTCACCGACGCACTTATGCCGTTCATCATTTCCACGAGTATTTCCGTGTCCCTTGGCATCGCGAGGTGTTCGTCGGCGGGAGACCCGTAGCGAACACCTCTTCGCAGGTGTCCATCGCGACGCTGCCGACGAGGTGAACCGGTTTTTTCACCCTGCCGTCTCCTGTTACCGGCCGACCGGCTGGTGGGTCGGCCCGGTCCTTGGCTGCGGTTGATTCGATGCTACAACCAGACGGTTGCTGCGGGCGGGGCAATTGCGTGAAACGCGCCGCGAACGGGGCGGCACGACGCCGGGGTCACCAGAGCGCCCGGACCTCGATCCCCATGCCGTGCTCGGGCGCCGCGCCCGCGCTCTCGCGACGGGTCAGCAGCAGGCCCAGAGAGAGGTCGGGGCCGCCCGCCTCCGGCGCGGGCTCGAGGCGCCAGCCAACGCTGTAGTCGCGCGAATGGGCGGCCAGCCCGAAGCCGAGCGTCGGAGTGCCGACGAAGCGGTCCCGGAAGGCGGACAAGCCCCAGCCCGCCTCCGCCGTCCAGCGGCTCTCCGCCGCCATGCCGCCCATCCGCTGGGCCAGCGGGTCGGACGCGAACATGGCCTCGAGGCCGCCCGACGCCATGCCGCCGTAGTCGCGGCGCAGCGCGAGCGACGGGCCGCGTCCGGCGGCTTCGCCCGGCCGGTAGGTCAGCGCCGCGGAGAAGCCCCTGTCCTCGAACTCGGCGGACTCGTGCGCGAGCAGCGCGCGGCCCGCCAGATCGAGGGCGATTCCCAGGCGCGGATCGGTCCAGGCCAGGCCGCCGCCGAGTTCGACGCCGAAGCCCTCATCGGCGTCGCCGCCGTCCCTGCGGACGCCGGTTTCGAGCTTCGGCGTCAGCGTGCCGCCGCCCAGCGCCATCGCCCAGCTTCCCTCGAGGCCGAGCCGGAGCCGCGTCGTGTCGGCCTCCGCCTGCGCGAGGCCGCGCGCCCGCCCGGACCAGGTGCTCGTCCAGAGCGCGTCGGAAACGAGCGCCAGCGCGAGTCCGCCGCCGAGCGGCGCGAGCAGTTCGCTCCGCCCGCCGAGCGCCGCCATGCGCCAGCCGATGTCCGCCCGCATTGGAACGGCCGCCGAGCCGTCGGGCGGGCCGGCATCCGCGGCGATGTCCGCCCCGCCCGGAACCATAAAGGCCGGGGCGTCCGGGTCCGGGGCGATGTCCACCAAGCGCGCCACCGGACCCGCCAGCGGGGAGACCGCGAGCTCGCCGCGCCCGTAGCCCGCCGCGCCCCACAGGGCGAGACGCTCCGAGACGCGCCAGGACGCCCACGGAATCGCCGCGGTCAGGGTGGACTCGGCCGCCCCCGAATGCCCCTGCGGATGGTCGTAGTC
>CAZFGB010000099.1:0-10740 GCA_964518405.1 uncultured Pseudomonadales bacterium | reverse complement strand
GTCCGGCAGTACGGCTTCGGGTGGAGGCGGTATGATGCGCCGCTCGGGCGCGCGCAGCGGGCGGACGCCCGTCGAGCGCCTCGCACAGGCAACGGGAGATCGCAGGAAGATCGCATGGCCGACGTTCGCATCGTGCTGATCGAACCCAGCCATCCCGGCAACATCGGCGGCGCCGCGCGGGCGATGAAAACGATGGGGCTCAAGTCCCTCTATCTCGTGCGCCCGGCGCGTTTCCCGGACCCGCAGGCAGATTGGCGCGCGGCCCGCGCGGTTGATGTCCTGGCGGCGGCCAAGGCGGTCGACAGTATCGACGAGGCCATCGGCGAATGCGTTCTGGCCGTCGGCACCAGCGCGAGAAGCCGGCGCATCCCGCTTCCGCTCGCCGACGCCGAGACCGTGGCGAGTCGCTTGGCGAAGGAGTACGCGGGCCAACCCGTGGCCATCCTTTTCGGGCGCGAAACCAGCGGCCTGACAAACGAGGAACTGCAACGGTGCCAACTCCACCTGGCGATCCCCGCCAGTCCCGAATACCCGTCGCTGAACTTGGCGATGTCGGTGCAGGTCGTCTGCTATGAACTGTTCAAGGCCCGGGCGGCGCTCCAGCCACCCGCCACCCTGTCCAATGACGCGACGCTAGCATCCATCGAGGAAGTCGAAGGGTTTCTCGCCCACTTCGAAGCTGTCCTCCGGCGTATCGACTTCCTGAAGTCCAGCGCCCCCCGACAGGCCATGACCCGCCTTCGCCGCATGTTCGGCCGCATCGGCCTGGAACAGGTCGAAGTCGGCATGCTGCGAGGCATCCTCACCCAAATCGAAACCTCGAACCGCCCCGACCCCGACCGGAAAGACTAGGGCACCGCTCCCCGATCCCTCCTCGGAATAGCCGCACGAGGAACGCCCTCGCATCCCCGTTTCGGGACATCCCCGTTTCGGGACACCCATGTTGTTTCGGGACAGCCATGTTCGGCAATGTGCGACATCGCCCATGACGCACTGTTGCGCCTTGGGACAGCCATCATCCTTCGGAACACCCATCATGCACTTCGGCACGCCTACGCACTGGCAGCGAACGGGTATCCCACTTTGCGTTGCCCCCTGGATCGTCGGAGACACCCAAATTCCGGTTGACGTTGCAGATAACGGTAATGATAATGATTCGTATTGCGATTAATTTTAGGGAAGGAAGGAGAGTCCACGGATGAACGCCAAGCCATTGCCACCTCTGTCGAAGATTTCCACCGCCATCCAACACGTTCTCGATGCGGGGGTCCGACGCGAGACGGGCCCGGCAAATGCCGGACGGCGCCACAGCGTTGCGGCCGCCATGCTCTCGGCGTGTTCGCTGGCCGCGGCCGCCGCCTATGCGGACGACGGCCCGGCAGCGGGAGGGAACGCACCTGCGAACGATGACGAGACCGAAGTCGTCATCGTTGAAGGCGAGCGCGAGGGCGGCTACCGGGTGGATCGCTCGGCCTCGTCCAAATTCACCGAACCACTGCTCGACACGCCGAGAACCATCAACGCCATTTCCAAGGAAGCGATCGAGGATTCCGGTTCCACGACGATCAAGGATGTCTTCAGGCTTCAACCCGGAATCACGATCGGTACGGGCGAGGGCGGCAACGCCTTCGGCGACCGCATCTTTATTCGGGGCTACGACGCCCGCAACGACATCTATGTCGACGGGCTGCGCGATCCGGGCGTCGTGTCCCGCGAGACTTTCGCGGTGGAGCAGATCGAGGTATTGCGCGGTCCGGGTTCCACCATAGGCGGCCGCGGCACGACCGGCGGCGCCGTGCGGATCGTCACCAAGACACCCGGCGAAGAGGACTTCTTCGAGCCCCAGTTCACCCTCGGCGCGGGCGAGAGCAAGCGGCTGGTGTTGGATGCGAACAGGAGCATTGACGATCGGACCGCCGTTCGCGTCAACCTCCTCGCCCATGACGCCGCCGAAGTGGCGGGTCGCGACGAAGTCCATGATCGGCGTTTCGGGGGCGCCGCGGCCGCGTCGATCAAGCCGGCGGACAACCTGACCGTTACGTTTGACTACTACCGGCTTGCCACCGACGGAGTACCGGATTGGGGCCACCCCTACGACGCCGCGGGCAATCGGCCCTACGAAGTCGATCGAGACAACTTCTACGGCGTTGTCGAACGCGACTATCACGAGACGACAGCCGACATCCGTACTGGCCGCATCCTCTTCACGTTGTCCGACTCGCTACGGGTGGAGGCGCAGGCGAGACGCGGCGTCGCCACCAATGCCTACGTCGTGTCGGCGCCGGGTTTCAGCACACGGGCATGTCCGGGTCTGGACCCCGCCATCCAGGTCTGTGCTTCCGCCAAGACGCGGGACCAGGAGAACGGATTTACGGGTGGTCAGGTGAACGTCATCAAGGATCTTGATGCCGGTCCCTTCAACGTTGCGCTGGTCGGCGGTTTCGAGCGCTCGCGCGAGGAGATCGAGAACCGGCCGCCGTCGGTGAGTCCGCGCAGCGTCGCGCGAAGCCTCCACGCGCCGGATCCGCATACTTCATGGACCGGGACGATCGCGCCGGCGACGCGCCTGAACCGAACGGAGGTCGACACCGGGGCGGCATACGTGATCGGCGCATTCAGGCTGGATGACCGTTGGCGTTTCTCGGCGGGACTGCGCCGTGACATCTTCGATATAGCGGCCGCCACCGGTCCATCCGACTACTCGAGCGAGCCGGCGACCACCCGCCATGATTCGGACTTCACCAACTGGAACCTGGGGGTCGTGTTCAAGCCGGAGCGCAACGGCAGCCTGTACGCATCGGTCAGCACCTCTTCGAATCCCCCGGGCGAGCAGGTGGATAGCGGCACGGCAGCTTCCTACGGCGGCCTCGCTCCGGGATTCCAGAACTTCGCGCCGGAACGCAACGCGAACTACGAGATCGGCGTCAAGTGGAACCTGTTCGAAGAACGGTTCAACGTCGCCGGGGCGGTGTTCCAGACTGCGAAGGAAGATCAGTTGAGCGCGGCCGGCCGGGGCGGGTCCGCGCGGTACGCCAACGACGGCGCCTCCCGCGCCCGGGGTTTCTCGCTTAGCTTGGCGGGCGCCGTGTCGGAAAGGCTTGATCTCTTCGGAGGTTTCGCCCGGCTCGACACGGAGGTCACCGCGCATTCGCTCAATCCCGACGCGGTCGGCAAGGCATTTGCGAACGTTCCGGAGTTCTCGGCCAGCCTGCAGTCCCGCTACCAGGTCACGCCGGCACTCGCGGTCGGCGGCACCCTGTACTACCAGTCGGAACTCTACGGCGGAACGCTGGAAGCGCGGGACACGCGCGTCCCCGGCTACCTGCGCGTCGACTTCATGGGCGAGTATCGCTGGTCGGAACGGATAGACCTGCGCGTGAATGTCGTCAATGCGGCGGACAAGACCTACTACGACACGCTGTACCGAAGCAGCGTGCCGTTCGTCTACGTGGCGCCCGGCCGTCTCGCGCAGTTGACCCTGTCGATGAAGATCTGACGACGCGGATCCGGCGAGGACCTGCGGGAGTGCGCGCGGAATGCTGGTGACGATCGACGATGTCCTGAGCGCCGATGCCGTGCGAACGTGCAGGGAGGCGCTGGCCGAAGCCGACTGGATCGACGGTCGCGCAACTGCCGGCGCGCAGTCCGGCGCAGCAAAGCACAACCTGCAGGTGGCGGAGGGTTCCCCCTGCGCGCGGCGCCTCGGCGAACGGGTGCTCGACGCTTTGTCGCGCAGCTCGACCTTCCTGGCCGCCGCCATGCCGCTCAGGATCTTTCCGCCGCTCTTCAACTGCTACCGAGAGGGCCAGCGCTTCGACGCCCACGTGGACAACGCGGTCCGCCGCGTGCCGGGCACCGCGGTGCGTATACGCACGGACCTGTCCTGCACCCTGTTCCTGTCCGACCCCGACAGCTACGCCGGCGGAGAACTGCTGATCGAAGACGCATCGGTCGAACGACAGTTCAAGTTGCCGGCGGGTAGCCTGATCCTCTATCCGTCGACAAGCGTCCATCGGGTCGCGCCCATCACCCGCGGCGAGCGGCTCGCATGCTTCTTCTGGCTGCAGAGCATGGTCAAGGACAATGCCGCGCGCCAACTGCTGTTCGACCTGGACCAGGCCATCCAGGATCTCTCTGCGGAGCGCGGCATGAACGATGCTGTCTGCGTTCGACTGAGCGCGACCTATCACAATCTCACCCGGCGCTGGTCCGAAATCTGAATCCCGCCATGTGCGTCGGGGACAGCCACATGTCGAAAGGACAGCCATGTTCATGTGCGCCAGGGACAGGCACATGTCGAAAGGACAGCCATGTTCGGCAATGTGAGACATCGCCCAGGGCGCGCTTTTGCCCCTTGGGGCAGCCATCACGCTTCGGGACCCATCACGCGCAAGCCCTTGGCTAGACCGAAATAGTTGCTTGCTGGCATACTTGAACGCGGAGATCGTGATGCAAGTCCGTGAATCATGCGGTTGACGACAAGAGGCCGCTACGCAGTCACGGCGGTGCTGGATCTGGCGCTGCACGCTGACGACGGATCGGTGACGCTGGCGGACGTTGCCGAACGCCAGGGCATCTCCCAAGCGTACCTCGAGCAACTGTTCCGCCGCCTCAAGCAGAGTGGCCTGGTGGTCGGTGCGCGCGGCCCCGGAGGCGGCTATCGCCTCGCCCGAACTCTTGAGGACATCAGCGTTTCGGACATCATCGGCGCGGTGGGTGAAGGCGTCGACGCCACCCGGTGCGGCGGCACCGGCGACTGCCAGGACGGCGAGATATGCCTCACGCACGAACTCTGGGCGGACCTTTCGCAGCAGATCGACCTGTTCCTGAAGCGCATCACGTTCGCATCGCTGGTCGAGCGACGCGACATCCGGAGCATCGCCCGCCGGCAGGATCCGAAGAACCTGATCAACGCCCAGATGCTCTGATCCGCCGCAGGCGGACGCCCCCCTCATGGCGGCGAGCCGATCCGGCGGCCGCGTCCGCGGGGCTGGCGCCATCCGGTCCGATCCCGCATCGTCGTTCGGGTAAAATTCATCCGCTTATGTCGACCAATATTCCGAACAAGGCCGTTTACCTCGACTATTCGGCCACCACGCCCGTAGACCCGCGGGTGGCGGAGCGCATGAGCGCGTGCCTGCTCCCCGAGGGCGCCTTCGGCAATCCCGCGTCGCGCAGCCATGTGTACGGCTGGGAAGCGGAGGAACTGGTCGAAGAGGCCCGCACCCATGTCGCCGCGCTGTTCAATGCGGACCCGCGCGAGATCATCTGGACATCGGGCGCCACGGAGTCGGACAACCTGGCGATCAAGGGCGTGGTCGAAGCCTCCGGCGGCGAGCGCGTCGTCACGAGCACGTACGAACACAAGGCGGTGCTCGATACCTGCGCCCACCTCGAGTCCCTTGGGGTGGAAGTCACCTATGTAGAGCCGGACGCCGGCGGCATCGTGCGCCCCGAGGTCGTCGCCGACGCCATAGACGCGGACACCGCCATCGTTTCGGTCATGCACGCGAACAACGAGATCGGCGTGGTGAACGACGTCCGCGCCATCGGCGCCATCTGTCGCGAGCGGGGCGTGCCCTTCCACACCGACGCCGCCCAGAGCGTCGGCAAGATCGACATCGACGTGCGCCGCGACAACATCGACCTCATGAGCGTATCCGGCCACAAGATCTACGCGCCGAAGGGTATCGGCGTGCTGTTCGTGCGGCGCCACCCGTTCCTGTCCGTTGCGCCGCAGATACACGGCGGCGGTCACGAGCGCGGCATGCGCTCGGGCACGCTCGCCACCCACCAGATCGTCGGTCTCGGCGAGGCGTGCGTCATCTGCCGCGAAGAACTCGACCGTGGGAACGGCGAAAACCGACGCATCCGGTCGCTTCGCAACCGCCTCTGGTCGCATTTGCGACAGCTCCCGAAGACCCGTTTGAATGGCGATGAGGATCAGCGCCTGCCCGGCAACCTGAACGTGTCGTTCGGCGACGTCGACGGCGATACGCTGCTGACCGCGCTCGACGACCTGGCGGTTTCGACTGGCTCCGCCTGCACGTCCGCCGCCGTGGAGCCGTCCTATGTCCTCAAGGCGCTTGGCGTTCCAGACGATCTCGCCCACGCGTCGATCCGCTTCACCGTGGGCCGCTACACCACCGCCGACGAAGTGGACTACGCCGCCCGGCGGGTCGCCGCGACCGTGGAGAAGCTGCGCGCCGCCCGCGTATAATGCGTCGGCCACCTCCGGCTGACATCACGCCCCGTTAAGCCCGCATCCAGGAGAGGCCAATGCCAGTAGAGCGCACGCTTTCCATTCTCAAACCGGATGCCGTCGCCCGCAACGTCATCGGCGAGGTCGTGAGCCGCTTCGAGAAGGCCGGCTTGCGTATCGTCGCCTCCAGGATGACGCGCCTATCCGCCGCTGACGCCGCCGGCTTCTACGCCGAACACGAGGGCAAGCCGTTCTACGGGAAGCTGCTCGAATACATGAGTTCGGGGCCGGTTGTGCTCCAGGTGCTGGAAGGCGAGGACGCGATCGCCGTGAACCGCCGGCTGATGGGGGCCACCGATCCCGCTAAAGCGGACCCGGGCACCATTCGCGCCGACTTCGCCGAATCCCTGGACGCCAACGCCGTGCATGGCTCTGATTCGCCGTCGAGCGCGGCTCGCGAGATCGCCTATTTCTTCAGCGACGCGGAAATCTGCGCGCGAACGTGAACGGGCCCCGCGTCAATCTGTTGGGGTTTGATCGCGCCGGGCTCGAGCGGTATCTCGCAGGCCTGGGCGAGAAGCCTTACCGCGCGCGCATACTGCTTCGCTGGATTCACAAGCGCGGCGTGACGCATTTTGACGAAATGACGGACTTGTCGAAGTCTCTGCGCGCGCGGCTCGCGGACGAGGCCGAGATCCGCCCGCCAGAGGTGGTCGAGCGCCGGGACGCCGCCGACGGCGTCACCAAGTGGGCGGTCGCCGTCGCCGGGGGCAACGCCGTCGAGACCGTTCTGATCCCCGACCGGGGCCGGCACACGCTGTGTATCTCGTCGCAGGCGGGCTGTGCCCTCGACTGCGCGTTCTGCGCCACCGGCAAGCAGGGCTTCGACGGCAACCTCGCGCCGCACGAGATCGCGGGCCAAGTGTGGCTCGCCGCCCGCGAACTCAGGCGCCGCGGCGACGGGCGCGGCCTTACCAACGTCGTCTTCATGGGCATGGGCGAGCCGCTGCTGAATTTCGATGCGAGCGTCGATGTGGCCAGACTGCTCATGGACGATCTGGCCTACGGAATCTCCAAGCGCCGCGTGACCATCAGCACCGCCGGGGTGGTGCCGAACATCCGCCTGCTCGCCGAGCAAACCGACTGTGCCCTGGCCGTCAGCCTGCACGCGGCGGAAGACGCGTTGCGCGACCGCCTCGTTCCCCTCAACCGGCGCTACCCGCTGGCGGAGTTGATGGATGCCTGCCGGTCGTACCTGGACCGGGTCGGCGAGCGCCGCTCGGTGACGTTCGAATATGCGCTCATGAAGGGCGTCAACGACAGCCTCTCCCACGCGGCCGCGTTGGCGAGCCTGTTGCGTACGCTACGCTGCAAGATCAACCTGATTCCGTTCAACCCGTTCCCGCACGCAGCTTTCGAGCGGCCCGACGCGAGCACGATCACGGCCTTCCAGACCTACCTGATGAACGCCGGCTACACCGCCACGCTGCGCGCCACCCGGGGCGACGAGATCGCCGCGGCGTGCGGCCAACTCACCGGCGCCGTGCGGGACCGCACCAACAGGCGGGCGCGCTACATCGCCCGGCTCCGCGATCAATCCGCCGCGCCGGAGCGCGAGGCGCTGGCCTCATGAGCGAGTCCGATTCGCCGGGTCCGGCATTGCGGGACGCCCGGGATGCGCTGGGCCTCAGCGTGTCCGACATATCGACGCGCCTGAAAGTGCCGAAATCGGTCGTCGAGAACATCGAAGCGGAACGCCTCGACGCATTGCCCGCGAGGTTGTTCGCGCGCGCGTTCATCCGCAGCTATGCCGACCTCGTCGAACTCGACCCCGACGAGATGGTGTCGGCCTACGAGCGGCAGACCGCGCAGGAGGAGAGCGGGGAGATCGAATCGCGGCCGGCGGGCACGCTTCCCACGGTCCTGGCCGCCTTGCGCAAGAGCCTGCGGCTGACGCGGATGCAGTCGTGGGTGTTCGGCGGCACCGTCATCCTGTTCGCGGCGCTCGGCGGCATTTTCCTGTGGTTCGCCTGGCCGTCCGAGGCGCCAACGACGTCCGCGCCGGCGGAGCAGTCGAGCCGGGCTTCCACCGGCGACGATGCGGAGCCGGTTTCGCCCGCAGACGGGGGTTTGCGCGAGTCGTCCAATTCCGACGCCGCGCCTGCGTCGTCGAACGAGCTTTCCGCGCCTTACGATGCCGTCGCGCAGGACGAAGCATCCGTCCCGGATACCCTCGGGGATGCAATCTCGGACGCCTCGCCGAACGGCTCGGCGGAAGATCCGTCGGATGGTCTCTCCGAGATCCAGCAGACGCTGGCCTCTCTTTCGAACCCGCTGACCTATACGCCGGGCGATGCGCACGTGCTCGTCTTCCACTTCTCTTCCGACTGCTGGGTCGAGGTGTTGGACGCCGCGGGTGGCTTGCTGCATCAGGATCTGGAACGCGCCGGCGGCCGGTTGGAGTTGCGTGGGGATGCGCCGTTCAGCATCACGCTCGGCTACGCTCCCGGAGCGCAGCTCGAATACAACGGCGACCCCGTGGTGCTTTCGCAGCACACGCATGACGGCGTCGCCAGGCTGGTCCTGGGGCTGTGAGCGCGCGATACCGAGCCGTCCGCGGCATGCGCGATCTCGCCGCGGCGGACGCGGCGGAGCTGCGGCAGGTCGAGGAGCGATGCATGGCCGCGGCGCGCGCGTTCGGGTTCGAGGAAATCCGCCTGCCCCTGGTGGAGTCCGAAGAGCTCTTCAGCCGGGGGATCGGCGACGGGACCGATATCGTGTCCAAGGAGATGTATGCGTTCGACGACCGCAGGGGCAATCGTCTGGCGCTGCGTCCGGAGGGAACCGCCGGCTGCGCGCGCGCCTGCATCGAGCGCGGCCTGCTGCACAACCAGATCCAGCGGCTCTGGTATTCGGGTCCGATGTTCCGCTACGAGCGCCCGCAGCAGGGCCGCTACCGCCAGCACGACCAGTTCGGCGCGGAGATCTTCGGCGTCAGCGGACCGGAGGCGGACGCGGAACTGATACAGATGGCGGCGGCAATCTGGGAGGCCCTCGGAATCGGGCATGCGGTGCGCCTGGAGATCAACGCCATCGGATCCGGCGCCACCCGGTCCTCGTACCTCGAAGCGCTGGTCGCCTACCTCTCGCCGTACGAGAGCGAACTCGATGGCGACAGCCGCGCGCGGCTGCGCATCAACCCGTTGCGCATCCTCGACACCAAGGTGGCGTCCACCCGGCGCATCCTCGAAGGTGCGCCGAACCTGGCCGACTACCTGGACGCTGCGGAGCGCGAGCAGTTCGAGTCGCTGCGGGAACTGCTCGACGCGCTGGGACTGCCCTACCGTGTGAATCCCCGGCTGGTGCGGGGCTTCGACTATTACACGCATGCGGTGGTGGAGTGGGCGACGGAGGGAATCGGCGCCCAGGATGCGGTGTCCGGCGGCGGCCGCTACGACGGACTGATCGAGCTTCTCGGCGGAAAACCCACTCCGGCAGCCGGATTCGCCGTCGGAATGGATCGCGTCGCGCTGTTGCGCCGGGCGGTGAAGGACGCCCCGGCGTACCGTTCCGCCGACGTGTACGTCGTCGTGCAGGACTCGCATTACATGTCCGAGGCGCTGGCGGCGGCGCAGGCGTTGCGCGTTCGCGTGCCGGGTTTGAGCGTTCGCATGCACGCGGGCGGCGGCCGCCTGGCCGCCCAGTTCCGGCGCGCCGACCGCAGCGGGGCGCATTGGGCGATGATTGTCGGCGAGGATGAAATAGTCGAGAATCGCGTCTCCCTCAAGTGGCTGCGCGCGGATCGTCCGCAGGTGAACGCTCCGATGGATGAAGTGGCGGCGATGATTCGCGACGCGCAGGCGGACGTTTAGCTCGAGTGTCTGAGTATCTTTCCGACGAAGAACGGGTCGAGTGGCTGCGGGACTGGTGGTCCCGCCATGGCTTGGCCCTGATCGCCGGCATCGTGGTGGCGGTGGCGGGGGTCATTGGATGGCGCTGGTACCAGGACTATCGGCAGGACCAGGCCGAAGGGGCGTCGCGCGAGTACAGCGAGTACCTGACCGACCGCGCCATGGGCAGCGCGTCCGAGGGCGCCGCCGATCTGGCCGATGCGCGCGAGGGTACGACCTATCACGTCTTCGCCCTGCTGCACGAGGCAAAGGACGCGGTTGACAGCGAAGACTGGGAACGCGGGGCGGCGTTGCTGGCCGCGAGCGTGGACTACGCGGACGGTTTGCTGCGGGACCTGGCGGCCATCCGCCTGGCGAGAGTGCAGCGGCAGTTGGGCGAGCTCGACGAGGCGCTCAATATCTTGGCCGGAGTGTTGAGCACGGGATCCGCGGTCGAGGTCGCCGAACTCACCGGCGACATCCTGCTGCAGAAGGGCGACATCGCGGGCGCGCGCGACGCGTATCAATCCGCGCTCGAACTCGATTCGACCACCGACTCGGGCCGAATGTTGCTGGAACTGAAACTGGCCACCTTGCCGCCCGACGCGTCTGGCGACGAAGCCGAGGCTCCTCTGCAATGATGGGTTA
>CAZFGB010000098.1:0-19736 GCA_964518405.1 uncultured Pseudomonadales bacterium | reverse complement strand
GTCGTGTTCCTGTTCAGCGATCATGGTTCGGACCTGCCGCGCAGCAAGGAGTTCTGCTATGTCGAGGGTCTGCACGTTCCGCTCATTGTCGTGGCACCGGGTATGCAGGACGTCGTCAGACCCGGAACGCGACGAAGCGATGTCGTTGCCCTGTTGGACGTGGCGGCGAGTTCTCTTGCGCTCGCGGGGGTCCCCGTACCGGAGTACATGGACTCAAGGAACATGTTCGATGAGGACTACTCGCGGGAGTACGTCTTCGCTTCGGCGGATCGCATGTCCAACGTGATCGACCGAGTGCGGTCGGTAATCGGCCCGCGCTACCACTACCTTCGCAATTTCATGACCGACCGGCCGCTGATCAACTGGGGACACCGTGAAATGGTGTCCCTCGAAAGAGGGACCGCCACGAGCTTCCTGGCGATTCGAAAACTCTTTGAAGACGGCAAGCTGACCCCGGCGCAGGCCGCGGCATACGGGCCCCGTGTCGCAGAAGAACTCTATGACCTCGAAAGCGATCCGGACGAAACGGTGAATCTCGCAGGGGATCCGGCGCACCAGGAGAAGCTCATGGAAATGCGTGCCGAGCTCGAAGGCTGGATCGAGGACACCGATGACAAGGGTCAATACCCGCGATCAAGGGCGGCCCTGGAGGAAGTCATGGGTCGACTTCCAAGGTCATGGCTGAAGAGCCCGGAATTCGCAGAGATGTTGCAATGAATAGTGCAAGCTGACGAAGAGGTTGCCCGGTATTTTCCGGCGGCCCAGATAAGTGCGATACCTGACGATCTTTCGAAACCGCGTCACGTTCTTGGAGTGATCAGCGCGGAGCAGCGGCGAGAGCGGCAAAAGCAGTGCGCCGCCATGACGGAAGTCTGGAATGCCGCGGATTCAGACGCCGGTCGGCGTGCGGCACTCGATGCGTACGCGAAGCGCGCCGATGCTGACCCGCGTGTCAAAAGCCTTCTGGATATGTTCCTGGGTGGGCCGCTCAATCGACTGCCGCTCACCGAGATCGAATATGCGATGGATCGGCTTGGTCTCGCTGATGAGAACAACGACGTTCTGTCCCGTGCAGAGAAGGAATCCCTCGACCGCGAAGGTTACGTGAATCTTGGTCCGCTCCTGGATGCCGATCAGCTGCAAAAGATGCGTGATCGCTACGATGCGGCAATAGAGGAAGAAGGTGACGGTGCGGCGGACAAGAAGGGGATTGGCCGGGTGGTTGACACGGTGGTCAAGCCCATGAATCGCGACGGCCTCCTGGACCCCATCTTCATGCACCCAAGACTGCTTGCGGCTGTGAGGCATGTGCTTGGCGTACACCTCAAGTACATCGGTTCCAACTATCACTGCGCAATGCCGGGTTACGGCCACCAGGGCATCCACGCGGATTTCGTATGGGGTGTGAAGGGAGAACCCCAGGTCGTCAATGCCGTGTGGCTGATCGATGAGTTCACGGAAGAAAATGGCGCGACGCGCATCGTGCCGGGCACGCATCGTTCGGGCGTTCAGCCAAGCTCTGACCTCGTGAACGGTGAGCCGCGCGACCTCAACGCGCCCGTCGAAGGCGAGATCAAGGTCATCGGCAGTGCCGGAAGCTGCTTCGTTTACAACGCGCACCTGTGGCATAGCGGCACGCAAAACTGCACCCACAGGTTGCGACGCGCACAACACGCGTTCTTCGGGCGATCGACTCGCCCATCGTCGACGGATGTGCCCGCGGTCATCGACAAACAGGTGTACGAACGCCTCGGCAGGGTGGAGCGGGCGATTCTCGATATCGCGTGATCTTTGACGCGCGCGGCCAATCACGCCGGGTCGAGATACACGGCGTATAGCCGGACGTCCTCCGGGCGCACGCCGCCGAAATCCACCCGCACCCGGATCGGGCCGGTCACACCTTCGATGACGTCATGGCCCTGCCAGGTAATCGGCTGGGCCAGGCCGGGTCCGGCGGGTCCCCGGCTGGCGCCGCGACCGTAGCCCGGGACCGGCCGAAACGTCTGGTCCTGGATCTCGACGGTGATGCAGCTGTGCTCGTTGATGCCTTCCACGTTCACGGCGAGTCTTGCCGCGCTGCCCTCCAGGTCGATGGGAGCGGAGACGAAGTGTGGATCCGATCCGCCCGCGTAGACCCAGATGCCTCCCTCGTATGGAGAGAAGTAGCCCAGCCTGTCGCGCGGCCAACTGGTAACGCGCACCCCGTCGCTCGCCTCCTCCGGCCACGGCGCATACCAGAACAGGGTCTCGTCACCCACGTTCTCGAATCCCTGGCCCTGGATCAGCGCGGGGAAGTTGAGCGCGAGTGACTCCCTGCGCTTCAACCCCCAACTGTCTTCGGCGGCCGAAACGATGGGAAAGTCCGGAATCGGCTCTCGGTAGTGGAGGGCGTCGTTGCTGACAGCGACACCCAAATCCATGGTCACCATGCGCCGGTCGTTGGACGGGTGCCCATTCCACTTGCCGAAGAAGCCGATGATGACGTTGCCGCGGTTCCACAGTGCTGCCCCCAGGTGGACCTGCTCGCCGGTGTTCTTGCCCGCCACCAACGGCTGGGGAGAGACGTTGCCGCGCCGCAGGCCGGAGCAGGTTGCGTCGGCCCAGTGTTCAAAGTCGTAGGAGGCGCAGGTGACCAGTTGGCGCACTCCGACGGCGTGCTTCCCTCCCTGGCCGGCCAGGTAGTAGCAACCGTCCACCCTGGTGCCGCCCGCCATTTCGAGCTTGCCTCCCACGGGATTGTTGGGCGACTCCCGCCAGGTCAGCCCGTCGGCGCTGTATGCGACACTGAGGCGCGCCGAGTGCTTGCGCGGTTCAAAGGCCATCTTGAAGCGCTTGTCCGGGTCCGGTTCGTCGGGTTCGTGGAAGACCACGCACGCCTGCACGTGCATGTCCTCCCCCATGTCCACCAGGTTGTTGCGCCTGCTGCCGTGCCATTCGACCAGCCCGAGATCGGGTTTCTCCCAATTGCGGCCGTCCTTGCTCCTGGCCAGGCAGACGCGCTGGTGCCAGTGCTCGTCCGGCCCCTGCCCCAGGTACCACATCCACAGCTCGCCATCGATCTCGAGGACGGTGCCGTAGTACGCGATCCACAGGCTGTCGTGGGCGCCCGCCTCCCCTAGCGGCACCACCGGTCTGTTGCCGTGTCCGGTCTGCTTGCCTGCGAGGTGCAGCTTCACGCCGTGTTGAAACGGGATGCTGTAGTCGTCGAAAGGGAAGAGAACGATGGCGTCGAGGCTGGCGGCGGGTCCGCCGTTGTTGATGCGCACTAGTCCGGATCCATCTCGGCAAAACCCGCATCCACTTTGGCATTCTTTTGCTCGTCGAGCCACCAGAGGTTGGGGAAGCCGGACCAGCGCATGTATTCAGCCCCGATTGGCGGATGCCCGAACCGGTCCCAGTAACAGATGTGTCGTCCGACCGGATGTCCATCGGGTATGACGAAGAAATTCCAAAGCAATACCCGGTCCAGGGCCCGCCCTGCCGTGTTCATTTCTTCCTCCGTGGTAGCCCAGGCGATTTTCTCGACAAGAAAGTCCACGGCGGGATTCTTGATCCCTGCGTAGTTCAACATGTTCGGCGGGTCCGCATACTGCGAGGTGAACTGACTGCGCATCCGGGAGGGATAGGGGACGGCAAATGTATAGAACTTGCGTATGGTTGCGTCGAAGTCGTAGTTTCGCAGGCGATTGACCATCAGGTTGTTTTCTATCTTGCGCAGTACGGTGTGGATGCCGAGGCGTTTGAGATTGTCGACGTAGGGCGTCAGCATGCGTTCGAAATCGGTGCGCGAGACGACGAAGTCGAAGGTGAGCGGTTCGCCCGTATCCCGATTGACACGCACGAAATCCTCGACGCCCCAACCAGCTTCACGCAGTAGCGCGTCTGCCCGTAACAGCGTGTCGCGATTCCGACCGAAAGGCGCATTCTCTGGCAACGGCACAGGTTGAGTGAATACCCGCTCTGGCAACTGGTCCCGAAACGGCTCGAGCATTGCCAGTTCCTCCTCCGACGGCAAACCCCTGGCCCGCAGTCCGGAGCGCACGAAATACGAGTTGTTGCGCTTCAATCCGTCGTGCCAGAAGACGCGGTTGGCCCACTCGAAGTTGTAAGCCAATGCGAGGGCTTCCCGCACCCGGATGTCCTTGAATAGCGGTTTTCGCATATTCATCACGACGCTAAAGTGCATGCCATACGCACCGCCCATGGTATATGTCTCGGCCTTGAACAGACCCTTGCGGCGGCCGACAAAGTCATAGGCCGTGTGAAAGTTCTTTTCGTTCTGTTCACGGTAGTAGTCGATTACACCGGCCCTTAGCGCCTGCAGCATGACGCTCTCATCGAAGAAATATGTGAGCCGGAGGCGGTCGAAGTTATACATGCCCCTGGTGACACCCAGATCTTTGGCCCAATAGTCCTTTACCCGTTCGAATACGAGCTTGTGTCCGGGGTCCACTTCCGCGATCCGGTAGGGTCCATTGCCGAGAGGTGGTTCCATCGTCGTTGCGTCGAACCGGCGATGCGCATAGTAGTGTTTGGCCTGTGGCGTGAACAATGCGGTCTGAATGATTAGCTGGCCGGTCTTTTCGGCGGATTCGGTGAAGTGGAACTTGAATGACCAGGGCCCGGTCTGTTCCAGCCGATCGATATCCCGATACGCGCTTCGCCAACTGATGGACGCCTCATTCTTGTACGCATCGAAGGTCCAGAGGACGTCGTCTACGGTGACCGGAACGCCGTCATGCCAATGCGCGTTCTTGCGCAGCGTGTATTCGACCCAGCTGTGGTCGTCAGCGACCTCGATGGTTTCCGCCAGACGGCCGTAGTAGGTCGCCAGTTCGTCCTCCGACTCCGTCATCAGGCGCTCATGGGTGATCGTGAAGATGCGCGGGTCGATGTATTGGGCCAGTATTCCCTTGTCGACAAAAGGATTCAGATTATTGAATGTGCCAATGCCGGCTACCCTGGCCGTCCCTCCCTTCGGGGCATCCGGGTTTACGTAGTCGTAATGGTCCATGTCCTTCGGGTACTTGGGTTCTCCAAAGTACGCGAAGCCGTGACTGGGCTCGCTGGCGAGAGTTGACCCGCCGGCGAATACAGTCAGCGCCAACAGGATGCGTAGCAACGGTATTGCCGAAATGATCCGCGAATCCTTGCCGTCCGGGCAGCGAATCAGTCGCCGAACTGGTCCCAACTGACAATCTCTTCTGCCGGCCGCCGGGTAACGGGACCGAAGCGGCCCATGGGATAGCCGACGGGAATCACGCAGGCGAGCTCCATGTTGGCGGGGACATTGAGCGCCTCGTAAGCAGCCGCTCGATCCCCGAACAACGGCAGGTTGGTCGGGCATGCGCCCAACTGCAGGGCGCGAGCTGCCAGCAGCAGGTTCTGCACCTTGGGCCAGATGGACCCTCCGGCAGCGTAACCGTCATGAAAGCCGTCGCCTCTCTGATCCAGCACGAGGCCGCCAACGATGATGGCTGGTACGGATTGAAGGTTGTCGTACTGCCACTTGAATGCGGAGGGTGGCGCATCGGGGGCGAACGATACGTAGCGGTCGACTGCGGCGCGATTCAGGTCGGCAATCTTTTGCTTGATGTCGGCGCGGCTGATGACGAGCCACCGGTCGTTCTGTTTGTTGCTGGCGCTGGGTCCCTGGTGGGCCGCATCGACCAGCTTCAGCAGAAGCTCTCGAGGTACCGGGTCCGGCTTCAGGCGACGCATTGCCCGGCAGTGATACATGGCGTCGAACAGGCCCAAGTCGGTCATAATCTCTCTCCTCACGCGGGTAGAAGTGCTATCGCATGGAAAAACCGCGCGCTGGAAGCATCCTGTTGCTGTTCGCCCTGTCGATACACCCGTTGGCGTACGCCGTTGATGACGCGCAGCCGCTCGAGTTCCGTTACGGGGTCTCGCAGATACCCAACTACGAACTGAAATATCCGGCTGACTTCCCTCACTTCAACTATCTCAACGCGGACGCCCCGAAGGGCGGAACGCTGGTACTGCCCTGGCTCAAGCCCCTGGATACCGTGTCGCCGATGTACCAGCCGGCGGGATTCTACCGGTCCTACGATCACCTGATCGAGCGCGCCGGTGACGAACCCTCGGGATACTACGGCAGTCTCGCTGAGTCGATCGCCATCAGCGCCGATCGCCGGCGAATCGTCTTCCGGCTGCGCCCGCAAGCACGCTGGCACGACGGGAAACCGATTACCGCAACGGATGTCAAGTTCTCGGTGGAGACCTTTCGCGCCGACATCATGGCCCACGGGTGGGCAGGGGCGCTGGCCTGGGTTACCGGCGTCAACATCCTGGATCCACTCACCGTCGAGATTCGCGCCGACTCGGACGTTGCCAAACAACTCTTCATCCTCGGCTACATGCCCATCGTGCCTGCGCATTACTGGCTCGACCGGGATGTGCGTGAACCGATAACGACGCCGCCGCCTCAGAGCGGCCCTTACCGGCTGACGGGCGTATCTCGGGGTCGCTACGTCATATACGAGCGGGTGCCGGATTACTGGGGCAGGGACCTTCCGGTGAATCGCGGAAAATTCAACTTCGATACCATTCGCTAAGAACGTTACCTTGACCCGACGGTCGCCCGCGAAGCCCTGCGCGCGGGACTGCTTGACGTGTGGACCGAGACCGACTCGCGACACTGGCTGTCATCCTACGACGTTCCCGCGCGCGACTACGGCTGGCTCGTGCTCGGCACACTGGCGTCCGGCAATCAGAGCGGCGCCCGCTATCGCCTGGCGCTGAATACGCGGCGCCAACCGTTCGACGATATTCGCGTACGCGAGGCGCTGGCGCGTGCATTGGACTTCGAGTGGCAGATCCGGGCGTTGCACGGGGGCCAGTTGACCCGGGCCAACAGCTTCTTTGCCGACTCCATGTTCGCTTCGTCGGGATTGCCGGGAGAAGCGGAAATAGCGCTTCTCCAACCGCATCGCGCGCAGTTGCCCGCCGAGGTGTTCACCCGCGCCTTTTCCTTCCCGAGTACAGATGGCGTGGGCGTCGATCGTGACGGTTTGTCGAGGGCGAGGGCACTCCTCCGGAAAGCCGGTTATCGGGTCGTAGACGACGTGATGGTCAACGATGCGGGAAAACCCTTCGTGATCGAGTTCCTGTCCTTTTTGCGGTCGGACCAGCGCATTCTCCTGCCCTACATGCGTTCGCTGTCGACACTGGGCATCCAGGCGGATATCCGCATGATCGACCGCACCGCCTACTACAATCGCCGACGCAACGCCGACTACGACGCTATTCTGGTGTACGGCGGTATCGAGGTCCCGCCCTCGTGGGAGTTACGACCCTTTTTTCATTCCTCATCGACCCTTTATCTCAACGCGTCCGGCCTCAATGACCCGGCGGTCGATGCCCTGGTCGAGGCAGCGCTCAGTGCAACGCACCTCAATGGGTTCGTGAGCGCCTGCCGGGCGCTCGATCGTGTTCTGCTATGGAACTATTACCAGATCCCGCTGGATGCCCTGGGGGATACCCGCATCGTTTACTGGGACAGATTCGGCAGGCCCGACCTGCCAGACGAGATGTATGTAGCGCCGTTCCCGGATGGCTGGTGGTTCGACGAGGAGAAGGCAGCGCGAATCAGTTTCTGATTTCAGAAGACTTCCACGTCGATATTCGCCTTGGCCAGCGCTTCGCGCTCCTCGTCCGTCCAGGGGCGGGGCGCGGGCACTTCGCGCTTCTTCGTCGGCCCGGAGCACACAATAATGTACGCCCGGCGAGGATTCTCCGTTGTGTTTGGGGCAGTGTGATGCAAGGTTCGAGAGTGGTGAAAGGTCGCGCCCCCCGGTGCAAGCGGACACGCCACGGCCTTCGACGGATCGACGTCATCGGTCATCAATCCGTGAATCAGCGGGTCGTTGTCGATGTGGAGATGCCAACGGAGCTCCTCTTTGTGCGAGCCCGGAATGAACTGCATGCAGCCGCTTTCCACCGTCGCTTCGTCCAAAGGCATCCAGACGCTGAGGCTGTTCAGGTAGACATTCGGGTTCCAGTAGGCTTCATCCTGATGCCAGGGCGTTTCGGCGCCGTATTTTGCTGGCTTGAAGATCATGTGCCCGCCAGCGCTGACCTTTTCGTCTGCGCCGAGCAGCTGGGTACCGAGCTTAAGTGCGTTTTGGAAATGTTGGCTCATCCGGAGTTCCGGGATCTTTAAGTCCGGGCCAAGTACTTGCGGCAGCACCTCACGTCCAGAGTGTCCCCGTGGCGCGGCCAGGTCGTAGTACATACCCTTTTCCTCGCCCGCCCGCTCAACGAAGAGCTGATCGTAGATCTCCTTGAGCCATTCGATTTCCTCGTCAGTGGTGATGCGTTCAATGCTCAGAAACCCGTTGTCGCGGTAAAAGGCGATCTGCTCCTTTGTGAGATCAATTGGAAAGCTGGTTTTTGGTCTCATCGGTATTCCTCCGATCCTCCTCCCCACAAAAAAGCGAGCGCACCCTTTTAGGTGCGCTCTTGGAAGCTTCGGACCGCTTTAGCTACAGGTTCGGTCTCCAGCGAACTTCCAAGCCTATCGTACGCGGTTCAGTCAGGGTGCCCGACGCCGGTGCACCGCCAACGGTTGATTGATGCAGATACTCGATCACACCAATTTCATCGAAGATGTTTTGTACGAACAACGTGCCGGTGATGGTCTCATCTGGAGACGTCCAGATCCCGCGAACATCCAATCGCCCGTAGGCCGGCAACGTCGAGACGTCGAAATTGCTGAGGTCTGACGCGCGTTCGTCAACCCAGCTGTAGGTCCCGAGCACCTGCAGGTGACCGCCAATTGCGCCTGCCAGCGGTGTCTCGTAGCTAGCGGATACGGCGAACTTGTGGTTCGGCTGCATCGGCAACTGGTTGCCTGTCATGTCCGTGGGAAGAACATACTCGCTGGTGGTTGGCTCGCCGGTATTGAAGTCAATATGATTCCACGTACCCGTTTGCGGATTGGGATGTCCCCGGACGACCTCCAAATGTGGGCCGATCTGGGAGTCGAGATAGGCATAGAAGCCGCTCAGGCGCCAGTTCTCGTTCACATAGTAGATGAAGTCAACTTCGCCACCCCAAATCCTGGTATCCCGGATGTTGTTCGTGAATTCGATGATGGGCGAAGCGGAAAACTGGCTGAAGAGCCCGTCGGTGACACGGTCTCTCGCGTCCTGGGGCTCGATTGAACCCGTAATCTGATAGTTGTCGAAATCGTTGTAGAAAACGCCGGAGGTCAACCGAAGGCGTCCATCCATGAACATCCCTTTCATGCCGAGCTCATAGTTGATCAACGTCTCTTCCTCGACGAATGTCGGGACCGCATCGGATTTGGGGTTGAAACTACCTGCCCGGTATCCGGTCGAGATTCGTCCGTAGATCAGACGATCGTCATCCGGGGTGTATTCCAGGGAAATGTGGCCAATGGTCTTGTCCCAGACTCGCGGATTGGGGTCTGAATCGTCGAAGAGGATTTCGAGCGGTACGCCCTCAACGAACCCGAAACCGAATTTGGCCCAGCCGCCGTTGAAATCCTGGGTCTTTAGATCTTCCGTATAGCGAAGACCGCCGGAGACGAGCCACTGATCGTTGACCTGATAGTCACCGTTGATGAAAAAAGCGTCGGTCGCCGAGCTGCCTCTCGACTCGAAACTCAGCCATTGGTTGTGGTCGTCACCTTCCGGACATCGCCAGTAGTTGCCTGGTACGCCCATTGCCTCCGCTTCTTCCGGCGTCGAGGCCGCTCCAAAGATAGCGGTAAGAAAGGCAAGTGCATTCGCACAGGTACCGAAACGGCTGGCTGCCGCAGCGCTTTCAGCAGAGACATTTGCCCAGGCATTGGTGAAGACGAAGGAGGATACGACCCATTCCATGGCATTCTCGTATGTAAAGGCACCGAGGATGTAGTTGAACTTGCCGTCCAGGTTCGACACCAGGTGTAGCTCGTGGGAAGTCTCCGTGTAGCCGTACAGAATTTGATTCGACTCGTCCCTTAGGGGTACCGGTGCGTCGGAGGCGATGAGGGGGTCATTGACACTTGCCACCCGGTTGGTCATGTCGCGGTCTCTCTGCACCTGGGAGAGGTTGTCGGTGTCGCCAAAGTTGTAGCGCAGCGTGTAGTTGTCACTGATGTCGAAACTGAAAGCGATGGACTGCCTTTCGGCGGTACTGGCGCCAACGGCGGAGCGGTTCACATTGACTTGGTTCCTGATGTCACCACACTCCCAGCCAGGCGTTCTCGGAGGACAGTCTGCGGCGATGGACGGCACCCGACCCTCCCACAGGTAATGCGCGTTCGGATTCCCGAGAAAATCTGTGGGGCTGGATATGTCGTAGTTGGTCAAAAGCACCTGCGTTCGGGGAACGCCGTCGTCGTTCAGCCTGGTGTAGCGCAGATTCAGATCCATCCGATCGGTTTTGAAACGCAGCTGTGGCGCGATGAACTTCTGATCCGGTGCATCGTAGTCGTCGCCGAAGCCGATGTTCTTTTGTGCGCCGTCACCCTCGTAGTAGCTACCGCCGAGCCGGAAGAGGATGTTCTCAGTGATGGGGCCACCGAAGGCAACGCCGTAGCGCTGCGTAAACTGGTCGGTGTACTCCGTATGGAACAGAAGATCCCACTCCTCGGTGGGTCTTGTGGAGTAGTAACTGATCGATCCGGCGATCGAGTTCCGGCCATTGAGCGTGCCCTGCGGACCCCGTGCGACTTCAACCCGCTCCAGGTCGAACATGTTCGGCGCATCGCCGTAGACCCCGAGCGTGTAGACACCGTCCACATAGGTGGCGACCGCCAGGTCCGGGTGGGTTTCGCCGGCGAGTCTCGTGCCGATACCGCGTATCGTCGTGCCCTGACCGGTCAGCTGGCCCTCATCCTGAAACTGCAGGCCAGGAACCAGTTGCTCCAGGTCATCCTGATTGGTCATGCCGAGCTCTTCGATCATCTGACCGCTGAAAGCCGTCATGGTGACCGGTACGTCGAGCAGGTTCTCTTCGCGTTTCTCGGCGGTCACGATGACTTCTTCGATATAGGTCTTTGCTTCTTCTTCGGCTTGTTCGGCGTCATCGGCCGAGTGGGCCGGCAATCCCGCAAGTGCCAGTGCCAATCCCAAGGGAGCAACAATCGGAAGGGACTTTTTCATGGTGTTCTCCTCAAAGATCATGTTTGTCATTTCGCTCTCCGTGCTCACATCTCGATACCGCAAAGTCTGACGAAATCCGCCTTTTGCCGATCTGTCATCTCGGCAAAGATGGGTACCCGCAGCGCGGTGACCGGCAGGTCGGCATATTCCGGGGAATCGGTCTGCAGTGTCGCGGCGATGTTGTGCAGTCCATTCCCTTCTTCTGCGCCTTCTCCGAGAGCCGCGCCGACCTCTGCGGGCCAGGGACCCACGGGATCCAGCATGACGCTGGGCTTCCCTTCCTTGTTGATGTCCAGGCCGAACGGGTTCTCGCGGCCTACGTATTCTCCAATTGCCGCAAACAGGGCCTGTTGGTCAACACCGCGTTGCCGCATGCCCTCCCGGCCGTATAGCGCTGCGGATTGATTGCAGATGGCGGCCCAGGGCACCTTCGCGTGAAAGCCGGGAATCGTTCGTGCTTCCGCGAGAATGCCGTCTCCACCGGAGACTTCTCCTTCTTTCACCATGAGGTAGTAGCCCGAGTGCGTGCGGCCTCCCTCCATCAGTCGTGCAGGTGGATGGGTGTAATGCTCGGAAAAGGCCCAGGTGATTGAAGTGGGCAGGTTGGCGGCTTCGAGCATCCTGATGGCCGCTTCGACGCAGGCTTCGCCCCAGGCTTTCGAGCCGAATTCGCCGACGGGCTTGATGGTTGACATGTCTATGACAGGCATTGTCGATCTCCGATAAGTTGTTATTTTTGGGGCACCCACTGTGCCCACATGGAAAAAGAGCGCACCCTTTTGAGGTGCGCCCTTTGAAAAGTTCTGGACTCCCCTTAAGGAAGTCCGTCGACACTCCGTTACATCTGGTAGTTGAACGTCAGGCCGATCCGCCGTTCGTCCGACACGGTTCCATGCACCGGCCCGGTGACGCCGTTGCCGTCCCGAGGCGAATAGCTCAGGACCTGGACCACGTCAAGCACGTTGGTGACCCAACCTGTAACGGTGTATCGGCCGTTCGGCGATACCCAGTTCGCGCGCATGTCCCACCTGAGATAGGCGGGGATCTCGTATATGTCCAGATTGGCTTCGTCGGGATACATAGCGTCGCGCCAGCTCATTATTCCCACCACGTCCAGCGTGCCGTAGCGTGCCGGTATCGGCACGTCGTACGTCAACGCAGAGGAGAGTTTGTGCTGCGGCTGCAAGCGCAGGGAGTTGCCCTCGAAATTCGAGGGGGTGCCGCCGCTGTATGTCCGTCCGTCTATCTCACGGGTAATCGTGGGCGCTGTAGTGCCCTCCGGGGTGCAGCAGTAGTTGGTTTCGAAGGGACCGAAGCTCGAATACATGTATTCGTAGAAACCCCGCAGGACCAACCTGTCATTGATCTGCCATGCGCCCTGCGCCTCCACGCCGCCGATCACCGTGCCGTCGATGGCCGTGGTGTCTCCGATCCAGAGCTGATTGCGCGGATTGTTGACGACAAGCTCGGCGCTGGTTCTGAGGCGCCGTTCCTGTATCCAGAAGGAACTGAAATCCTGGTAGTAGGCGCTGATCTCCAACTGTACGTCGTTGTCGAAGAAGAGCCCCTTCAGGCCAGCTTCGTAGTTCATCATCTCTTCCGCGGGCATGGGTTCCCCCAGCAGGTTGCCGAAGCCCGCGAAGCCGCCGGCTCGATAGCCCTTGGAGATGCGGCCATACCACATCAGGTTGTCGGTCGGCGTGTATTCCGCGCCGACGTTCCAGGTCAATATCCTCCAGGTCTTCACCTTGGAATCGGCGAAGGTCCGGTCATCCGGTATGGCGAAGCCTTCGGCGTCGGTCTCGATGCCGATATAGCCGCAGCAGACGGTATCGTAGTGCTTGCTTCTGAGTATGGCGTTCACAACGTTGATTACCGTCCCGTCGGGAAGCGTACGTTGGCTTGCGCTGCTGAAGTCGTTCTGCACGTGCTCCTTGTGGTCGTCGTTGTACCGGAGGCCGCCGAAGACCTTCCACTGGTCGTTCAGCATGTATTCCACGTTGGTGTAGAGCGCCTGCTGGTCATAGGTCACGTTGCCATAGAAGGCGGCGACTAGGCCGCTGCCGTTGATATGGGTGCCGCCGTTGGTGACGTCGCTCCAGTGGGCGGAGTAGTCGCTGCCATAGCAACCGAGGATATAACCCGTCGCCAATTTGTTGCTCGGGTTGCTCGGATCACGGATGTCGCCACTCCACCGTCCGGCCTCCCATGGGAATCTCACTTCCTCCAGTCTCGCTTCGCAAATGGCCGACGTATCCGTGTAGAAGGTGGCGTTGTTGAGGCTGTTGCTGCCGGTTTCCACCCCGTTGAACATATCGCGATAGACGTAGGGCTGGTCACCGGAGAGGTAGGTATAGCCGAACGTATAGTTGAGCGGCCCTTCGTTGTCGGAGATGAGCGCAATCTCGTGACTGACTTGATCGGAGGTGCGCAGGTAGTTGGTAATCTTGTCGTCGTACACGCCGTTGCCGGCTTCATCCAATGCGCAGCGGGAATGCCTCTGACCTTCCTGAAGTTCTCCGGAAATGACGCGGGGATGAATCGCCAGGCAACGGCCGCCGCCCATTCGGTTGGTCTGGTCCTGGTCGTCGGTCGTGTCCGTTCGCGTATCGCGATCACCGAAGTGGTAGACGATCTCGTGGGTGTCGTTGAGGGCATAGCGCGCCTCGAGCGTGGTCGCCTCCTGGGAGTTGTTCTCGCTCAGGGGGGCGTTGAGTTCGGTCTTGAGTTGCAGATGCTCGCCGGCGCAGACCACGGGATGGCCGGGGTCGCGAGAGCCGTCGTTGTTGAAACCCGGACAGTTCGCGATCGCCACGTTCTGGCCCAGCCCGTAGAACGGATTGAGGTAGTACACGACATTCCCGGCCGAGTCCCTGATGCATTCGCCATAGGTGGGCGAATCGGGGTGCCGGTCTATTTCGCATCGGGGCGTGCCATCGTTCAGCAGGTAATACTGTTCCTCGGTATTGCGCGCGCCGATGATGAGCGAGAGGTTGTGCACGCCGGTGTCGGTCAGCTTTCTGTAGCGTCCGGTGATGTCCCAGCGATCATTCTTGAAGCGAAGCTGCGGCGAATACTGCAGCCGGTCGGGCACGCCGGCGTCCGGTCCCGCGCCGACGTTCTCGATCAGCCCGTCGCCCGTGAGTCGGCTCGCGGCCAGCCGATAGGAGAAATTGCTGTTGCCGATGGGGCCGCCGAACGCGACGTTGGACTCGTACGAGTTTTGGTCGGTGACCTCGCCGGTGACCTTCAGGTCCCACTCGTCGGTCGGCTTCTTGGTGACGAAGCTGACCGACCCGGTGAGGGCCGTCTGGCCGCCCGTGGTGCCTTGCGGGCCCCGGGCCACCTCGATCCGCTCGACATCGAACATGCCGCCGTCCAGACCGTAGGAGACAGGACTGTAGACGCCGTCGACGTAGACGGCGACCGACGAGTCCTGGAAGAAGTTGATGCGGCGGTCGTTCGCGACTCCGCGCATGACGAGATGTCCATCCTCGTTCTTGCCCGCGTGGCTGCGGGTGCCGACCTGCAGGCCCGGTACAAGGACCTCGAGGTCGTTGGTGTTCTGGATGCCCAGTTGCTCGATCATGCTGGCGTTGAAGCCGGTGACCGTCATGGCGCGCTCGAGGGAACTCTGCTCGCCGCGCTCGCCGGTCACGATGATCTCTTCGATGTACCGGGTGTCGTCCTGCCCTGCGTCTGCCTCGGCGGCCTCGCCTTCAGCGGCCGCATGGGCGGGCAATCCGAATAGCGTGAGCACCACTCCTAGCGACGCTACTACTAACCGTGCGAATCTCTTCATTCTTACCCTCCGGAAAATGTTTCTCCCGCAGCAACAGTATTGCGAGCGGGTTCCTGAAACGTCCTTGTATCGGATGCGGTGCCGGTGGTCAACATGATTCGGGCCTGTTTAGACAGGCCAGCTCAAGGTTATCCCCCATTTTGGCGGTGGGCGTTTCAGGGGAGTCTGTCACCGACTAGTCGGTGAGCCTGCGAACGGCCTTCAACTGTGCGGGAGAGCCGATGTCGAACCAGGCACCGAGAAACGCCTCTCCCGTGAGACGCCCCGCTGCGGCGGCGGCAAAGTAGAGCGTGTGGGCGATGTTGAATGGTCCCTCGGGCGCGTTGTCAAACAGTGCCGGATTGAGCACGGCTATGCCGGTGAACACCAGGTCGTCGTCGCTGGTCCCAAAGCGCCGAACGCGGTTTTCGACCAGCGCGAAGTCGGCGGTTTCGCGATGGTCGGGTTTGGGTGTTAGCACCAGGTGGCCGGCGCAAGGTTCGAGTTCGGTGAGCTGGCCAAAGGGATAGTTGGTCCAGATGTCGCCGTTCAGCACGAGGAACGGCGACGGGCCGAGCAGCGGCAGGACGGCTTTGACGCCGCCGCCGGTGTCGAGCAGTGTGGCTTCGCGGCTGTAGCGGACGTTGACTCCGAGGTCGCGCCCGGTTCCGACGCGCTCCTCGATCTGCTCGCCGAGGTGATGAAGATTGACGACGATGTCGGTGATGCCGGCGCGGCGAAGCCAGCGGATCTGGTGCACGATCAGCGCTTCCCCGGCGATCGGGAGCAGGGGCTTGGGTATGCGGTCGGTGAGGGGACGCAGGCGTTCCCCCCGGCCGGCCGCGAGGATCATTGCTTTCACGGCCCTTCCACCATGCGGCGCGCGGCCGGCAGGACGACGTTCCCGACCCATCGGCTCAGATCCGCGAGTTCCCGGTAGCCATCGGTCACATCGGCGATGCGTTCGAGCGTGGGCACGATGTCGGGCAGGTGGCTGTCCCTGCCGTCGCGCAACTTGAGCCGGGCGAAGATCCCGGCGGCCTTGAGGTGCCGCTGGACACCGGTGAGGTCGAAGGCGCGGCGAAAGTCGCGCACAGCCAGGCCGCAGTCCGCAAGGCGGCAGTATCGCGCCAGCCATTTCCCGACCGTTGGCTCAGGAAACACGTGGTAGCAGTCCCGCAGCAGAGAAACGAGGTCGTAGGTCACCGGACCGATCAGCGCGTCCTGAAAATCGACGATGCCGAGGCTCCCGTCATCTCGCAGCATCAGGTTGCGGCTGTGATAGTCGCGGTGCACCGTGACCATCGGCTGCGCCTGCGTGGCGTCGATGAGTGTTTCCCAGGCGTGGTCGATAAACGCGGGCGTCGGGAGCCGCAGAAACCGCTCGACCAGCCACTCGGTGAAGATGGCGAGTTCATCGCGAAAGCGTGAGATCTCGTAGCGGGGAACGATATCGGACTCGACCGACTGGATGCGCAACAGGGACGTGAGCGCCAGGTCAAGGCATTCCTTTTCCCGACCTGCGGCGTAGGCGTGATCGAACCGGCAGTCACCGAAGTCCGAGACGAGAAAGAATCCGCGCGGGTCGAACGCGAATACTTCCGGCACGGGCACGCCACTTTCCCGAAACAGTGTCGACAGCGCACGGAACTGGCCGTTGTTCTCTGTCGCCGGCGGCGCGTCCATGGCGATGCGGGAGCCGTCGCGGCTCGTCGCGCGGTAGAACCGGCGCGTGCTTGCCTCCTGGGCGAGCGGTTCAAACGCAACCAGCGGCCCGAGCTCTTCTACGCACCATGATTCGAGTTGCCGAATACGGTCACTCATGGGAAGACGCCGCGAGTTTCCGTTGTTCGCGCAACCTCCTCGAGACGACTACCAGCACACTGCCTCGGGCACGGCGGAGATAGAGGTCTTTCAGTTCGTCGATGTCGGTGCCCGTTTCTCGGGATTCACGGCGCCACGACCGGGATGCCGTCGAGGTCGAACCGCTCGAAATCGGACAGGTTGTAGGTGAGGATCTGGTCGACACGTTCCTTGCGCGCGCAATGGGCGTGGAGGGCATCGTAGATCGCGCCGCTGTCGAGGCCCCGTTCCGCGACTTGGCCGAGAACGGTGTGATAGTCGGCGGTGGCGAGCGGTATGACCGCCAAGCGGTGGAGCACGGTGTCTTCGAGCAGCCGTCGCGCCTCGTCCGGCGAGATTCGCCGTTTCAGCGGCAAGGCTGTCAGCGTCGCGTAGACTTCGGCCAGCGCGTGTGTCGAGCAGCAACCCGCGTTCTCGCCGTGCGAATAACGCCGGAACTCGCGGAAGGCCGCTTCGTGGTTGCCAAGCTGGTCTACCAGTGCCGCGACCACCACCGATGTGTCAAACAGCGTGCGCACTCAACCGACATCGCGGGCGATGCGGGCGCTTCGCGCCATGCGTTCGGCGCGGACGAACTCGCCGATGTCCACCGAGGCGCGCGCGGACCCGTGGTGGATGAGAATGCCCTGCTTGCGAAGGAGCGCCGGTTCGGCATCGGCCCGGCGAAGGATGATCCCGTTCGCGGCGGCTTCGATCTCGAGTTCACACCCGGGAGTCATGTTGAACTGCTCCCTCAAGGCCTTCGGCACGACCAACCTTCCCGCACCGTCAATGGTAACGACCATGCCAAAATGGTATTTCACATGCCAGAGGCGGTCAACGCTCGCACGGTCAGAACTCCTGTCCAGCGACTATGACGCGCGCCATTCATTTGTCATGCTTCGGGGGTGAAGTGCTCTGCCGCTCTCGTTATTGTCGTCGCCTTCGCATCTCCGCGCGCGGGCGCCGTCTCGGCTGTCGAGATGTACTGGGTGCCCCGCGCGGAACTGGACTCCGGTGACAGGACCAGCATCCCGGCCGTTTGCGGCGGCATGTACATGGAACGCGACTATCCCGAGCCGCTCGGCGCGCTGTCGGGATCGTTTCCCGCCCGGTTGCGCGGTGACCGCCTGGTGCACACGCATGATGGGAGCACGGAGTTTTCCGGCGCGGTTTCCTTCGAACAGGGCAATCGCAGGCTCGAGGGCGAGCGCGCCGTGGTCCGCGACGTCGGCGGGACGCGCCAAGTCTCGTTCCCGGACGGCTTGAATTTCAGCGAACCCGGGCTGGCGCTTGCGGGTGCCTCGGCGACGTTCGATACGGCGGGAGAACGGGTGCGCGTCGAAGATGTCGATTTCGTGCTGTTCGCGCCGGAGTTCCGCGGCACGGCCGCCGTCGTCGAGCGAACCGATGCGGCGTTGAGCGTCGCGTCGACGCGGCTGACCCGATGCGAGCCGGGAGTCGACACCTGGCAGGTCGAGACCGGCCGAATCGCCATCGAAAAGGGCGATGCGTTTGCCCGCGCCCGCGATGTGGTCGTGAAGCTCAAGGGCGTACCGATCTTCTATTCGCCCCGGCTTCGCATTCCTGTTTCCGCTGATCGCCAGTCGGGATTCCTGTTTCCCGACGCGGGGATTTCCGGCGACGACGGCGCCGATCTCGCCGCGCCGTTCTACCTGAACCTCGCTCCGAACTACGACGCGACCCTCGTTCCCCGCCATGTGTCCGGCCGGGGCACCGGCCTGACGGCCGAGTTCCGCCACCTGAACGGATTCGGCGAAACGACGGTCGCCGGCGCCGTTCTACCGCGGGATCGCCTGTACGGCCAAGGAGTCAATCCTGACATGGCGTCGAATCGCTGGCTGTCCCGGATGAGTCACCGGGGCGGCTTCGGCCGCTTCGCCACGTTCGTGGACTACGCGGCGGTGAGTGATCGCGACTACTTTCGCGACCTGGGGACGGACCAGGAGGTCGTCGCCCAGGGCCATCTGCGCCGGTTCGCCGAGATACGCTACGCGCGCGGCGGTCTCTCCGCGGGGCTCTCGGCACAGGCATTCCAGATGCTCGAACGGCGCCGGGAACCGCATCGGCGGGTTCCGGCGCTGGATCTCACCTATAGCGGTCGCGTCGCGGGCGCGCTGGGCTGGACCCTGGGGGCGTCGTGGACGACCTTCGATCCGCCCGGGGAACTGCCCGGCGAGAGCGCTCGCATGGGGGGCGAGCGCGCGCACCTCGAATCGCGCCTGCAACTTCCATTTCTTCGCTCCTGGGGCTTTCTCAAGCTCGGTGCCGGCTACCGCCATACCAGCTACGCGCTTGACGCCACGCCCGTCGGCGCGGACGCGACGCCGGAACGGTCCATCGCTTTCGGGGACGTGGATGGAAGCCTGTTTTTCGATCGCGATGTCGGCGAGCGAACCGTCTGGACCCTGGAGCCGCGCGGCTACTACCTTTATCAGGGCTACGAGGCGCAGGACACGCTGCCGCTGTTCGATACGTCTTTCACGACCTTCTCCTATCCCCGATTGTTTCGTCGCGACCGGTTTTCGGGACTGGACCGAATCGGCGACGCCAACCAGTTGTCCATCGGTGTGACGAGCCGACTGATGGATGGCGGCACCGGCACGGAGAGGCTGCGGGCGAGCCTTGGAAGAATCTTCTCCTTCGAGGATCAGCGCGTGACGCTGCGCAAACCGGCCGACGGAAGCAACCCGCGTTCCGCGTCCGCGTTCGCCGCCGAACTCGCCGCCCGCATAGGCGCGTTCACCGTAACGGGCGGCGGCGTCTGGGACCCGCGCCGCGCCGAAGGTCGGGAGTTCGGCGTTTCGTTGCGCTATCGAACGAGCAATGATCGGATCCTCAATGTGGCGCGACGCTCGCGCTCCGACTCCGATATCGACCAGGGCGAAGTGTCGGCGATCTGGCCGCTCGGTTACCGCTGGAGCGCGATCGGCAAATGGAACTACGATCTGGAG
>CAZFGB010000097.1:0-9761 GCA_964518405.1 uncultured Pseudomonadales bacterium | reverse complement strand
CAAGCGGCGCGGCAGCCGAATCGCTCACGCCGCCTTCCGTCGCTCGGATGTTTCCCCAAGTGCGAGCATGTCGAACTAACCTTGCCCGCCAGCTTCGCTGATCGCCCAGGGGTTGTCGCCGTCGCCCGCCACGGTGGTGCGCTTCATGACGCGGGGCTGGTCGAACGGCCAGGGATGCCCCCGATGCAGCACGCACCGGTTGTCCCAGGCGACGATGTCTCCGGCCCGCCAACGGTGGCGAAAGATGCGAGGCGGCCGGCAGGCCTCCTGCGTCAATCGTTCGAGCAAGGCCCGGCCCTCCTCGATCGGCATGCCGACAATATGGGATGCGTGGCGGCCCACGTACAGGTTCTGTCGACCCGTCGCCGGATGCACGCGCACGATCGGTTGGCGCACGGGCGGCAGCGCGTCCCGCTCGCGTCGGTTCAGCAGGGCGATGCCTCCGACCTTGCCCTGCGAGTAGGCGTAAGAATGCACCGCCTCGAGACCTTCGAGCTGCCGCTGGGTGTCCGGGTCGAGGGCGTCCCAGGCGGCGCGCATGTCTGCCCACTCCGTGTCGCCGCCGGAATCGGGGACTTCCACGGCGCGCAGGAGGGACACCTTGGCACCCACCTTCTTGAACGAGGAGTCCGTATGCCAGTAGCGGTTGCCCTTGAGGAACAGTCCCAGGTTGTCGTCGGGTTTCGCGATTCCGCCATCCTGCGCGACGTTGGACAGCAGCGAAATCTCCTGCCTGTCCGTACGTTTGGACAGGGTGCGTTCGAGCGGGCCGAACCGCCGGCTGAAGGCGATGTGTTCCGATTCTGTAAGGTTCGCGCGGGCAAAGACGAGGACCGCGTATAGGTGGAACGCGTCTTCTATGGTCCGCCAATCGCGGTCCGACAGCGCGTTCAGGCGAACGTCGGTGACGGTGGCGCCCAGTGTCGCCGTGCTTGGTGCGATGTTCACCCTCTTGCCAAGCTGGACGGGGGTCAGAGATTTCGCTGGAACAGCGCGAACAGGCGTTCCCAGTGTCTTTCCGCCGACGCCTTGTGGTACATCCCGTCGCGCTGGGGGAAGACGAAACCGTGGTTCGTGCCCGGATACCATTCGATGCGGTAGTTGATCCCGGTGGACGCGAGATGCTTGTCCAGGGCATCGACCAGTTCCGGCGGCGCCCAGTTGTCCGTCTCCGCGCAGCCGAAATAGATCTCGCCCTGGATGCGGTCGGCCGTCAGATGCGGAGAATCCGGCGCGTCGCCGTAGAGCTTCACCCCATGCAATGACGCCGAAGCCTTGATGCGGTCGGGGAACTCGGCCGCGGCCGCGAAAACGAACGGGCCGCTCATGCAGTAGCCCACCGCGCCGACGGGTCCACCGCGGGCGGAAGATTCGGACGCCGCGAAATCCAGCATCGCCTGGGTGTCCTGGCAGACCATGGCGTTGGAAAGCCCGTCCATCAGTTCGCGCATGCGCTCGCGGGTGGCGCCGGGAAGGTACAGGTGAAACTCCCGGACCTGCCGATAGTAGAGGTTGGGCAGGATGACGTAGTAGCCGACCGCGGCGATCCGCCGCGCCATGTCGTGCAACTCTTCGCGCTTTCCGGGTGCGTCCATGTAGAAGAGGACGAGCGGATACGGGCCTCCCTCTTCCGGGTAGACGATGAAGGAATTCATGTCGCCATCGGCGGTCACGATATCGAGGTGTCTTTCGATCATGGGCGGTTCGGTCTCAAGGGAGTTGCCGTCCGAGTCTGTGCAGGTGCAGCGGGGGTGTCAAGGCGAAGCCGTGACGGATTTCATGGCGCTTGCGGGCCGGTCGTATCGAACAGCGGCTCGCCTCGCGACAACGCTGCGAGCGGCACCACCTCGACACGCTCCGCGAGCGGGAACCGCTGGGCGCCGGGATAGATCACGGCCACCCGGACGAGGCCGAGATCGGCCAGGGCGTTGCGAATGGATGGCGTCATGCGCGGCGCGTCGGCGAACTTGCACTCGACGCCGTAGAGACTCCCGCCCCGGCGCAGGATCAGATCGATTTCGGCACCTTGATGCGTCGCCCAGAAATAGGTGTCGTCGTGGGGTTCCATGGCGAGCACCTGCTCGAGAACGAACCCTTCCCAGGACGCGCCGACGCGCGGGTGCGTCATGAGTTCCCTCTCCGTGGCTATGCCGAGCAATTGGTGCAGCAGACCCGGGTCTCTGAGGTAGATCTTCGGTGCCTTCACCTGGCGTTTGCGCAGGTTGGCGAACCACGGCGGCAGTTGTCTCACCATCATGGCGTCGGTGAGGATGTCCAGGTAACGGCGGACGGCGACCGGCCGGGTGCCGAGCGCCCTGGCTGGCTCGGCGGCGTTCCACGTTTGGCCGTGGTAATGCGCGAGCATGGTCCAAAAACGCCCCATCGCCGCGGCTGGCACGGTCAGGCCCCACTGTGGAAAATCTCGTTCCAGCAGAGTCTGAATGAACTCCCGGCGCCAAACGACGCTATCTGCCTCGTTCCTGGCAAGGTAGGATCGCGGCATGCCGCCGCGCCGCCACAGTCGCGCCTCCGCGTCGGGCGACTCACTGATCGTCTCGCGCAGCGTGAAGCCGCCCAAGAGGACGCGTTCCATGCGGCCCGCGAGGCTCTCCGATGTCTGTCGAAGAAGCGGTCCGGACGCGCTGCCGAGCACCAGGAATCGTGAGGGGGCGGGCGTGCGGTCGACGAGAACGCGTAGCGTCGGAAACAGGTCCGGTCGTAACTGCACCTCGTCGATGACGACCAGCCCCTGAAGTGGTGCCAGAGCGGTCATCGGTTCGTCCAGACGGGCGAGACTTGGCGGCGATTCGAGATCGAAGTAGTTGACGGAGTCGGGGGTCAGGAACTGCCGGGCGAGGGTCGTCTTGCCGCACTGCCTCGGACCTGCGAGCACGACAACGGGAGCACGGCGGAGGGCGGTGTTGACGGCTTGATAGGCTTCGCGGTCCAACATGTGCAAAAAAATACCATGAAAATAGTACTGAATAAGATCTATTTTCATGGTATTCGTGAGGAACGAATGACCCGGGCGTTGTGCTGAGGCGTTTGTACTTCCGGGAGATAGGGTCAAGCACGGCAAGCTTGTACTCGGCGGCGTTCATCGAACTCCGAAAGCCTGGCGCATCGTGGCCTCGGCCGCTTACAGGCTGTCGTAAAGGCGTCTGAAGGCGGGAGCGTCGGGGAACAGCTTCCGTAGTTCGTCGGCATATCGCCGGGCATCTTCGATCCGGCCGGCGTCGCGCGAGTAGTTCACCAGGGCCAGCAGGACATCGGGATTTGCCGGCGCCGTGCCGAGCAGGGTCCTGAGCACTTCCAGAGCCGCAGGTGTGTCGCCCGTGTCGTGCAGGGCAATGGCGTAGACGTAGCGATAGCGGATGCCCCGGGTCTCCAGCGCCGCGGCGCGCTCGAGATGCCGGAGCCCAAGCTCGTGATTGTCGGCGCGCGTTTCCAGTAATCCCAGGGCATGGTGCGGTGCGGCTTGATCGGGTGCCGAGGCAATGGCGCTGCCCAGGACCGCGCGGGCCTCGCCGTCGCGTTCGAGCACGCGATAGAGGTCGGCGAGGTTGAGCAGGGTGGGAACATGTTGCGGGTCCAGGTCCAGGGCGCCGCGGTAGGCCTTCTCGGCAAGCCCATACAACTCGCGGGCCGCAAGGAAATTCCCTTGCTGCGATAGTGATTCCGGCATGTCGGCGTGGCGGGACAGGGTTTGGAGGTGCTCGTCGAACAACGCCTCGAGCGCGACAGCGACGGATTGCCCGGTCCGAGCGAGCGGCACGTCTGCGAGCGCCCGCGCAAGTTCGATCCGAACGGCAGCGACGGGGTCTCGGAGAAGGGGTTCAAGCATCTGCAGCCGTTGCTGCCAAGGCAGGAACTCTATTGCTCGCACGGCGCCCAGCCGCAGCATCGCGTCGTCGTCCGTCAGCAGGGATGCGGCGCTCTCGACTGACCGTCGGCTGGGAAGTCGACCGAGTTCCGCGGCGGCCGTGGCGCGCCAGATTGCGGGAGCGCCATCGTCCATCGCAATGGCCTGCAAGCCGTGCGCCGCGCGCGCATCACCCTGGCGGGCACGCCGCAGGACCGACGCCGGATGCGACCCGGCATCCGCGAATTGGATACCCCAGTTCTCCAGGGCGTCGGTGGCCCATGCCCACGTTCGGTCTTGGTGGCAGGCATTGCAGGCGTTGGGCGCGCCGGCCATTGCGCTGAGATCCGGTCGCGGGATTCGCAGGCTGTGGTCGCGGCGAGGGTCCACCGACATGTAGGTTGTGGCGGGCATGTGGCAATTCACGCACTCCGCTCCCGGAGAGTTGGCGGCGTGGCGGTGATGCGCGGTGTTGTCGTAGGCCGCGGGCAGGTGGCACTGGGCGCAGACAGCGTCGCCGGGCGCTCGCAATCGAAGGCCATGCGGCTCGTGGCAGTTGCTGCAGGTCACGCCCGCCTGGTACATCCTGCTTTGCACGAAGGAGCCGTAGACGTAGACCTCCTCGCGGATTTGGCCGTCGGCGTAGTACAGGCCTTCTTCCAGGAGAGCGGGAAGGTGGGTGTCCAGCAGGTCGGCGCCATGACGATACTCTCCGAGGGAGGTTCGCCGCGCATGGCATGGCGCGCAGGTGTCGATCTGTTGCGGTCTCCCGGTCGCCGGGCTGCGGCGTGCGATGGTCTCGTTTGGAACGAAATGCCATGCGCCCGCATCACGCAGGTCGACGGCGAGGCCGGCATCCGGTGCGTCCCGCAGTCGGCCCGCGTCCGCCAGTGCCAGGTGTCGCCCGCCCGGCCCGTGGCAGGCTTCGCAGCCGACGTTGATCTCGCTCCAGGTGGTCGCGTACGTGCCCGAGTTCGGATCGAAGCGCTTGGACAGGTTCGTGCTGTGACACTCGGCGCAACGGGAGTTCCAGTTGTAGTAGCTGCCGGTCCAGTGCATGGGATCCCGCTCGTGGGCTTTCGCGGTCGCGTCCACGACCGGCGTCTTCGGCGTCGCTGACGGCGCTGCGCCGGGAAGGGCCATGGAATAGTCGTCCGTGCTCGCTTCGCCCCCGTGATCGCTCGACCCGCGCAAGTCGAACCAGCGCTGTCCGCTGGATGCGGCGGGACGGCTGTCCCAGGCGATGCTGAACGCCTGCAGGCGTCCGCCGGGGAGCGCCAGCAGGTACTGCTGCAACGGATAGACGCCGAACACGTAGGTCACGCGGTACGCCCGAAGCTTGCCGTCGGGTCCTTCCGTTTCCACCCAGTAGCCGCCATCGCGACGGAAAAACCTCGAGGCGGTGCCCTGATGTCTGAAATGGCGTCCGCCGAAGTCGCCCAGCACGGTTGCCTCGGAAACCGGCTGCATCGCCAGATCGTGGTGCGAGCCGCGCCAGGCCTGGTGTTGCGTCGAGTGGCACCGGGCGCAGGCATCCGATCCGACCCAGCCCTCCGCCTCCCGCTGCCCCGGAGTCGCCGCATCGGCGGTGGCCGCGCCGATGAGAAGGAAAACGGCGCGGGCGGCGCGACGCCAGCCGACGCGGGTCAAGTCAGGGCGAAACACGGCGCCCCCTAGGTGACACTAGCCCGCAACCCCCTCGACCAGCGTTTCGAAGTAGTCGATGCGGGACTCGAGCATCCTGATCGTGTCGCGCCAGAAGGAGGGCTGTGTGAGGTCTGCTTCCAGGTGCTTGTAGGCGAGCTCCTCGGCGGTCGTCCGTCCGGTGTCGCGCAACAGCGCCTCGTAGCGCGGAAAGAACTCGGCGCCGGCGGCCTCGCGGCGCGCATGGACGCCGAGGCTGAACAGGTAGCCGAAGAGATAGGGGAAGTTGTAGAAGCTCAAACCGGAAATGTAGAAGTGAAGCTTGTTCGCCCAGAACAGCGGATCCGGCTCGGCGAGGCTGTCGCCGTACCACTTGTGCCAGGCGGCGCTCATCATTTCCTTCAGTTCGTCGGGTCGTTGCGGGCGCGCGGCGCGCGCTTCGTAGAAGTTGCGTTCGAACTCGAAGCGGGTGGGGATATTCAGTATGAACGCGATCAGCGCCTCCGCTTCCTGCCACACGATCTCGAGCTCCGCCGCGGGCGTCTCGGCGCGCTCGAGCAGCGCATTGCGCACGACGGTCTCTCCGAACGTGCTCGCCGTTTCCGCGATGGACATGCCGTAGCGGTGCTGGCAGTCGGGCAGTTCCCGCATGACCCACGCGTGGAACGCATGTCCGAGTTCGTGGGCCAGGGTAATGACATCGCTGGCACCGCCCGTGTAGGTCATGTAGACGCGCGGAGAACGTGATTTGCGGAAACGGGTGCAGTACGCGCCGGGACGCTTGCGGCCGCCGACGGTGCCTTCGATCCAGCGTTTCGACGACATCATCCGCACGAATTCGCCCATGCGCGGGTCGATTGACCCGTACGACGACGCGATGATGTCTACCGCCTCTTGGTAGGGAATCGGTGCCGATTCGCGCTCATCGCTCGCCGGGGCCGGCGCGCGCTGATCCCACGGCCCGTAACGGTTCTTGCCGTAGGCTTTCGCCTGCAGCCGCGCGGCGCGGCGCGCCAGCGGCGTCGCTTCCTCCGCCACGCCGAGAATGGTGTCGAGCGTCGCGCGTTCGATGTGGTTCATGTGCAGCGGGGCGTCGAGGAAGTGCGTGCCGCGCCGGTCGCACATTTCGAGGCGCCATCCCGCGATCGCGTTGATTGCCGCCGAGCAGGCTTCGACGTGTTCGTCCCAGGCGGTGTTGATCGCGCGCCAGGCGCTTTCGCGCAGGCCGTCGTCGGGTTTCAGCAGCAGGCCGCTGGCTTCGGCGAGGCCCACGTTGCGCGTCGCGCCGTTGGCGGGAATTTCGCAGGTCAACGTGCCGGAGAGTTGATCGTAGAGACGCCCCCAGGCATGAAGGCCGTCTTGCGCCAGGCTGGAAGCCAGGGTCTCCTGCTCGAGACTCAGGCGCTCCCGGCGACGCTTGCGCGCGTGTTCGACGACGAAACGGGCGGGCGCCGTCCGTGCATCGTCCAGGAAGGCTTCCGCCACTGGGTCGGGCACGCGGTCCAGGAACTGCCACAACGGTTCCGCGATCTCGTCGTTGCGTTTCAGGTAGGCCTGCAGTCGGCCCATCAATGCCTGCGCCGCTTCATCGGAGCTGTCCACGCTGAGAAGGCACTCGGCGTAGGTTTCCATATCGCCCAGGAGCCGCTCGGCCGACTCGCCCAGAACGAAGGCTTCGCGCGCCGCTTCGATTCCCGGACCGGCGCTGTCGACGTCAAGCGACTCGGCGCCTCCCAGCAGCGAACGCAGCACGGCGGCCGCGCGATCTTGCGCCTCGAACAGGGCGTCGATCTCTGCCAGGTCATCGTCGACTTCCGCGCAGTCCGGTGCGGGGTATTCGCTCGCCAGATCCCAGCGCTCGCCGACATCGGCGTCGGTGGTCGTCATTTCGCCAGCCTCCCCTCTGATTACAGTTCCCGGACCACGCGCATCCCGCGGGAATCCGACGCGTCGCCGCCCACGTTGCGGAACGTCATCCGCTGCTGGTCGGGAGGCGCGTCGAAGGCGCCCCCTCGGACGACATTGAAACGACCGCAGTGCGGTTCCCACGCGTGCGCGTCGAGAGGCGCGCCCTTGTAGGACCCGTGCCAGCAGTCGGCAACCCACTCTTCGACGTTGCCGATGACATCGTACAGTCCGAACGCGTTTGGTCTGAAACTCCCGACCGGCGCCAGCCGAATGAACCCGTCATCGCAGTTCGCCGTCTCGTAGTAGGGGTATGGTTTCCCCAGGGTTTTGTCGGCAACGTTGGCGTGTTCGCACAGGACATCGGGATCGTCGCCGAAATAATAGAACGTGTCGCTACCGGCGCGGGCGGCGTATTCCCATTCGGCTTCGCTCGGCAAACGATAGGTATGGCCGGTCTCCCGCGAGAGAAAGGCCAGGTACGCTTGGGCATCGCGTATCGACAGGTTGGTGGCCGGAAGATCGTTCCCGCCCGGGCTCGCCTGTTTGCGGTAGCGATCGAACTCGTCCGTTTTCACTTCGTAAATGCCGATGGCGAAAGGTTCCGCCACTCGCACTTCGCGAGCGGGCCCCTCGTCCCGTGCGCCGGTGTCCGATCCCATGAGAAACGTTCCGGGGCCGACGATGACAAGCTCGGGGCCCTTGCCGCCGGACTTCATCTCGTCCCGGAATCGCCGACCCGGGGTGACATCGAATCTCTTCATGTCGAGGCTTACCGAGATGCCGGCGGGGGTCATGGTCAGGTTGCGGACGAGGTTCCGATAGCCCATTGCGGTGGCCCGGATGGTGAAGGGGCCCGCCGGAAGGAGCATTTGCTCGCCAAAGGGCTGCGGGCGGCCGCCTTCGGATTTGGGGACCACCGTCACGGTGGCATGGGCGGGGCGAACGGCGATCTCGAGCCAGCCGTATTGCCGTGCAAGGTCGACGCGCACGGGGTTGGGTCCATGCACGATGGCCAGGTCCATCTCGCGCGCATGGTAGCCGGGCGACGAGACGCGCAACCTGTAGGTGCCGAGCGGCAGCCGGACGCCGGGAGAGTAGGGCAGCGGCGCGTCGAACAACTCGACCGTCGCGTTGGCGGGCGTAAGTTGCAGCGTCAATTCGCCCATGGGAACCCGGTTGAGTTCGACTGTGTGCCTGGTCGTTGTTCGGGGGAACACCTCGATGGTGGCGGTCTTCGTTTCGCGGCCGTAGTTCGACACTTCCAATGTGTGTTCGCCGGTGGGGATCGAGTCGAGGGATATGGGCGTTACGTCGTCCAGCGGGCGGCCGTCGAGGATTACTCGCGCTCCGCGCGGGTTCGTTATCACCTCCAGTGCCCCCGACGCTGGCGGAAATGACACGTGGTGCGTCTTGCTTTCGCCCCGCCCCAGCGCGAGGCGGACCAACGCGTCGTCATGGTGCGGATGGCGCAGGTGCAGCACCGCCTCGCCGGGAGGCACGCCCGGGATTTCCATAGGGGTAACGCCCCGCTCATGGCCGTTCAACACCACGGTTGCTCCGGGAGGAGTCGAATCGACCCGGATCGTGGCGCTTCCGCGGACGAGGGCAGGACCGTATGCGCCGCCCAGAACGAGGAGTAGCGCGATGCCGAGCAACGCCCAAATGCGGTAACGCGCTGCGGTTTCGAAGGGAGGTGTGGCTTCGGGCACGGGATCACTGCAGCGCCATCGCGTGACGGCCAACTGTACAGTCGCTCGGCCGCTCTGTCATACTCGATTCGGACCACGCAGCCCTTGAGGCGTTGCACAGGAGATCCAAGCAATGAGCAATGTGGACGGAGTCTGGAACACGGTCACGAACACCCCCATGGGTCCCCAATCCGCGACATTCACGCTTGCGACGGACGGCAACGCGCTGACGGGAAACATGTCGAGCCCGCAGGGCACGATCGACATCGAAGACGGCGCCGTGGACGGGGACTCCCTGTCGTGGAAAGCGAACATCACCTCACCCATGGCGATGACGCTCGAGTTCTCGGCGACCGTGAACGGCGACGAGATATCGGGGAACGTCCAGCTCGGCGCTTTCGGCAATGCCGGCTTTTCGGGAACCCGGGCTGCCTGATCTCGGCGAGCGGGGCCGGGGGAGCGCGAGGGTCCCCTTCGCCGGAACACAACGGAGCCGAAGGCGCCGGCTGTGGGGCACTGCTAGTGTTCCGTCAAGTCTAAAGATGCGAGTGTAGCTGCGAGGGATTTTTGGTTCCTGGCGAGGCGCGACGACGCCGTGTGGCAGGCACCACACAAGGAGGAGCAACAAAGTCCAGGGGGCAAAAAGACCCGCAGATACC
>CAZFGB010000096.1:0-6813 GCA_964518405.1 uncultured Pseudomonadales bacterium | reverse complement strand
TCGCCGGTATCCGGCTGCGAAACGAGCAGGTCGTCCGTATTGACGCCGACCGACTCCGCATAGACGGGGTCCAGGGCATGCTCGGCGTCGATGAACGCGCAGGTGCCGCCTTCGCGCTGCGCCTCGGCGATCACCTGCAAGGTCAGCGTGGTCTTGCCGGAGGATTCGGGCCCGTAGATCTCGACGACGCGGCCCCTGGGCAAACCGCCGACCCCCAGCGCGGCATCGAGTCCGAGGGAGCCGGTCGACACCGCTGGAATCGCTTCCTGTTCGCGGTCGCCGAGCCGCATCATCGAACCCCTGCCGAATTGCCGCTCTATCTGCGTCAGCGCCGCTTTCAGGGCGCGATCTTTTTCGGTTCCCGACATGCTTCAAAAATCTCCGCTGGGATCAAGGTCGACCTGTACTGTATATCCGAACAGTAAGAAGTGCAACCGCAAACTTGGGGAAGTTCGCAGAAAGCGACATATCCGACGGCTTTTTCAGCCCTGGCTTACAATAGGCGCTTCTCTTGCCGCCTGTTTTTCTTGATCGGGGAAACCCGTTGCAGTCTAGCCACATGCCGAATCCGCATCGCCTGTCCGGGAAGGAATGAACGCCGCCGCGCACACGCCGATGATGCGGCAGTACCTCGGCATCAAGGCCGAGTTCCCGGACATCCTGCTGTTCTACCGCATGGGCGACTTCTACGAGCTGTTCTTCGACGATGCCCGCGAGGCGGCGGACCTGCTCGACATCACCCTCACCGCCCGCGGACGTTCGGCCGGGCAACCCATCCCGATGGCGGGCGTGCCCTTCCACAGCGCGGACGGCTACCTGGCGCGCCTCGCGCGGATGGGACGCTCCGTCGCGATCTGCGAACAGATCGGCGATCCGGCCACGTCGAAGGGACCCGTCGAGCGCCGCGTGACGCGTATCGTGACGCCGGGAACGCTGGCCGAGGACGGGTTGCTGGACCCCGACAGCGAGAGCGTGCTGGCGGGCGCGCATCCCGACGGGGACGGCTGGGGATTGAGTTGGCTCAATGTCTCCTCCGGGGAATTCCATATCCGCGAATGCGACTCGACCGATGCGCTGGTCGCGGAACTGGACCGGATCGGCGTCGACGAACTGGTGGCGGCGGAAGATGTCGTCATCGACACGGGCCGCGAGATCACGCGCCGTCCCGCCCTCGACTTCGATGCCGATCTCGCCGAACGGTTCCTGACCGAGCACTTCGGCGTGCGCGACCTGACGGGTTTCGGGATACACGAAGTGACCGCCGGCGTCGGCGCAGCCGGCGCGGTGCTGCGCTACGCGCAGAACGCGCGGCGGCAATCCCTCGACTACATCGTCTCGGTCCGCCGCTTCGAGGCCGGCGACCACGTCATCCTCGATCAGCGCACCCGCCGCAACCTCGAGGTCGACTCCCGCCTCGATGGCCGGCCCACATCCCGAGGCACCGTGTACGGCGCGCTGAACGAGACGCGCACGCCCATGGGCGCGAGGCTGCTGAAACGTTGGCTCGCGGCGCCGCTCCGAAACGCCGACGCCGTGCGCGAACGGCAGCGCGCAGTGCTCGCGCTGATCGATGCCCGGGGCGCCGAACGGCTCCAACCCGCCTTGAGAGAGATCGGAGATTTCGAGCGAATCGTCACGCGAATCGCCCTGGGCAACGCTTCGCCGCGCGACCTTGCGAGATTGCGCGCCGGCCTCGCCGTGTGGCCCGAAATCCGCGCGCTGGTCGAGACGCTCGACGCGCCGTCGCTGGTCCGGCGTTTTGCCGACCTGCCGCCCTTCGGGGAAGAACACGACCTGCTATGCCGCGCCGTAGTCGATCAGCCGCCCGCGACGCTGCGCGAAGGTGGCGTCATCGGGCGCGGGTTCGACGAGCAACTCGACAGCCTGCGCGATCTCACCGCGAACGCCAGCGGCTTTCTTTCCGACCTCGAAAGCCGCGAACGGGAACGCACCGGGATCGCGTCGCTCAAGGTCGGCTACAACCGGGTGCACGGCTACTACATCGAAACGAACCGCGCGGCGGCGGCAGAGGTCCCCGCCGACTACATTCGCCGGCAGACCCTGAAGAACGCGGAACGCTACATCACGCCGACGCTGAAAAAGTTCGAGGACGAAGCGCTGACAAGCCAGACGCGGGCGCTGCGCCGGGAAAGGGAACTCTATGGCGACCTCTTGTCCCGCCTGGACCGATCCGGCGCGGCGCTGCGGGCGGCGGGCGAAGCGATCGCCGCCCTCGATGTGCTGGCCGCGTTCGCCGACCGCGCCGACGCATTGGGCCTCGTCGCGCCGGAGCTGACCGATGTACCCGGCATACACATTCGCGCGGGACGCCACCTGGTCGTCGAAGCGGAGTCGGGCGCGCCATTCGTGCCGAACGACGTCGATCTCGACGCAGCGCGGCGCATGCTGGTGATCACCGGCCCGAACATGGGCGGAAAGTCCACCTACATGCGCCAGACCGCTTTGATTGTCCTGCTCGCGCGCATCGGCTGCTTCGTCCCGGCGACATCCGCCGTCATCGGCCCGGTAGACCGCATTTTCACCCGCATCGGGGCGTCCGACGACCTGACCAGCGGACGCTCCACGTTCATGGTCGAGATGAGCGAAACCGCAGACATCCTGCACAACGCGACTCCCGAGAGCCTCGTGCTGCTGGACGAGATCGGGCGCGGCACAAGCACCTACGACGGCCTCGCGCTGGCATGGTCGGCGGCGCGCCACCTGGCGGTCCGGTTGCGCGCCTTCACGCTCTTCGCGACTCACTATTTCGAACTGACCGCCCTCCCGGAAGAGTTCCAGGGCATCGCCAACGTCCACCTCGACGCGGTCGAACACGGCGCCGACGTGGTGTTCCTGCACATCGTCAAGGAGGGCCCCGCGAACCAGAGCTACGGCGTGCAGGTGGCGAAACTCGCCGGCGTGCCCGAAGCGGTGCTGGCGCTGGCCCGGACGCGGCTCGCCCGGCTGGAATCGCAACACGGACGCGCGGACGCGCGACAGGCGGACCTGTTCGCGCCGCAACCCGAGACGGCCGCGGACATTGATGAAGAGACCGACGAAGAAACGGTCCTGCGCGAACGCCTGCAGGAGATCGATCCCGACGAGTTGACGCCGAGAGCGGCGCTCGACCTCGTGTTTGAACTCAGGAACCTGCTGTAGAATACGCCGCCCGAAACTGACCGGGAAGGGAGACGAGGACACCCATGACTTTCGTTATCGGCGAAGCCTGTATCAAGTGCAAACTGACGGACTGCGTCGAGGTGTGTCCAGTCGACTGCTTCTACGAAGGGCCCAATATGCTCGTCATCCATCCCGACGAATGCATCGACTGCGCCCTGTGCGAACCGGAGTGTCCCGTCGACGCGATCTACTCGGAGGACGAGTTGCCGGAGGACCAGGAAGACTTCCTCGATCTCAACGCCGAACTCGCGGAAATCTGGCCGAACATCACGGAAGCGAAGGAACCGCCACCCGACGAGGCCGAGTGGCGCGAAGTCACCAACAAGCGCGAACTGCTGGAGCGCTGATCCTTCCCGAGCCGCCGTTTCCCGACGGGGCGCCGGCGTGACACCGGCGCCCCGTGCGACGCCCCTATACGACTACTCGCAGCTCCACGTTGCGCGCAGGTAGCGGTACCCGCCGCCGAACCCAAAGGGAGACTGTTCGGGATAGATCAGTCCCGCCACCTCGCCATGCGGGTTCTCGTCGGGGTATTCGTCGAACGCGTTCTGCAAACCGAGCAGCAGCGACAGCCTCGGCGTGACCTGGTAGGCCAGCTCGGCATCGAACAGGAGTTCCGGCTCGGGGAAGAACGATACGCTGCCGTCGTTCGTCGGGGCATCGTAATACTCGCCGTAGTGCCGCGCGCGCGCCATCATCCGCCATTGACCCTGAATGTGGGTCCAGGACAGCGTGAAGCGCGAATCCGGGCGGCCCTGCTCGATCTGCAGCCGGCGGTTGTCGCTCGTGAAGTCGGGGTTGAACTCGGCGAGTTCGATGTCCTGCCAGTTGGCGGTGAACGTCAGGTTCGATACGCCTCCGGCAAGGTCGAACGGCAGCGTGGCGACCACGTCGATGCCCGACGCCTTCACCGTCTGCTGGTTGGAGAAAAACCGCACCGAAGCGAAACTGGTCGCATCCGACACCCCCACTGCCAGCAGCGCGTTGATATCCGCCTGGGTCAGGATGAAGCGGCTGGTGAAGGAGATCCGGTCCTCGATCTTGATGTTGTAGTAGTCCACGGTCACGTCCAGATCGCCCAGGTGGAACACGGCGCCCAGCGTGAGGTTCGTGGACTCTTCCGGCGTCAGGGCCTCGGCGCCCTTCTGCTGGGCGATCGGGTTCGTCGGCGGCAACGTGGCGATGTCGGCCAGCATTCCGGCCTGAAACTCCGTGGTCACGTTTCGCAGGTTGGCCTGGCCCGCCGTCGGGACGCGGAAACCGGTGCTCGCAGCGCCCCGCAGCGCGACGCTTTCGTTGACCTGCAGGCGGACGGCGACCTTGCCGTCGAGCGTGTTGCCGAAATCCGCGTAGTTCTCGTAGCGCAGGGCGCCGCCGAGCAGCACGTGTTCGCTGACATCGGACTCGAGATCGAGCCAGACGGCGAAGGCGCGAACCGTGTTTTCGCCCGCATCCCCCGGCTGGAAGCCCGGGAAGCCGTTGGACCCGACGCCGAAGCCCTGCGCGGCCAGGTTGGGATCGATGAAGAACGAGTTCGGTTCGCCGTTATCGATACGGAACGTCTCGTCGCGATATTCCAGGCCGACCGCCACGTTCAGGGGCCCCCAGAAACCAACCTCGAACGGCCGCGACAGATCGGCGTTGAGGACCCTATCCGTTTCCGTGTACGCGCCAGCTTCGTAGTGAACATCGATATTGTTGCGCTGCCCGAACAGTTGCGGATTGATGGTGTTGTAGATGTAGAACTGCGCATTGCTGCGTCCCGCCGATGCGCTCAGGTCGTAGAACCAGGAGTCGCCAAGCGTGCCGCGAACACCGCCGACCAGGGAAAGGTCATGCACGTAGCCGCCGAACTGCGGCGTGAATCCGCCGGGGAACTTCTCGATCAGGGAGTAGCAGTTCGGATCATTGGCGATCTGCGCCAGCGCCGATGAATCGGCGACGTAGTTCACGATCCGCACCGCCGGGCAATTGCCCGACATATCGTCGGTCAGGTCCGCCACTTTGACTGTGCGAGTGACACCCGTTGTGTCGGTAACCGGTGAGCCGTCCCCGTAGAACAAGTCGACACCGTCGTCGAGGTCGCCTTGTCCCGGTGAAACCAGATCGCCATCGTCGAGTTTGAAGACCGGGATCCCATTAGCATCCAGGACCGGGCCCCGGAACACGCCGCCGCGGGTGTGCGGGTTCCGAAAGTAGAAACCGCCTTCCACCTGGCGCTCGGACCAGTTGCCGAAGGCGTAGGCCTCGCTGCCGTTGCCGAGCTCGATGCCGAAGTTGCCGAGCAGCTTGTAGTCGTTCCAGATGCGCGGGCCGCCCCAGATCTGGGCCGCGGGCTGCCGCACGTGGGTGTTGCCCGCATCGATCAGCGCCTGGGCATCGCCGCGTTGCGCGCTGCGGCTCGTCGGGTCGACCTCCTTCGTCTCGAAACTCAGGTTGGCGAAGCCGTCGTCGCTGAGCGCGAAGCCCGCGTTGGCGGCGATCGTCAGCGAATCGCCGTCGCCTTCGTAGTGACTGCCCCACTTGGCATCCACCGTGGCGCCGCTGCTGTCTTCCTTGAGCACGAAGTTGAGAATGCCGGCGATGGCATCGGATCCGTACTGCGCGGACGCGCCGTCACGGAGCACTTCGAGCCGGTCGAGCGCGATGGCGGGAATCGCCGACAGGTCCGGGCCTTGCGAGCCGCCGGAAACACCGGCGCCGAGCAGGGCGATGACGGCAGCCCGGTGACGCCGCTTGCCGTTGACCAGCACCAGCGTGGCGTCCGGCGGCAGCGAGCGCAGGGTCGCCGGACGGATGAAAGTCGCGGCGTCGCTGATGGGTTCCTGGGCGACGTTGTACGACGGCACCAGCGCCGCCAGCAGGTCGTCCATGTCGGTGTTGCCGTGCGCCAGGAAATCATCGCCGCCGATGACGTCCACGGGCACCGGCGAGTCGGCCGCGGAACGGTCCCTGCGCCGCGAGCCGACGACCACGACTTCTTCGATCTGACCGGGCCGCGCCTGCTCGACCGGAGCAGCTTCCTCCTGCGCGAAGGCGACCGGGCCCGCGGTCGCGCCGGCCAGCAGAATCGCGAGAGATACCGCGCCCCCGAAGCTCCACGTGACGGGACCGGGCTCCGCCCCATCCGGGCCGCGTTCACCGCGCGGCGTTCTGGTCTCAAACAGGGAATTACGTCGCATCCGCATGCATCTCTCCTGACATTTGCGATCAGTATTCGGCCAATGGTACTCAAGCACCCGTCGTGTGCAACGTCCAACAGCAATAACAAATGGTTGTTGGATTGAGATGACAACAATAGTTTGATCGTCCACACACATCGGCTGCCGGTATTCCCGGCGCCTCTCCCCCGGTTCCAGCCGGATGTGGATGTTGAATGTTTGAGCCTCAACCGGCTTTTTGCTATTGTGTGCCCCCGTCTTGCCGCGCGCCGTATCGGCCGTATAGGCATTGTGCCGTTCATTCGGGACGGCGCGTGGGTGGCATCGGGTGGCTCGTTGACGCATTACATTTTCGTTACCGGGGGCGTCACTTCTTCTTTGGGGAAGGGCATTCTCACCGCCTCCCTCGCCGCCATCCTCGAAGCCCGCAACCTCAACGTCAACATCCTCAAGATGGATCCCTACATCAATG
>CAZFGB010000095.1:0-31600 GCA_964518405.1 uncultured Pseudomonadales bacterium | reverse complement strand
GCCGCGCTCAGTGTGTAGTAGCCGGCGATCCGTTCGGGCGGTTCGCCGGACGCGACGAAGACCCGCGCGACGCGCCGCCGCGCGTCCTGGGAGGCTTGCCGGCGGATGTAGGCGTCGAGCGACGGTTCTCCGCACAAGAAGGACGCGCGGTCGTGATGCGCGCCGAGCGGCTCGACCGCGAGCGGCGGTTCATCCACCGATACGCTCGCGGTACCGCCGCGCGGCCCGCCTCAGCGCCGCATTCGGGGCGGGCGGGTTGAGCAGCGCGTCGTGGAAGGCGTCCCAGTCCGTCGCCGGGAGCACGACCCGCTCGCGCGCCTCGATCACCCGCTCGGCCGCGGCCACGGCGTTGTTGAGCACGAAGCGGCTGACCGTGGTTTCCTCGTAGGCCGCCGCGCGTTCGAGCTTGCGCTTGCTCCTCGCGTCGAGGCGCAAGTGGACGCGCTCGTGCTTCTTCTCGACTGTTTCGGCCATTACGATGTCTCCCCACAGGAAGGAATGGAGCATCTATGCACCAAAATGGCGTACATTGCAAGAATGTCGGAAGTGTGCGTCACGACCGCCGCCCTTGGCGGACTATGATCTGCTTTCTCGATGTACTGTGGAGACGCCGTGACCACGATTCGCCACATCGCAACCCTGTTCGAGTATGACGGTCCGCAGCTATTCGAAGCCAGTGACGATCAGGGCGGTCGCTATCTCGCCCTGATGATAGAGAGTGAAAACGGTCGGGATCGCCATCTCGTGGTCAAGGTGGACCAAGAGTATTTGGAGCAGTTCCGCGCTGGGAAACGCGACTTGCGTAGGCTGATTGATGATGCCGCTAGCGAAGGATGGTATCTCGCCAACACGTCGAACTTGCAGGCCCCGCTCGCAGTCGAGCCGCAAGCGGGCGCATTGCCGGTCGAGCTTCTGCCGGACATAGGCTTTTCGCTGGGGGGCGCCGAGTCCGAGGTTGCGCAGGACATGGACAACCGGCCCGACATCGTTCCCTCGTCTAACTCTGTAGAGGTTCGCGAGCGCTTGATCCGGGCGTTGCGACTCGATTTGGTTGGACCGAGCGCGAGCGATCCGCTGGTTGCCGAGCGGCTCCCCGATTGGGTACGCCCATCCAATTGGTATTTGACCGGTTTCCTGATACCTGCGGGAGGACCTCCGGAGGGAAGCGCAGATGTGGACGAAGATGAGGACCTGGATACCGTGCCCGAGATTGGCGGTCTGGCGGAGGAGTCAACGGAGGAACGCAAGACTGCCAAGAAAGGTTTCTTTCCTTCATCAATCGGCTTGAGTTTCCTGGTTGATCAGAACACGGAGAATGCGGACGTCACCTTGCGCTGGGGCGACTATCTGCGCGCAGAGGTTGAAGGTTCGGACGACAAGCCCTTGAAGGTGTGGCAACGGTCGCCCCAAGAACGGACAGTGCCCGTAACGCTGATGCAACACGGAGACTATGAAGTCCCTGGTTCTGGCGGCCTGAAGCTCAACGTGGCCGTGCGTCCGGTCGAAGGGCAAGGTTTGCTGGATATCCCCGAAGGTACGCGATCCGTCTCGGTGTTTCTGGTGAATCACCGGACGCCGAACCCGTCAGACGCCGATACGGCCTATGCATTTCAGGCGCAGATTGAGGTTCGCGCCGAGCGTCCGATCGTGCCTCGACCCGACCCGCGGGGAGCGTGGACTTCCACATGGGACGACGAAGTCGCGGACCTTCACTATGCGGACACGCCCGAGTACGCCACCGGACATGGCGTGTCGGCGGATTGGGAACTCGTCGACGGCGCTTGCCGGGTGGTGCGTTCAGCTTGGATCCCCAATGCCGTCGTCGAGAAGACGGATACTGTAGAGATCAATGGCGTGGAACTGTGCATGGATGTGCTTGGCACACTCCCTGATGGCTCAGCCGCCAAGGCCAAGCTGTTCCCGCTTGTCGAAGAATACCGGCGCTGGATTGAATCGAGGCGGGGGGATCTGGAGAACCTGAGTAAGGGTCGACGCGAGACGGCCTGTGTGCTGTTGGATCGCGCGGGCCATGCCGCGGATCGGATGCAACGCGGTATCGCAGTCCTCGCGGCTGACGACGATGCTCTCGATGCCTTCCGGGTTGCGAATCGTGCCGTAGCGCTTGCGCTGCGCCAACGCTTCCCTGCGGAGTTTGCGGAAGAAGCCCCACGATGGCGGGCGTTCCAACTCGCGTTCATCCTGTTGAACTTGCCCGGAATCGGTGATCCCCACGATCCCGAGCGCGAGATTGTGGACTTGCTGTTCTTCCCCACCGGAGGCGGCAAGACGGAGGCCTATCTTGGATTGGCCGCGTTCGCGATGGTGCTTCGGAGGTTGCGACATCGGGAGTCGGACGCAGGCGGCCTGCGCGGTGCTGGTGTCGCGGTCATCATGCGATACACGCTGCGACTGCTCACCTTGGATCAGCTCGCGCGCGCATCGGGTCTGGTTTGCGCCCTTGAGCTTGAGCGACAGGCGCATCCGGAGCGCTACGGGGCGTGGCCGTTCGAGATCGGACTTTGGGTGGGCAAAGCCGCGACGCCGAACTTCATGGGTCGAAAGGGCGATAACCGCTCGGACTCGGCTCGCGCCAAGACAAGGCGGTTCAAGTCCGATCCGAGCAACCGACCCTCGCCGATTCCGCTGGAGAACTGTCCATGGTGCGGCACGCGGTTCGAGGCGACGTCATTCAACCTGATGCCGAACGACGATGAGCCGACGGAACTGCGCGTTGCCTGCAGCAACTTCGATTGCGACTTCTCCGGGGATAGGCCGTTGCCCATCGTCGCCGTGGACGAGTCCATATATCGGCGTCTGCCCGCGTTCCTCATCGCCACAGTGGACAAGTTCGCGTCCCTGCCGTGGCGTGCGGAGACCGGGGGGCTGCTCGGCGGCGCGGATCGTTTCGGCGCAGGGGGCTTTTACGGTGCGGCGGAACCAAGGTTTGGCAGGCGACTCGCGAGTCCGCTGCTGCCGCCCGACCTGGTAATTCAGGACGAATTGCATCTGATTTCGGGTCCGCTTGGCACCATGGTTGGGCTTTACGAGACCGCTATAGAAGCGCTTTGCGTACGCGACATGTCCGGGGATCGAACGGAGTCGAGAGTACGGCCGAAGATCGTTGCCTCCACCGCCACGGCTCGCCAGGCGAGCGACCAGATACAGGCGCTTTTCGCCAGGGCGACGACCGAGGTGTTCCCGCCTCCGGGACCGGATCGCCGAGACTCCTTCTTCGCAAGAATGGTGCCGGTAGCGAAAACCCCGGGGCGGCTATATCTCGGTGTCGCGGCCCCCGGACGCAACCCGAAAGTCCTCATGCGCAGAACATGGTTGGCGCTGATGGGCGCCGCTGAACGGGCGTACCGGGACGCCGGGGGACACAGGAACCACGCCAATCCGGCCGACCCCTACATGACGGTGCTCGGCTACTTCAACAGTCTTCGCGAGCTCGGCGGCGCTCGCCGGATTCTGGAGGAGGAAGTCCGCAACACGATCAAGCAGTACGGAGAAAGAAGGCGAGTCGGCGAGCGTAGGGGTCTGTTTCGGGATCGCCGGACGTTCTCCGATGTAATTGAGCTCACGTCCCGCGTTTCGACGGACAAGGTTGCGCAGGCCAGGCGGCTCCTCGAGTCCGCCTTCCATGAACCGCAACGGGTTGACTGCGCCATTGCGACGAACATGATTTCGGTCGGATTGGACATCCCCCGGCTGGGTCTGATGGTGGTTCTCGGTCAACCCAAGACCCATGCGGAATACATCCAGGCGACCAGCCGAGTGGGACGAGACGATGCGCGTCCCGGCCTGGTCGTTACGCTGCTCAACGTGCACAAGCCGCGCGACCGCTCGCACTACGAGCGCTTCCGGCACTACCACGAGACCTTCTATCGATCCGTCGAGGTGTCCAGCGTGACGCCTTTCTCGGCGCGGGCCCTTGACCGGGGCTTCGCGGGTGCGCTGGTCGGACTCGCGCGCCATGCGGAGGCGGCACTGACTCCTCCGAGGGGTGTCGAGGAATTGGAACGGGTGCGGGCGATGATCGAACGCCGGCTGGTGGATTGCTTCCAGGACCGTATCAACCGACAGCCGATTGGCGATGCGGCGGAACGCGACGAGAGGTTGCGAAGCGTGCAGAACCGCGTCGTCGATCTGCTCGATTCCTGGCTGGCGGTGCTGGCCGACTATCACGCCGTGAACACGAACGTTCAGTATCAGCGCTATGAGCGCAGCGGTGCACGACCGCTACTCCGGGAAATGCTCGACAAGGAGTTCGAGACGGAACATCACGCGAAATTCAGGGCCAATCGCTCGCTGCGTGACGTGGAACCTGAGGTGGATCTGGAATTGAGAGAACTGCGGCCCGGATACTCGGTTGGTCGGCCATGAGAGACGGGCAAATACGGCAGAGCCAGATCATCACCACTTACGGTCCGGGCGCGCTCATCGACCTTCCGCAACATGCGGCGATCATGGGCGGTCTGGATACCTGGCCGAGAGATCTGGACGAGGTTCTCGAGCCGCGGCTGACGCGGGTGCTGACCAGCATGACCGGCATACCGTCTCTCAGGCTGTACGCACCTCCGCCGGCGCCGGACGAGCCGTGGGCACAATCCAAAGGCATTGGCGCCTGGCGCTTTCCGGAGTGGTTTGTCGTCCAGGACGACTCGGCTGGCGAACGCGACCGCTCTCGTCGCCTTGTGCATCGAAGATCGCTCGACGAACGCGGTCGTTTCGATGGCCAGAGCGTGGTGCCCACTCGCTTTGTCCGCGCCTGTCCCAGGGGCCATGTGGATGACGTCGACTGGATCGGGTTCGTGCATGGCCCCAACGACAACTGCCGTCGTCAACTGTGGCTCGACGAGCGAGGAACGACGGGGGACCTGGCGGAACTAAGCGTGCGGTGCGAATGCGGCAAGCGACGATCACTCTACGAGGCGGCCGAACTGGATCAGAACCCCCTCGGTACTTGCCGCGGCGCTCGACCTTGGCTCGGTCTCAATATGGAGGAAGATTGCAACCAGCCCAGTCGACTGCTCATCCGCACAGCGTCCAACGCCTACTTCCCGCAGATCGTCAGCGTACTTTCCCTGCCAGATCGAGGTGGGGCGATTGATGGCGTGGTGGCCTCGCACTGGGATGACTTGGCGATAGTCGATAGTGCTATCGAATTGGTCCTGATGAAGAAAAAACCCAAGGTTGCCGCCGCTCTGGAACCATTCGATGACAATGAGGTTCTTGAAGCGATAGCGCGGATCAAGGGCGGCTCCGGGGTCCAGCGGCACGTCAAGGAAGTGGAACTCGAGGCGCTGCTCGGTGCGCCGGAAGGATTCGGCGACGACGTTCCTGTCGATCCCGACTTCCACGCGAGGCGGTTGCCCGACTCGTTTTGGCGGAGATCCGGGCTTAGCGATGGAATCGCCGCCGTGATCCAGCTTCATCGTCTGCGAGAGGTCTTGGCTCTCGTCGGGTTTACCCGCCTGGAGGCCGCGATGCGCGACATCCACGGAGAGTACGACACGGATGTAGAGCGCGCTGAGATCGCCGTGGAGCCCTCGTGGTATCCCGCCATAGAGAATCGCGGCGAGGGCGTTTTCGTGCAGCTTTCTTCGGTTGCCGTGGAGGAATGGCGACGCCGTCCAGGAGTCAGGGCGAGGGTTGACGAGCTTCGCAGAGGTCACCAGCAGTGGATTTCGACGCGCAAGGGCGAGCAGGCCTTCCCGGGCGGTCCGTACATTCTGTTGCACACGTTGGCGCACCTTCTCATTCAGTCGCTTGCGATGCGCTGCGGCTACCCGGCGAGTTCGCTGCGCGAGCGGATTTACGCGGAGAGCGGATGCTATGGCTTCCTGATCTATACGGGAACGCCAGACGCCGAGGGTACGTTGGGGGGTCTCGTGCAGCAGGCGCGGCACATCGAAGATCATCTCGCGGAGGCGTTGCGCATGGGGCAGTTGTGCTCCAACGACCCCATATGCGCCCAGCATGCCCCGTCGGAGAGCATGAGGAACGCGTACCTGCATGGCGCTGCCTGCCACGGCTGCACCCTGATCGCCGAAACCTCCTGCGAAATGCGGAACGACTATCTCGACCGAGCGCTTGTTGTGCCGATTTTGGGGACGGACGACGCGGCGTTCTTTCCGGCGTCCCTATGATCGAGTCGCTCGCGGCGCTGTCTCCGCATCTGCGCGAGAGGCTGGCGAAGGCTCTTGAGGTCGGCCTTCTGCGGCCATCTTGTTCCGCCTCCGCCCTGCGCTCCGTGGTCGACGTGCGCGCGGGACTCGACGAACTGCTTGATGGTTTGCGCGAACTCGACCGGCTGGGCATCTCGGGCAGGACGGCTGCGGCATGGCTGAGAGCGTTGGAACGCGTGGGCGTTCGGCCTTCCTTGCCGGATCTCGTGTGGTCAGGCCCGGAGTTGCCTGGCGTTCCCGCTCGCGACACCCGTCGTGTCTATGAAGAGCTTCTCGGCACTGCGAAGATCTCGGTTTGGGTGAGCACGTTCGCTTATTTCGATGGACCACGCGTATTCGAGGGTCTCGCGAACCGCATGGATGCGGTCTCAGGACTGCGGGTCACGCTGCTGCTGAACATTGAACGGCGCAGGGGAGATACCACGAGCCCGGACAGTCTCGTACGCCGCTTCGCCGAATCCTTTTGGGGAGTGGACTGGCCCGGGTCGGCGCGACCGAGTGTCTACTACGATCCCAGATCAATCGAACTTGACGACCCGGGTGCTGTCCTGCACGCGAAAGCGGTGGTCGCCGACAACGAGGCGGTCTTCGTCACTTCGGCCAACCTGACCGACGCGGCCCTTGATCGCAACATCGAACTGGGGATCTTCCTGCGGGATCGAGCACTGGCGGCGAGCGTCACCAGCCACTTGCAAGGATTGATTGACGCCAAGCTTCTACGACCTCTGCCGGCAGCCTAGAATTCGCGTTTGGCTGGAATACCGTTTCCCAACGGTTTTGGGCTCCTCCACGCGCATGGACTCTCGTCGATGTTGAGACATAATGCGCGGCTGTCTTCGCCTCCGAGGTCTTAGGCCCCGACGCCCCATGGAAATTCGCAACGTCGCCATCATCGCCCATGTCGACCACGGCAAGACCACGTTGGTGGACTGCCTGCTGCGGCAGACCGCCAAGGCTTCGTCTCGTGTCGAGATCGCCGAGCGCGCGCTCGACAACAATGAACTGGAGCGCGAACGCGGCATCACGATACTGTCGAAGACGACTTCCGTTGAACACGCCGGCTGCCGCATCAACATCGTCGATACGCCGGGGCATACCGACTTCGGCGGCGAGGTGGAGCGGATCATGTCCATGGTCGACTCGGTGCTGCTGGTCGTCGATGCGGTGGAAGGTCCGATGCCGCAGACGCGGTTCGTCACGAGCAAGGCGTTCGACGCCGGTCTCGACCCGATACTGGTGGTGAACAAGATCGATCGCGACAGCGCCGCGCCGCACCGGGTGGTGGACGAGGTGTTCGACCTGTTCGACCGGCTTGGCGCGAGCGAGTCCCAGCTCGACTTTCCGGTGGCGTTCACGTCCGCCACGCTGGGTGTGGCCGGCCTCGATCCCGAGCGGATGTCGGACGACGTGACGCCGCTTCTCGACCTCGTGGTGGAATGCGCGCGGGCGCCGAAGACGGATGTTGAAGGGCCGTTCCAGATGCAGGTCAGCACCCTGGATTACTCGCCCTACGTCGGCGTCATCGGTATCGGCCGCGTGACGCGCGGATCGGTAACGCCGCGCATGCCGGTGGAGGTAGTGAACGCCGCCGGCGTCGCGCGCCGCGCGCGGGTTCTGTCGGTGCATGCAAACCGGGGGCTGGAACGCGTTGAACTGCCGTCGGCCGAAGCGGGTGACATCGTCTGCATTTCCGGCATCGACGACATCGGCGTGTCCGACACGATCTGCGACATCAACGCGATCGATCCCCTGCCGCCGCTGGCCGTGGACGAACCGACCCTGACCATGATGTTCCGGGTCAATACGAGTCCGTTCGCCGGACGCGAGGGCAAGTTCCTGACCAGCCGGCAGATCAGGGAGCGGCTGCTGCGCGAGGCCTCGCACAACGTCGCGCTGAGGGTGGAAGAGACGGACGATCCGGATCAGTTCAGGGTGTCAGGCCGCGGCGAACTGCATCTCTCCGTATTGCTGGAGACCATGCGTCGGGAAGGTTACGAGTGCGCGGTGTCCCGGCCGACGGTCATCACGCGCGTGCTGGCCGGTGAGCGCGTAGAGCCGTTCGAGACGGTGGCATTCGATGTCGAGGCCGTTCACCAGGGCAGGCTCATGGAGGCGCTGGGCGGGCGCAAGGGTGAACTCATCGATGTGCAACACGACGGCGCGGGACGCGTGCGGCTCGCAGCCAAGCTGGCCACCCGCGCGCTGCTCGGTTTCCGCGCGGTATTCACTTCGCTCACCTCCGGTTCGGGCATCATGAGCTTCTCCTCCGCCGGCTACGGCCCCGCGGTCGCCGGACTCGACACCGGGCGCAAGGCGGGCGTACTGGTTTCGAAAGCGACCGGGCCGGCCGTCGGCTACGCGTTGTTCAACCTGCAGGCGCGCGGCCGCCTCATGGTGAGCCCCGGCGCCGAAGTCTACGAAGGCATGGTTGTCGGCCTGCACCAGCGCTCGAACGACCTGACGGTCAATCCGCTGCGGGAGAAGAAGCTCACCAATATCCGGGCCGCCGGAAGCGACGAGAACATCCTGCTGGCGGCACCGATGGAGTTGTCGCTGGAGCAGGCCCTCGAGTTCATCAGCGATGACGAACTCGTCGAGGTCACGCCGGCATCGATCCGCATTCGCAAGCGGCACCTGACCGAGACCGCTCGTCGGCGGGCGGCCGGGGGAGTCGCGGCCGAACGCGCCCTGTAGCGAAGTTCGGGAAGCGGCCGGGTGGACCGTCAGGCGTCCCGAAGGATCCAACGCACGCCGCACACGTCGACGCGGTCGTCGGATACGTAGCAGTTGCGCGCTCTCGCGGCCGCGAGAATCCGGTCCCGGTCCCGCACGGCGAGGTCGATGCCGCCCAAACCCGGCCCGCGCCCATCGGTCGCCTCCACGAAGCGTATCGTGGCGTTGTTGAGCGCCATGCTGAGCGCGGCGCCGTCGCGGGCCACCGGGAGGTCGGTGACGTGCCCCCAGAGTTCGGCGATTTCGACCGGGTCCGGGCCCTGCAGTTCGACGGCGAGAAAGTCGAACGTCACATCCTGCGCCACCTTGTCCTCCCATCCCGTGCCGCCGACGGGCATCCAGTTGCCGTTGAAGTCGTTGTGCCGGTCCCAGTCGATTTCGAGGAACGACGCGATCATGTCGCGCGGATGCAACTGGCAGATGGCCCAGTTCTCCCGCTCCGATTCCATGGCGATGCGCACGCCGCGGTCGAGCGCCCGCTGGCGCGCCGCCCGTTGCGTTGCCCTGTCCGCCGCCTGGGTGATCACCATGTAGCCCCCGTCGCCGCCGCGCCGGTCGAGGTAGCGTCCGCCGGCGGTGCCGTCTGCCACGGGCGCCACCACCTCGAGAAAGTTGCGTCCGACCGGCATCAGCGTGTTCTCGAGGCCCCACTTGCCGACGCCGGGATCGACGTAACAGGGATTGATGCCGAATATGTGGGTGAGATTGTCTATGGTCGGCGCGAGTTCCCGCGCGACCAGGCAAATCTGGCGCAGCTGAATGATCATCGTCGTACGGCTTCCGTTGCGGCGTTCCTATGTCGTCAGGCGATCGCGGGCGTTGGCGTCCCCGGCCCGGTGCATGTATCCCGGCGGGCGCTCCCGCTCCCAGACGTGGGCGTGGGCGACTTCCTCGTTCAGGTCGGCGCCCCATCCGGGGCGGTCGGGGATGAGCACGTCGCCCCGGTCGATCTCCAGTTTCTCGGTGATCAGGTCGTCTTTCCACGGCACGTCGTCGATGTCGATCTCGCAGATGCGGACGTTCGGGATCACCGCGCAGAGGTGCACCGAGTGCAGTGTCGAGAGGTGGCTGTAGTAGTTGTGCGGCGCGCAGTTGACCTCGAACGACTCGGCCATGTCGGCGACCTTTTTCGCCGGGCCGAATCCGTTCCATGGGAGATCGATCATGCATACGTCCATGGAACGCGCCTCGAAGTAGCGCCGGTAGTCGCGCGGGCCGAACAGGTTCTCGCCGGAGCACACCGTCACGCTCGTGGCGTCGCGGATCTCTCGCAAACCATCGGGTTCGTACATGTCTATCTCTACCCACATCATGTGCATGTCTTCGAGCGCCCTGCAGATGCGGGTCGCGGCTTCCACGCGGAAGTTGAAGTTGAGATCGAGCGCGATATCGACATTCGGCCCGACGGCGTCGCGAAATGTCCCTATCAAGGTGCGGATGTGGTCGATCGTGGCGTTGTTGATCGTACCGTCGGTGGTCCCGGCGCCGCCGCTGAAGCCGCCCCAGTACACCCGCGAGACTTCGCCGGGATAGACGATGTTCGTTTTCAGCGCGGTGAATCCGCGGTCCGCCACCTCCCTTCCCAGCGCGCTGATGTCATCCCAGGTCCGCAGCGGCGGCACGCCGATGATGTCGGCGTTGCGCGCGCGGGACGTGCCGCAGTGCGACCAGTAGACGCGCTGACGCTGCCGCATGGGGCCGCCGAACAGTTCGTATACGGGTACGCCGAGCGCCTTGGCCTTGACATCCCATAGGGCCAGTTCAATGCCGGCGATGGCCTTGGCCGCGACCCCGCCGGGACTTTGACGCGCCATGCGATAGAGATCCCAATAGCGGGCCTCGACGGGACGCGGATCCTGTCCCAGGAGGAGTTTTTCAAATTCCCGGACCGCCGCCGCAACGGTGTATGGCATGCGACCGTCGGAGCATTCGCCGTAGCCGGTGATGCCGGCGTCGGTGCGGACGGCCACGAACGTCCATGGCCGCCATCCGGCGTCCACAACGAACGTATCGATCCCCGTGATTCTCATGCGTCCTCATCCCCCGGGCCGCGTGCGCGTTGATCGAGAATGATCTATCGCCGCAACGGGACAGGCAAGCTGCGTCGAAGGGTGCGTAATCGTCGCGAGAGCGCGAGGGCCCGGGGCCGGAGCGCGAAACTGATTCCGGTCTCGCCCAGCCCGACCCGGGCCTTGCCACACACAGTAACGTCATTGGTTCTGGTATTCTTGCGCTCCCGAGTATCGACGGGCATGTCGAGTGTCCGCAGGAGGGCTGGCTATCAACTCAGGGACGGATACCCCGCCGGCGCTGCGCGCGTGCCGCGGCGTCGCCTGGTTGCTGGCGCTCGTCCTGCTGCCCGCGGTTGGAAGCGGACCGGTTCGCGCCGAGGAGTCGGCCCCGTCTCCGCTGCCGCAATTGCCCGCCAAGATCAGGGCTCAATTGGAGGCGGACCGGTTGCGCCGCGAAATCGCGCTTGAAGAATTGCGCCGCGAGCTGGAGGCGCTCCAGGGTGCGGAAGACTCCGATGTAGGTCTCAGGATCGAGCGATTGGCAGCGTTGCGCAGGCTGTTGGAAGTGGACAGCGAAGTTCGCGAACTGCTTGAGGACTCGCCCGAAATGGCCGCGGAATACGAGCGCATCGTGAACGCATCCGCACCGAGGGAAGCCGTAGCGCCTCGGGGACCGTGCGCTTGCCTGGAAAACGCTCGTGTGCATTGGCTCGGCGAGGGCGATCAGGCCGGACAGGTCATCGTCTACCTCGATGGTTTCTACCATGACGTGCGGGCTGGGGAAGAGATCGGAGACAGTCGCTGCAGCGTCCGGCGGGCCATGGCGGATGGTGTGACGCTGGCATGCGGCGGGGAAACATCCGCTCGCAGCCTGCACAATCCCGTCGGCGGGATTTAGCGAGAATGAGCGACATGGCGGAAGACGCGCGGCATCACGGCGATGAATCCGTCGTCGAACTGGAGGTGGACCGCATCCAACGGCTCGCGGCGGCGTGGGGCGTGCGACCGATTCTCGTGCGCGAGGATCTCGTGACGCAACAGCCGGACATGTCGTTGCGGGCTTGGCTACAGGACAATATTCGGGACAACGAAGAACCCAGGCTGTGCGTCATGGCGGATGGGTCGATTATCACTTCCGACCCCGATGCGCCGGAAGTCGAGGCCGCAAGGGCGCTGCTCGGCATGAAGCGGATTCCGTTCCAAGTCCGACCGGCCATGTCGGAAGTGGTGCGGGCGGCGCTTCGAAGGCTCGATGATCGAGACATCGGCGACGAGATAGAACTCGAGGACGAAAAGTTCGAGACGGACGTCTCGCGTCTGTTCCTGTCGATCCTCGATGCGGCGATCAACCGCGAAGCGTCCGACATCCACTTCGAGATGCGCGGCAACGAAGGCAGCATTCGCTTTCGCGTCAATGGCCAGATGGTCGAATACGACCGCATCTCGGCGCGAGAGACCGTCGCCATCGGCAACTACCTGTTCAACGCCGAGGCGAAGCGCGGCTCTCTCCAGTTCAATACGTATATGCCGCTCAACGCCTCGGCGCACTTCCCGGTGCGGGGACAGACGGTGGCGACCCGCTTCGCCACCGCGCCGGATATCCGGGGCGTCGACATCTTCGTGCGGATCTGGCGCCCGGATGCGGATGCCTGGCCCCTGGACGAGCTTGGCTATACCCCGTTGCAGCGCGATCTGCTGCGCGAGGCGTTTGCCCGGCCCTACGGCGTGGTCGTCTTTTCCGGACCGACCGGATCCGGCAAGAGCACGTCCATGAGCGCCGTGCTGGAGACGCTTCCGCAATCACTCAAGGTCGTCTCGCTGGAAGAACCCGTGGAGCGCGAATTGCCGAACGTGACCCACATCGCCATCTCCGACATCACCGAGCATGGCGGCTGGGAGAACCTGCGTTCGGGGTTGAACCGCTGGGACTCCAACGTCAACGTGCTTGGCGAGATCAAGGACAGGGACACCGCAGACTCCATCAAGGACCTGGTGACGGCGGGCAAGCTGACCATCACGACCCTGCATGCTTCGAACGTGCTTGCGGTGCCCACGCGCATGGAAGACCTGGGCGTCGACCATTCATTGCTCTGCGATCCGAACTTTCTCGTCCTGCTCATCAACCAGCGCCTGGTCGCCGAGCTGTGTCCGGCCTGCCGCACGCCGTTGGCGGATGCGGATCAACTTGACGAGGATTCGCGCCACCGGTTTTCCCGCCTGTTCGCGGAGGAAATGGAGCGCGTCTTCGTGCGTGGTCCGGGCTGCGCGGAGTGCAGCAACTCCGGGGTAGTTGATCGCGTGCTTGCGGCGGAGATGGTGATGATCGACGAAACCTCGCTCGAATTCATCCGCAACCGCGACCCGCTGCGCTGGCGCCAGCACCTCACCGCCCATGGCTGGCGACCCATCACCGACCACCTGCTCCGGCACGTGCGCGCGGGCCTTGTCGATCCGGTGGACGCGGAGCGCGCGGCGGGCCGGCTGGACGCCACGGAGTCGCCGGTTTTCGACTACCGGGAACGCGGAGCGTTGGTGGGCGACGAAGAGGAAGGCGAAGGCGCATGCGCATGAAGGATGCGCTCGCCAGGATCGAGGAAGTCTTTCTCATGGCGCAGTTCAGTTCGTCGCTGCCGAAGCAGCTGGCGTTCCTGGAAGGCATATTCGCGTTGATGTCGGACGGCATACCGCCGCGCGACGCGCTGCTGGCTACCGCCAAGCTGGCCGCTCCGCTCGACCGTCAGGTTGCGCGCCACATGCTGCGCAGGCTGCGCGAAGGGCGGGCCATGTCGAGTTCCATGGACAGGCTGTTTCGTTTTGACGTGGTGAGCGCCATCACGGCAGCGGAGCAGACGGAGAATTTTACCGAAAACGGCATCATTGTCCTGCGCCACATCCAAGGCCAGTACGAGGCGCGTTCGGGCACGCTCCGGCAGCTTGTGATGCCGGGCTTGTACGTGCTTCTGGCCTGCGGAGTGTATGCCGGCTTCGCCCTTCGCGTCTGGCCGGAATTCGAGGAGGTGCGGACGCGCAACTTCTCGCTGGAAGATTGGCCCGCGTCAGCCAGGATCGCCTATGACACGGGACTCTTCATCTCGGACTTCTGGTGGGTGATGGCGGTGGCGGCGGTGATCGCATTCGTCGGACTCCGCCTCCTGTTGCGGCGCTGGACCGGCCGGTGGCGACGTTGGCTGGACCGAATCTGGCCGTTCCGGCTGTATCGCGTGCTGCTCGCCGCCAATGCCATCGAGTCCATGGGGACGTTGCTGGTCGCGGGCCATGACATTCGAATGGCGCTGGCGACGGTGTCGCGACACGCGTCGCCCTATACGCGCATGTACTTCGACATGATGCGCCGCAGGCTGCGCGATGGTCGCAGCGTGTCCCGCTCCCTGGATGTCGGGTTCCTCGACCGACGGGACATGTACCGCCTGAATCTCCTGGCGCAGCACCAGAACCTGAGACAGGTCATGGTGAGGACGGGCACGGCCGCCCGGGAAGGCGTCCTGGCGCATTTCAGGGTCACGGCGGGAGTGCTCAACACGTTCGCGCTGACGGCCGTCGCGATGTCCTTCGCGGCATTGGTCCTGTCGGTTTACCTGGTCGCCGGCTTGATGAGGAACGAGTATCAGATCTATTGAGATGGTGTCGCGTATGCGGCGAGAAACAACAAGATGGGAGGTACTGCTCCAATGAATTCCAACGGTTTCCATGAAGCGGGTCGGCCGCGGCCGGGCAATGGCCGGAACAAGGGAGTGACCCTGATCGAACTGGCGTTCGTGATCGGCATCATCGCCGTCATCCTGGTCTCGGTGATGGGCGTATACAACATCGTCCAACGCAACCAGACGCTTGCGAACGTCACCAGCGATGTGGCCGTGGTTCGCCAGGCAGTGTCCACATGGGCCCGCGGCGGGCCGATCACTCGCTCCGCGGCGGACATCAATCGAGGCTATACCAGCCTGACGGGTTGGGACCAGCTCGCTGGATTCCTGCCCGGAAGCCTGGGTGATCAGGCGCGAGAGGTAGGGGACGAAAACGTCCTCACGGCGGCGAACTCGTGGGAGTGCACCTACGAGTTGGAGTTCTACGAAGACGACCGGTACAGGTGGTCGCTCAGAATCGACAGGCTTCCGACCGATGTGCTGAATGCGCTCGCCAACAGTTTGCGGGAGGGCGTCGTGGCGGATCAGGGGGAAGGCGACACGCTCCAGAGAGGACTTGAAATATCGCAAGGCACCCCGGGCGAGAACGACAGCGCGTTGAAAGTGACGTATCGCCATTGAAAGGTCCGGGGCCAACGAAGTTGCGACGGCTCTGCGCAAAATCTGGTCAGGCGGGGGCCACCCTGCTGGAAGCCGCCATGGCCCTGGCGGTCGGTGCCGCCGTGATTTCCGGCGCGGCGCTCATCGGGCAGTCGTGGCGCGACAACCTCGGGACCGTCGGCGAGGCGAGCGAGGTGCCGGTCCGCGTGGCTGCCCTGCGCAACGCGGTCGAGAACTGGTACCGGTGGGAGTACTGTCACGTCGATCCGGCGCGGCTCGATGCGACGCGGGCACCGAACTTTCCGATTCACGGCGGGGCCGCGGACATTGCGCCCTACCTGCCTCCTGTGCCGCGCCTGCCGGATCCGCAGGAGGGGAATGGCGAATACGACTGGGAAATCGCGCGTTCGCCGCAGACCTACGGCGGTACGCCGCCGCCGCAATTGCGCGTGTTCTGGCGTCCGCCCGAACGCTTCGACGAGCGGATTTCCCTGATCGCTCGAGACCTTGACGCGGCTTGCGACAGCGACGGCGACGCCGGCGCTTTCGAGCCCTGCGGCAGTGGCTGGCCGCATGAGCGGCTTGTCTGGACGAAACTGCTGGCGGTGCGGGCGGATGAACGCGCCCACGACAACTTGCGCCTGCAGGCCTGGCTCGCCCGAAATGCCATTGAATGCCGCGATGGCGTCCACCTGCGGTTGAACGCTTCGTGCGACAGCGACGGAAACGGGCGACTCGGACCGGACGTGGATCAGGACGGCGACGGCGCGGACGACAGTTGGCGCCTGGATGCGGACTCCGACGGCGTCCTGGATCTTGACTTGACGGCCGATCTGGCGGTCGACGTTTCCGACTTTCGGGTGTTGGGATGCTGAAGCACGGAATGCCCGGCGGAGCGACCAGGGGTTGGACTCGACTCGGCAGGCCTCGAGCGGCCGGCTTCACGCTGATCGAGATCGGCCTCGTGGTGGCCCTGCTCGGATTCATCGCGGTGCTCGTGGCGGACTTCTATGCGAGCCAGATGAGCCTGAGACACGGCGTGCAGCGAGTGGAAGGCACGGTGCGGGACGCGCGGTCGATCCTGGATGCTTCGGTGGCCTGGGCCGCCGTGAACGGCGACGAGTGGCCGAACGACAGGGCGACTCCCCAGCCCGCGATCACCGTGGAGAAACTCGTTGAGGAGGGTTACCTCATCCGCATCCCCTGGACGCGTTATGCGGGGTGCGCGGGCGGATGCCGGGAATTCTCGATCACCGGGTGGGACCGCGCGGCCGCGCGGACGTCGGCGCCGGCATCCCCCTGCGCGGGTCCGCCGGACCACGCCCAGTCGACGGCGTCCGGCAACTACGATACGAACCCGACCGCCGACGATCTCGTCCTGTGTTTCGATGTCCGGGGGAGCAGCGATGCGCGCGCCATCGCTTCCCGCCTGCCCCAGGGCCGGCTCTTTCAGACCGTATCGCAGGCGGGGACGGACTCCTACCAGATCGAAACCCGAGTCCTTGGCGTTGCTCCCGTCGCCGGCGCCGGCCCCGGCGCGTCCGGGCAGTTCATCCACCGCGTTGGCGAGGGTCGGCCGGTGATATTCGCGGATCACGGCGGCATTCTGCAAAAGGTGAGACGAATTTCCTCGATAGAACTCCCGACCTTGCTGCCCTTTGACGATCCGCTGCCCGCGGGCGGGTCGGGCATACGGCTGTTGTCGGATGGCAGTTCGATCGACCCGGCGGAAGATGGGGTTAGTGCCGGTCTGATTTTCGATGGTAGGCTCTTCATGGGAGGAGGGAACGAATCCGACCTTTTCTTCTCGCGGCGCGACCCGGCGAACGCTCGATTCCCGTTGCGCGGCCTGTCAAGGCGTGTCTGCCGGTTGGAGGCCGCCAACAACCTGCGACCCATACCCGGAACCGGCGGCGGTCGAATTGGCCTGGATGGATCATGCGACAGATTGAACAGACTATAACCCGATCAGGTTCTCTCGGCGCTTTCGGCAAGGCTGGGGCCCTCGGTCCCGTCGCCTTCCTGCTCGCCGCATGCCAGGTCCTGTCGCCTGCGCCCGATCCACGCATTCCGGAGGCCAGAAGCGACGCGCAAGCCGATATCGAGACGAGTCGCTCGCGTCCATCGCGTCCGCTTGTCGTCGCGCACGATGCGCCCTATGTCGACTCCGACCGCGTCGCCTACGCGGGGTCGGCGTGGCTTAGCGAACCGGTGGAGATCAGGGTTTCGGGGCTGCCCCTGGACCTCTGCCTCCAGAAGGCGCTCGCGCAATTGGACGATGCGCCTTCGGTGGTCTTCGCCCACGACGTCGGGCAGCGCGAATTGCCGGTCACGCTGGACCACGAGGGGGCTTTCCGGGATTTCCTCAATCTGCTCGCCGAAGCGAGTGGCCTGGGTTGGGAAGAGAAGTCGGGGGCGTTGCACTGGATGGCGGAAGTCACGCGCACGTTCGAGATCCACCGAATCCCGGGCGACCTTTCCTGGACCATGTCCACGGTTGAAGCGGATCGGACCGCGACGGTGCAGGCGGGCGCCGGGGCGGGCGGTTCGACCGGCGGCGTCAGGGCTACGCCCCGGGCCGGCAGCGAGATCACCCTCAACAGCAATGCGAGTTTCTGGGAGGGTCTGGAGTCGACGCTGCTGCGCCTGCTCGGTGACGAAAACCCCGGGCCGATCATCGATCGCAGTACCGGCACCGTGGTCCTCCGAGGTCCGGCCCGGCGCGTGCGCGAGGCGGGACGGTACATCGATGCGCTGAATCGATGGCTCGGCCGCCAGGTGCTGCTCGAGATTCAGTTGGTCACGGTCACGTTGTCCGACAGCCAGAGCGCCGGGATCGATTGGCAACTGGTGTATCAGGCGGTGACGGACCAGGGCGCGGCGGAAAGGCCGGGCGGAGTGGAGCCTGGGGGGCGGAGCGGTTTCGCGGACGCTCTGGCGCGCGCATCCGGTATCGATGCCGGTTCCATCGGTGTCGAGTTCGGCGTCGGTCACGCGTTCCATGGCACAGAGGTGGTGCTTCGCGCGCTGGCGGCCCAGGGCGAGACGACCTTGCGGAATTCTCCAAGGGTCGTTGCGCTAAACGGCCAGGCGGCGCAGATGCAGGTGCTGAACGACCGGGGCATCCTGGCCGGGGTGGACGTCACCACCCGGGAAACGGTCGCGGTCGTGACGGAAGTCGAACTGGAGCCGGGGGTCGTATCGACGGGTATTTCGCTCACGATTCTGCCCAAGATCGTCGGCGACAGGGTGTTTCTGCACGCCGCCATCTCGGTGAGCGATCTCGTCAGCCTGGAATCGGCGGGGCGCGGCGATCAGTCCATTCAACTCCCGACCGTGGACCGCAGCCAGTTCTTTCAGAGCGCGCGCCTGCGCAGCGGCGAGACGCTGGCCCTGGGCGGCCTGTTGGCGCGCCGCGGCGCCACCGGGTCGCGAGGCATCGTGAGATGGCCGTGGCTGACCGCGAAGAGCAGCGAATACAGCAGCACGGAAACCGTGTTGCTCATCACCCCCACACTATTGGACCGACCCGCGCCTGACGAAGACTTGCTGCTGTGAGTCGTGTGATCGAATCGGACAGTTTCGCGCTTCCGGTAGTTCGGGAAACGACGCAACTCAGTAGCGGCATCGAGTCACTGCGCTCATCCTCCGCCACCATCGCGGCGACGGCCAGGCGGCGGGCGCGACTGATGGAGTCGGTGTTCGATGACGACGATATCTATGCGTGGTTCGAACCCGGCGGCGACGGTTCCCTCTGCTGCGCGTTCGCGACGGTGCCGGGGTACCTCCTCGGGGAAAACGTGCGGAATTGGCTGCGCGACGCGCGGCAGGCTCGCGACTTCGTGTATTGCGAAAGGATGGGCAACCAGCGGGCCGTCGTCCTCGTCATCGACGGTCGCGTGATCAAGGATGCCGTCGTGGGCGGCTACGAACTGAGTGTCGAACTGGGACACGCTCTTGGCCGGCTGGATAAGGTTGCTCCCGGTGCCTACGATATATTCCTGCACGGCGTCGATGCCGAGGATCTGCAACTCGCCGACCGTTCCCGCATTGTCCCGCTCGAACACTCCGTGCTCGACTGGATGGAAGATGCCCCGGGTCCGTTGCCGGAACTCCATCCCACGAACAGGGCGATCAGTGTGATCGATGTGGTCGCCAAACGGCTTCGACAATTCCGGGTAGTGCGTACCGTTGGTCTCGCCGTGGGGTCCATAGCGATCGCGGTCCTCGGGTTCTACTGGTGGCAGAATCGTCCGCCGCCGCCTCCATCCGAAGACGCGGCGCCTCCGCCTCTCCCGACCGAAGTGATCAATGCGAGATATGGCGAGCTATTGCGCACCCCGGATCCGGGCGAACTCATCCCGGCCATGCATCGCGCCTATCGGCTGTTTCTCGGCGATCCAATCTTCGGTGAGTTGCTGGATGTCGGCAGGCTCCAGTGGACCAGCGCCGCCGGCCGACTCATGATCGAGACATCCGTGGCGGCAGATGTTGCGCAAGGGTCGCGCCGCGATGAACTTCTGGAGCAGGTCCGGCATCGCGCGACGATGCGCGGGTGGGGCGTCGACTTCGCGGAGCATCACGCGGTGTTCTCGCTGCCCGTTGTCGCCTCGAACCGGGTCGATGAACTGCGTTTGCCCCGATCTTCGGTCGGAAGCAATCGCTGGCATGAAACGCGGTTGAGCGCGGATCTGGAGGCGCTGGGCAGCGTAACGGTCACGTCCGCGGCCAGAAACCAGGTCTATCTTGGATATTCGACGGTTGTGGAATTGCGTGAACTGGAATGGGCCGCAGGCGATACGGCGGCCTGGCTCGCCAACCGATTGTCCGGCGGCCCCCTGGTACTGGACTCGGTGGTGCTTGAGTCCGGTTCGGGTGCGGCGATGAACGGCGAGTTCCGTTTCACCACGCTCTGGTGCGTTCCCGCACACGGTTCGACGGGTGGTTGCGCATTCGAGAACGCTCGAGGGCGGAGCCCACTCCGCGGTGGGCAACGGCTGAGCCTGACTCAGGGCGATTCGATGGTGGCCTTCTCGTTTTCGTTGCCTGTCGCCGGTGGTGATGTCGCCTCGTCGGATCCCATAGCGTCGTAGGCCGCCACCAATGGAATCGCGGTCTCTCGATCATCGCTCCCGGTATCGGAATCCGGTTCCTCCCGAAAGGACTCGACCGCGGGGGACTGTCGCGCCAAGTCAGCGCCTTCAACGCCGGGGATCGTGACATCGACACGCGGCGGCGGCGTGTCGACTACTACCACGCGATTGCCCCTGTAAAGGTCGGCGACGAACTGTCCCCCGTACATCGAGAATAGCGACTCGAGCGCGCCTCGCAGCGAATCGTTCGCTATCGTGAAGGAGTGGGAGATCACCCGATCTTCGCCGGCGCTCCAGACCAGGGACCAGTCGTGGGAGTCAACGAGTTCCCGCACGCTTGCCGACAGGTAGCCCTCGCGAACCTCGAAGTCGCGCAGCTCGGCAGGGGAGGCTGACGTCGCTATGACTAGCGCGAACCAGACGGCGGTGCGCTTGACGGCGCGCGGCGTAGCTGACGGGAGAATCATCGGACAGTCCCTAAGCCGGGAGTGACCAACTCTAGCAGATACGGTGATGAACGTTCATGGCGCATTTACTGTTCCGGGAAGCCGGCGACCAGTGCTGCAGCCGCGCCGGGATGGGGACCGGATTTTTCCGTTGTCGAAACAAGACTCCCCTCCCCTCCGGTCGAGGGGTGGGGAGTCAATGTCAGGTGCTCCGCCCGCTTGGGACGAACGCGCCAGCCAGCGCCGCCTTGGCGACCGGCAAGAACGCGGGATCTCAAGGGCGGTCGCCGAGGCGGTGACCCCGGCTACCGCCGGTCACTTTACTCGGAGTCGTCTGAAGCCGTGAGCTGGTTATAGATGCCCATCCCGACGATTGTTGCCGCGCCGGACAGGGCCGCGACGACAAAGGCGTCGAGGATGCCGTCCAGATACCCACCGATGACGTGGATATTGTTCAGAACGTCCTGTTCTCCCGCAACAGCGGCCGCGATGGCGACCACCAGGGCCGGGGTTGGCTCGGCATCGCCTCTCCTGATGGCGACCACAATTCCAAGGATCACCAGCGCCAACGGTAGGATGTTCTGCGGTACGGCACCGGGGGCCAACCCCTCGATGAGGGCCGCGAGAACGATCAGGCCAAGCAAGATTTTATGTGGCATTTTGCCTCCCCTTTATTGCGATTTCTCTTCACCTTGCGCAAGCCGTTTCCCCGAGGGAAATTGGGCCAACGCCCGATGATGAGGCCACATATACCACCTTTGGCGGGGTTGTAACAGTGGAATCGCCAAGGAAAATGTCCGCCCCTCGGGCGCGATACGGTCGGGGAGCAGCCCGCAAGCGCCGACCGGGCCCCATCATTCCCGCCTGTCTGACGCCGCCACCGCGGAGAACCAGCGGTGCGCCCGCGGAAGACACAACAGCGCGAGCGCAGCGACCTGCAGCGTCCCGCAAAGGACTTGCCAAAGTGCGAGGCCCGTGATCGATTCCAACGGCGACGCCGCGTTCACGACGCCCCAGATCGCCACGACGAAAATCGCTACGATGGCGTACCGAACCCAGCCGGCGCCCCTGAAAGTCACGTGCGCGAGCACTGTCCACAGCATGATGAAGAAGACTTGGCCGCCGTTGCTGACGACCTGTTCAGGCCAGACGATCCAGACCACGAGCAGTACTACGGCCGAAGCGAACATCGCGGCCGCCGCGACCGAAATCACCTCCGGCCGCGCAGGCAGTCGGTCGCCAACTTCAATCACTGCCGTCTCGCTTCGAACTTGATCTTGCTCGATCCTATCATCCTTGGAACTTGCCGCTTTTGGCGACTGGCCATCAAGGTGGCGGCGAAGGTTCTGGAATTCGTTCGTCGCCGCTCGCGAGATGTGCGGGCTCCGCAATGTGATGTATAGTGTGCCTGTTTTGGCCGCGCGCTCCGCCCGCGTTGCCGCGTTCCAGCCGAACTCACGCTGAACTCACATAAATAGGGCTGCATAAACTGGTTTCCTTGGTGCGGGCGTATGCCTTGGAACGTGTGGGGGTTCCGGGGCGGCTCCGCGGATGGGTCTCGCACGCTCTGGCGGGCACCCTTGGCGCCAAAGCGCGGATTGCATGGATACATGACCGAGACTGTGGACATATTGCCGTTTGTGCTCTACGGGTTGGTGGTCGCCGCCGTGGTGGTCGGCACCTTGGCGATATCGTGGTTTGTCGGCGACCGGTCCCGGCACGCCGGTGCGCGGGACATCCCTTTCGAATCCGGCGTCGTGCCCGCCGGCGATGCGGAAGACATGCGCTTTTCCATCGAGTTCTACCTGATCGCCATGTTTTTCGTCATCTTCGACCTTGAGACGATCTTCCTTATCGGTTGGGCGGTCGCTTTTTTCGAGGTCGGGTGGCCGGGTTTCGTCGGCGCCAGCGTATTCATCGTCATCCTGCTCGTCGCCCTCGTCTACGAGTTCAGGACAGGGGCCCTCGATTGGGGCATCAAGAGCCGCTTCGCGCGCCCGCCCGGTTATGCCCGGCAATCGGCGGCGGCTTCGGGTGACGAGGGAGCGAACGGCTGAGCCATGCAGTGGCGGGTGATCAAGACCCAACCCGGGGCGCCGATGGAGGAAGTCGACGCCGCCTACCGCGACGACGCCGCGAGAAGCGTGCTCACCGCCAAGCTGGAGGACCTGGTCTCGTGGGGGCGGGCGAATTCCATCTGGCCTTTCAACTTCGGCTTGTCCTGCTGCTACGTGGAGATGGCGACCGCGTTGACGTCGCGGCACGACATGGCGCGTTTCGGCGCCGAAGTCATCCGCGCGTCGCCGCGGCAGGCGGATCTCATCGTCGTGTCCGGCACGGTATTCCGCAAGATGGCGCCGGTGCTGCAGCATCTCTACGAACAGTTGCTTGAGCCCCGATGGGTGATATCCATGGGTTCCTGCGCGAATTCCGGCGGCATGTTCGACGTCTACAGCGTCGTCCAGGGGGTCGACAAGTTCCTGCCGGTGGACGTCTACGTTCCCGGTTGTCCGCCGCGCCCGGAGGCTTTCATGCAGGGACTGACCCTGTTGCAGGAATCGATCAAGGCGTCGCCGCGGCCGCTGTCCTGGGTGATCGGCGACGACGGCAAGGTCAGGAAATACGAGCCGAGCCAGCGCGATGCGCTTAACGCCGAGCGCATGGCGGTCTCCGATCTGGCGCAGCCGAACAGCGTCGGCGATGCGCCGTTGTCGGACGAACTCCTGGTACGGAAATAAGCGCGCTCGAAATGGCGGAAGCTATGGTCCAGCAAGGGCAGGAGCCGGCGATCGCATCGGTGTTGCGGGCGCGATTCGGTGACTGCATCCCCCAGCCGACGGTAGACGGGATTACGACCCTGTGGGTGGAGCGGACTCGGGTGCCGGACATCCTGCGCTGTCTCAAGGACGAGGAAGGCTATGAACTGCTGTTCGACCTCTCTGCCATCGATGAACGCACGCGGGAGTTTCGCGACGGCCAGCCGGACTCCGCCTTTACCGTCTTCTACCACCTGATCTCGCTGCGCCATGACGCGGATCTCAGGATCAAGGCCGCGTTGCCGGAAACCAAACCGGGCATTCCGACAGTGACGAATATCTACCCGGTGGCGAACTGGTATGAACGCGAGGCGTACGACATGTTCGGCATCGACTTCGAGGGTCACCCGAACCTGCGCCGCATCCTGACGCCGCCGAACTGGGAGGGCCATCCGCTGCGCAAGGAGCACCCGGCGCGCGCGACGGAAATGGACCCGTTCTCGATGTCGCCGGAGTTCCAGCGCTCGCAGCAGGAGGGTTTGCGGTTCGTGCCCGAGGAGTGGGGCATGCGCCGCGCCGCGCAACACACGGATTTCATGTTCCTCAACCTGGGCCCCAATCACCCTAGCGTACACGGCGTCTTCCGCATCGCGCTGCAGATGGACGGCGAAGTGATCGTGCAGGCGGTGCCCGATATCGGCTACCACCACCGCGCCCAGGAAAAGATGGCCGAGCGCCAGAGCTGGCACACCTACATTCCGTATACGGATCGCGTCGACTATCTCGGCGGCGTGATGAACAACCTGCCGTACGTGATGAACGTGGAGAAGATGGCCGGCATCCAGGTGCCGCCGCGGGCCCAGGTCATTCGCGTCATGCTGGCGGAACTGTTCCGCATATCGAGCCACCTGGTCTTCTACGGCACCTACGCCCAGGACGTGGGCCAGATGTCGCCGGTGCTGTACATGTTCGCGGACCGGGAACGCCTCTTTTCCATCATCGAGGCGATCACGGGCGGGCGCATGCACCCGAGCTGGTTCCGGATCGGCGGCGTCACCCAGGACCTGCCCGAAGGCTGGGACAGGATGGTGCTCGACTTCGTCGACTACATGCCGAAACGCCTCGATCACTACGAGAGGATGGCGCTGAAGAACAAGATCCTGCAGCGACGCTCCGTCGGCATCGGCGCCTATACCACCGCCGAAGGACTCGACTGGGGCATCACGGGGCCGTCGCTCCGGGCCACGGGTTGCGACTGGGACCTGCGCAAGAATCGGCCCTACAGCGGTTACGACCAGTTCGAGTTCGATGTGCCGACGGCCGAGAACGGCGACGTGTACGACCGCGCGCTGGTGCGCGTCGAGGAAATTCGCCAGAGCTTGCGCATCATCCGGCAGTGCGCCGAAAACATGCCCTCCGGACCGTACAAGGCGGACCATCGGTTGACCACGCCGCCCGCCAAGGAGCGGACGATGGAACACATCGAGACGCTCATCCACCACTTCCTGAACGTGAGCTGGGGCCCGGTCATCGCGCCCTCGGAGTCGGCGACGCTGATCGAGGCGACCAAGGGCTGGAATTCGTACTACTCGATTGCCGACGGTGGCACGATGGCGTACCGGACGCGCGTGCGGACGCCGTCCTTCCCGGCGCTGCAGATGATCCCGTTCATCAGCAACGGTTTCATGATCGCGGACCTCATCGCGATCATTGCGAGCATCGATTTCGTCATGGCGGACGTCGACCGATGACAGGCAAGGCTGTTGATGCCGCCGCGCGCGACGCAGCGCTCATCGAGACGCTTTCGGAGTCCGAAATCGCCGAGATCGAGGCGGAGTGCGCGCACCTGCCGGACCGGCCGTCCGCGGCCATCGACGCCCTGATGATCGTGCAGAAGCACAGGGGATGGGTCTCGGATCAGAGCCTGTTCGCCATCGCGCGCCTGCTCGGCATGTCCGCTGAGGCGCTGGACGCGGTCGCGACCTTCTACAACAGGATCTACCGGCGGCCGGTGGGCCGCCACGTCGTCATGCTCTGCGACAGCGTGAGTTGCTACGTGATGGGCGCCGACCCGCTCGCCGAGCAGGTGAAGGCGCACCTCGGCATCGGCTTCGGCGAGACGACGCCGGATGATCGCTTCACCCTGTTGCCCATCCCCTGCCTCGGCGCCTGCGATCATGCGCCGACGATGCTGGTGGGCGAAAAGTTGATCGTCGATGTTCAGGCCGACCGCCTGGACGAGATATTCGGCCGGTTCGAATAGGCGTCAAGAGTCCCTGGTGGATAAGCAAACGCAAAGACCTCTCACCGAACGCATCGAGCAGAATGACGGTCGCGTCCTCGGCATCGACGACTACGAGGCCGCCGGCGGCTATGCCGGCGCCCGCGAGGCGTTGACCACGATGAAGCCGGAAGAGGTCATCGACCTGGTCAAGGACGCGAACCTGCGCGGCCGGGGCGGCGCGGGTTTTCCCACCGGCGTCAAGTGGGGTTTCATCCCGCAGGGGGACGCCGCCGGTCCGGGCCCCAAGTACCTGGTCTGCAACGCCGACGAAATGGAGCCGGGGACGTTCAAGGACCGCTACCTGATGACCTTCGATCCCCACCTTCTGATCGAAGGCATGATCGTCGCGGCCTACGCGATCGGCGCGGAACGCGCCTTCGTGTTTCTGCGCGGCGAGTACTTCGAGCCGTTCCGGGCGCTGGAACGCGCGATTGCCGAAGCCCGGGACAGACGGTACTTGGGCGAGGGCGTCTTCGGCGGTGAATTCGACCTGGACCTCAGGCTGCACAGTTCCGCCGGACGCTATATCTGCGGCGAGGAGACGGCGCTTCTGAACGCGCTGGAGGGCAAGCGCGCGCAACCCCGGCTGAAGCCGCCTTTCCCGCCCGCAAGCGGCGCCTGGGGCCGGCCCACCGTGGTGAACAACGTCGAGACCCTGTGCAACGTGCCCGCGATTGTGCGCCAGGGAGCGGACTGGTTTCGCGGCCTGGGTCTCACCGACGACGCCGGGACGAAGATCTACGGCGTATCCGGACGGGTGAACAACCCGGGGCTCTGGGAACTCCCGATGGGCACGACGATTCGCGAGATCATCGAGACCCACGCCGGCGGGATGCGGGACGGATACGTGTTGCGCGGACTGCTCCCCGGCGGCGCGTCGACGGATTTCCTGGTGCCCGAGGAGCACCTGGATCTGCCAATGGACTACGGGTCCATTTCGGCGGCGGGCAGCCGAATGGGCACCGGCACCATGATCCTCATGGACGATTCGATCTGTCCAGTGGACCTATCGAGAAACTTGCAGCACTTCTTCGCGCAGGAGTCCTGCGGTTTCTGCACGCCCTGTCGTGAAGGCCTGCCATGGTTGGAGGAATTGCTTCTCGACATCGAGGAGGGCCGCGGAACGCTGGAAGATATCGACATCCTGGAGAAGAACGGCGCCTTCATCGGCGCCCCGGGCAATACGTTCTGCCTGCACGCCGCGGGCGCGATAGAGCCGCTGCAGAGCGCGCTCAAGTACTTCCGGGAAGACTTCGAGGCACATGTCCGGGAAGGACGCTGCCCGTACCGCGCAAGGGCAGGCAAGGGTTAGGGGACGCGGAGAGGAAATGGCAACGATCATCGTCGACGGCCGGCGCTACGAGGCCAAGGCGGGACAGAACGTGCTGGAAGCCGTGCTGTCGCAGCACCTCGACCTGCCATATTTTTGCTGGCACCCGGCCATGGGCTCCGTCGGTGCATGCCGGCAGTGCGCCATAGTGGAGTACGCCGACGAGAACGACGACCGCGGGCGCCTCGCCATGGCCTGCATCACGTCCGTGCGCGACGGCATGCGGATATCCATCGCCGCGCCGCACGCTGCCGAGTTCCGCGCTTCGGTCATCGAGTGGCTGATGGAAAACCATCCCCACGACTGCCCGGTCTGCGAGGAGGGAGGCGAGTGCCACCTGCAGGACATGACGGTCATGACAGGGCATTCGCAGCGCCGCTTTCGGGGCGCGAAGCGGACCTGGCGAAACCAGGACCTGGGTCCGCTCATCGGCCACGAGATGAATCGGTGCATCACGTGCTATCGCTGCGTGCGCTTCTACCGGGACTACGCCGGCGGCACGGACCTGGAAGCGTTGGGTTCCCGCGGCCGGATGTACTTCGGCCGCGTGGCCGACGGCAAGCTCGCGAGCGAGTTTTCCGGCAACCTGGTCGAGGTCTGTCCCACCGGTGTCTTTACCGACCGGCCTTTCTCCAGTCACTACACGCGCAAGTGGGACCTGCAGTCGGCGCCATCCGTCTGCCCGGGCTGCGCCGTGGGCTGCAACATCTTTCCGAGCGAACGCTACGGCGAGTTGAAGCGCGTACACAATCGCTACCACGGCGAAATCAATGGTTATTTCCTGTGCGATCGCGGCCGCTTCGGCTCGCATTTCGTCAACGATCCGGCGCGGATCAGGAACGCCGGTGCGCGCGGGCGGGACGACGTGTTCGAGGCGCGCGGCGTCGATGCGGCCATGGACGCCCTCGGCAAGATGCTGGGGGACAGGAAAGTCATAGGCATCGGCTCCCCCCGGGCCAGCGTGGAGGCGAACTTCGCGCTGAAGAGCCTCGTCGGCAGGGACAGTTTCTGCAACGGCCTGGCCGACGGCGAAGCGGACCTGATCGCCCTTGCGCTCGACATTCATGGCCGGGGCGGCGCGCGAATACCCGCGCTGAGCGAGGTCGAGACGGCGGACGCCGTGCTCGTGCTTGGCGAGGACGTGCTCAATACCGCGCCGCGCGTGGCCCTCTCGATGCGCCAGGCGGCGCGGGGACGGGCGCTGGAAATGGGCAGCGAAGCGGCGATACCCGGTTGGCAGGATGCCGGGATTCGGGGACATGCGCAGGGCGCCATGAGCCCGGTATTCCTGGCGACGACGTTGCCCACGGGCATCGACGACATCGCCGCGGCGACGTTTCATGCCGCGCCCGCCGACATTGCCCGCGCCGGTTACGCGGTCGCCCATCGCCTGGACGGCGACTTCGCGGAAGGCGCCGCCGCGGACGAATTCGTGGAACGTGTGGCTGCCGCCCTCGGCGAGGCGAAGCGGCCTTTGGTTGTCACGGGCACCGGATCGGGGGAACCCGGGGTCATCCAGGCAGCCGCCAACATTGCCTGGGCGCTCCGGGCGCGCGGAGCAGACCCGGCACTGCTGATCGCGCCGCATGAGGCGAACAGTTTCGGCGCCGCCATGCTGGATGCCGGTCTATCCCTCGACGCCGCCTTGGAGTCGGTGCGGTCGGGGGAAGCCGACGCCCTCGTCGTGATGGAGAACGATCTCTATCGGCGGGCGGAGTCCGCGCGGGTCGATGCGGCGCTTTCCGCCGGCGCGCAGGTCATCGTGATCGATTCCATGGAGAACGCGACGGCGCAGGCTGCGAATCTCGTACTGCCGGCGGCGGCATACGCGGAGTGCAACGGGACCTTCGTCAACTACGAGGGCCGCGCCCAGCGCTTCTACCAAGTGTTCGAACCGAGCGGCGAGATAGCCCCGTCCTGGGCCTGGATTCAGCGCGCGGCGCAGGCGGTGGGCCGCAGCGACTGCGCCTGGTCGGGCATCGACGACCTCGTCCGGTCATGCGCTGACGGCGTGCCGGCCCTGGCCGCGATTCCGGACGCGGCGCCCGGCGCCGACTATCGTTCCGCCGCGGACACGAGAATCCCGCGCCAGCCGCATCGCTACAGCGGCCGCACCGCCATGCGCGCGGACGTGAACGTGCACGAGCCGAAGCCGACGGTAGATGACGAGACGCCGTTTTCGTATTCCATGGAAGGCCAGAATTCCGGCCGTCAGCCGGGCTCGACGGTGCCCTACGTCTGGTCACCTGGATGGAACTCGAACCAATCGGTGTTCAAGTTTCAGCAGGAAGTCAACGGCGGTTTGACCGGGGGCGACCCGGGCGCGCGGCTGATCGGGACCGAGGCGTCGCCCAACGGCGCGGACGCGGAACGTTTTCGCGATTTCCCGCCGGCGTTCGTCGCAGCGAACGGTATCAAGCTGGTTCCCGCGCATGCGATCTTCGGCAGCGACGAGTTGTCCGCGCGGTCGTGGCCGGTCGCTTCCTGCAGCCCATCGCCCTGCATCGTCCTCAATCCGGAAGACGCGCGTGCAATCGGCGTCGATGCGGGAGAGGGCGTCAAGTGCGACGCGTTACCGGTCTCCGTCAAGGTTCGCGTCGACGCGGCAATGGCGCGAGGCGCGGCGGCCTGCGTCGTCGGGTTGCCCGACTTGCCGGGCCCGTTGCCCGTTGAACCGGTGCGGTTGTCGCGCGATCCGGATTTCCCGCGTGACCCGGAAATCATCGCCAAGGGGTGACCGTGGACTGGAGCTACATCCTCATCCTTCCGGTGGCCGTGGGCGCGCTCGTGTTCGCGCTGTTCCTGGTGTGGTGGGAGCGGCGGCTGCTCGGCTGGTGGCAAGACCGTCTCGGCCCGAATCGCGTCGGACCCTTCGGCGTGCTCCAGGCATTGGCGGACGCCGTAAAGCTCTTCACGAAAGAGGACTGGCTTCCTCCGTTCGGCGACCGGGCCTTCTTCGTCCTGGCGCCGGCGATCGTCGCGGGCGCGATGCTCATGGCCTACGTCATCGTGCCCTTCGGTCCCGATCTTCATATCGCCGATTCCAACATCGCCATCCTGTTCTTCCTCGCCATGAGTTCGCTCGCGGTTTACGGGGTGTTGCTCGCGGGACTTTCGAGCAACAACAAGTACGCCATGCTGGGGGGCCTGCGCGCCGCCGCGCAGATGGTGACCTACGAAGTGTTCATGGGCCTGTCGCTCATGGGGGTCGTGATCCACGCCGGCTCGTTCAGCCTCGTCGACATCGTCGAGTCCCAGCGCGGCATGTGGTACATCTTCCCGCAGTGCGTGGGCTTTCTGATCTTTTTCCTCGCCGGACTCGCGGAATCCCACCGCCTGCCGTTCGACCTCCCGGAGGCGGAGCACGAACTCACCGCCGGTTTCCACACCGAGTATTCGGGGATGAAGTTCGCCCTGATCATGGCGGCGGAATATCTCGCCATGGTGCTGACCTCCGCCCTGGTGGTGACGCTGTTCTTCGGCGGCTGGTTGGCGCCGAGTTTTGTCCCCGGGGGCGAGTACATTCCGCCGGTCGTGTGGTTCGGCGCGAAGACCCTCGTCTTCATCAACTTCTTCATCCTGCTGCGCGCCGCGATCCCGCGCCCCCGCTACGACCGGCTCATGTCGCTCGGCTGGAAAGTCCTGCTGCCCCTGTCGCTTCTGAACCTGCTGGCGACGGGCGCAGCTTCGCTGTGGCTTGCGGCCTGAGCCTTAGGAAAGCCGTCCGCGTCGAGGATTAGAAATATGTGGAGTCAACTGCGAACCCTCTGGACCGTCCTGCAGCACACGTTCATGCGCAACGAGACGGTGGAATACCCGGACGAGATGCCGTACGCCGCGCCGCGCTACCGGGGCCGCATCATCCTCACGCGCGATCCGGATGGCGAAGAGCGCTGCGTCGCGTGCAACCTGTGCGCCGTCGCCTGTCCCGTGGACTGCATCGCGCTGCAGAAGACCGAGCGGGAGGAGGACGGCCGCTGGTATCCGGAGTTTTTCCGCATCAACTTTTCCCGCTGCATCATGTGCGGCATGTGCGAGGAAGCCTGCCCGACCTACGCCATCCAGCTCACTCCCGACTTCGAACTATGCGAATACAACCGGGACAGCATGGTCTACGAGAAAGAGCACCTGCTGATCAGCGGGCCGGGGAAGTATCCGGACTACAGTTTCTGGGGCGTGGCCGGCAAGACCATCGAGAGCAAGGACAAGGGCGAAGCGTTGAACGAAGCGCCGCCGACGGATTTCCGGAGCCTCATGCCTTGATTGCTGAACGGGCAGGAAGAATGAGAAGAATGAGAAGAGTGAGAAGAGTGAGAAGAGCGGCAAGAGGGTCGGCCTCGGGGCTGGGCTTGCATGGAAGGTCCTCGGGGGTGGGCGACTAGTGCTCCGTCAAGCCCAAATCTGCGGGTATCTGCGGGTCTTTTTGCCCCCTGGACTTTGTTGCTCCTCCTTGTGTGGTGCCTGCCACACGGCGTCGTCGCGCCTCGCCAGGAACC
>CAZFGB010000094.1:0-7135 GCA_964518405.1 uncultured Pseudomonadales bacterium | reverse complement strand
ATGTTGCATCAAGGGCCGCGATGATCGCGCAGGATTTTTTTCGCGTGCGGGTGCTCGCGAGCGGAAACATAGCCACCGCTTATGGTGGAGCGAGCATGTGCCCGCAGGCGGAAAAAAGACCAGCGAGGGCGCGGCCAGCGCAGTTTGTTCCTGGCGAAACGCTCGAAAAGTGGTAATAACCTATTGAGGTTAAAGGACATTCAGTATTTCGACAAGCGGCTTGGTGCAACATGCGGGCTGGGCAAATGACTCACGCATTGAATGCGCGGCGCCCTACGCATCGGGCAGAGCGTGACCATCGCGCCGAGACGAGTTCCCGGGGCACAATTCCTCCCTTCCGATGACACGGTTCCACCGCTTGCAGACTTCCATGGAAGTACGCCTCCTGCGACGGTGGAAATGCCACCACTTTCTTACGCGTCCGCGGTCGGTAAAGCTCCGCCGGCTGAAGGCTCCACGTCGGCCCTGGTCACCCCTGATGGCCGTGTGCATGTCCGGCACGCTGCTCGCGCCCGGCGCATCGGCGAGTGCCGAAACGACGATCTACCGGTACGAAGACGCTGAGGGAATCTCCGTATTCGTCGACCGGCCCGGCACCGGCCGGCGGGAGATCGATCTTCCCGCGGTGAACACTTACACGCCTGTAGAATCGAAGCGACCCGCCGCGGCTGCTACCCGAGCGGCGGCCGCGGCCATCTACCGATCTCTCCTCATCAACAGTCCGAGCGACGGCGAGACCATTCGTCGCAACGGCGGCAATGTCCGCGTCACCGGCCGGGTGGAACCTGGCCTGCGGGCGGACCACAGCGTCGCGGCGTTCGTGGACGGCGCCCTCGCGGCACTGCACCACGCTCAAGCGGAACGCGAGCGCTCTCCCGCCGATGCGCACAGCTATATCGATCTCGCGCTCTCGGATCTCGCTCGCGGTCCACACACGCTGCACATCGCCATAGCAGACCCGGAGGACAACATCCTTATCCAAAGCGAGCCGGTCAAGTTCCACCTGCTGCGCGCCTCCGCAGGTCCTCCGGGAGAAATTTGACGCCGTTGGATTGACGCACTATTTTGGTGCATACATTTCCGGAAATTGTTGCACGGCATCGTGGAAACCTAGGCAATTCGGTGCTTGCAACCACAAATGCAAGTGGACCGATTTTTGCACCGCTTTCTTCAGTCTGGTTTTCGAGGGCGCAAACGGCCCGGCAAAATGGTGGCCCAGGCTCCAGAAATTCTCGATCAACTGGCGACCGCGGTGGTCGTTCTGGACGCCACGCTGCGCGTCGGCTACCTCAACCAGGCGGCGGAATCTCTCTTCGGCAAGTCGTCCCAGCGGGTTGTCGGCAAGGAAGTACGCGAGCTGTTCGTCGATCCGGCGGAGCGGGCATCGGCACTCCGAAACACGCTTGAGACGGGCCAGCCATATACCAAGCGGCGCGCTGTCCTGAAGAGCAACGGGCGCGGCGACTTGCGAGCGGACTACTCCGTCGAGCTGCTCGAAAACGGCGAACTACTGTTAGAAATCGAACCGCTCGACCGCTTTCTGCGAATCAATCGAGGCGACCAGCACCTCGAGCTGCAGGAAACCACGCGCAAACTCGTGCGCGGTCTTGCGCACGAAATCAAGAATCCCCTCGGCGGGATACGCGGTGCCGCGCAGCTGCTCGAAAGGGAACTGACGAATGAAAGCCAGCGGGAATACACCGAAGTCATCATCGAGGAAGCGGATCGCCTGAGAAACCTTGTCGACCGCATGCTGGGCTCCAACGAGCGGCCGCGATTCGAACGGGTCAACATCCATCGCGTGCTCGAGCGGGCGGTGCAACTCATCGAAGCCGAGTGGCCGGACCGTATTGCTTTCGAGCGCGACTACGACCTTGGCCTGCCCGAAATCGAGGGAGATTTCGGCAAACTGATTCAGGCGATCCTCAACATCGTGCGCAATGCCGAGGAGGCCTTGGTCGACACGCCGAGTCCGCGCATCCAACTGTCGACCCGCGCCGTGCGCCAATTCACGATAGGACGCCACCGCCATCGCGTCGTCGTCAAGGTCGAAGTCGTCGACAACGGTCCGGGAATCCCCGCAGATATTGCCGATCGCATTTACTACCCGATGATCAGCGGCCGACCGGACGGAACCGGGCTCGGTCTCTCCATCACGCACAACATCATTGGCCAACACAACGGCGTGATGGAATGCGACAGCTCGCCCGGGAAGACCGCCTTCGCTCTCTACGTTCCCCTGGAGCAGCCCAACAGTGAGTGAAGCATCCCATGGCAATGTCTGGGTCGTAGACGACGACAGGTCGATACGGTGGGTGCTCGAGCGCGCGCTGGAACAGGCGGGCTTCCAGACCAGGTGTTTCTCGCGGGGCGACACAGTGCTGCGACAGATCGAGACCGCGCAGCCCGACGCCATCGTCAGCGACATTCGCATGCCCGGCGCGGACGGGCTCGAACTCCTCGCTTCAATGAAGGAATCGCATCCAACGGTGCCGATCATCATCATGACCGCGCACTCGGACCTCGAAGTGGCCGTCAGTTCCTACCAAGGCGGCGCTTTCGAATACCTGCCCAAGCCCTTCGACGTCGACGATGCCGTCGCCACCGTGCGACGCGCCGTGGCCCACCACCGCGAGTTCGAAGTCGAAGAGGCCCCCACCGAGGAAAGCCCCGCAGCGGAAATCATCGGCCAGGCGCCCGCCATGCAGGAGGTGTTTCGCGCCATAGGCCGCCTGGCGCATTCGAATATCACCGTGCTGATCCAGGGGGAGTCCGGCACGGGCAAGGAACTCGTGGCGCGGGCGCTCCATCGCCACAGCCCGCGTTCCGGCGGGCAGATGGTCGCCCTGAACATGGCGGCCATACCGAAAGACCTCATCGAGTCCGACCTCTTCGGCCACGAGAAAGGGGCGTTCACCGGCGCGAACTCGCAACGCCTCGGACGTTTCGAGCAGGCGGACGGGGGCACGCTGTTTCTGGACGAAATAGGCGACATGCCGCCGGATACCCAGACGCGCCTGTTGCGCGTGCTCGCGGATGGCGAGTTCTATCGCGTCGGCGGCCGTTCGACGGTCAAGGTGGACGTGCGAATCATCGCAGCCACGCACCAGAACCTGGAGCAACTCGTGCGCGACGGCATCTTCCGCGAAGACCTCTACCACCGGCTGAACGTCATCCGCATTCACCTGCCGCGACTCGGGGAAAGGCCCCAGGACATCCCTATTCTCGCGCGACACTTCCTCCAGGCCGCCGCGAATGAACTCGGTGGCGAACCGAAACAACTCCGGCCCGAGACCGAGGCGTACCTCATGACGCTGGATTGGCCCGGCAATGTGCGTCAACTCGAAAACACCTGCCGCTGGCTTACCGTGATGGCCGCGGGGCGAGAGATCCTGATCGACGATCTGCCGCCGGAACTCACGAGCGGCAGCGAGTCGGCGGCCATCGCCGGCGACTGGCAGGCCGGCTTGCGCGTCTGGGCCCAGGGGCAACTCGCCGCCGGGGGCACGGGCATCCTGTCGAAGGCGCTGCCGGAACTGGAACGCATCCTGATCAAGGCAGCCCTCGACCACACCGGAGGCCGCAAGCGCGATGCCGCCGAACTGCTGGGCTGGGGCCGCAATACGCTGACCAGGAAGCTGGCGGAATCGGCGCGGAAGTCCTGACGGCACCATGAGACCCGCCGAAGTCGATGGCGCGCGCCGTGTTTAAGTCCATGAAATCCGTCGCGGCTTCGCCAGCGCCGGCTGCGGGGCACTGTTAGCCGAAGTAGTTGCCGCCGTCGGTGTTGCGCAGCTTGTCCCGCGCCACCACCAGGCGATGCACCTCGGACGGGCCTTCGCCGATCCGCTTGACCCGCAGTTCCCGGTACCAGCGCTCCAAAGGCATCTCCTTGGCGACGCCCATGCCGCCGAACATCTGTATCGCGCGGTCCACGACGCGCCAGGCGGTCTCGGTGCCGTAGAGCTTGCATACCGAGGCATCCACCTTGCCCGGCGCACCGGCATCCACTTTCGACGCGGCATCGTAGATCAGCAGTCGGGCGGCCCGAAGTTCCACCTCGGAGTCGGCGATCATCCACTGAATCGCCTGCTTATCCGCCAGGACGCCGTCGCGCACCGGCCGGTTCTTGACCCATCCGCAAGCCATGTCCAACGCCTCCTGGGCGATCCCGACGCACCCCGCGGCATAGGGAATGCGCGCGTCCACCAGCCAGTTCTGCGCTACGCCGAAGCCCTGGCCCACCTCGCCGAGCACGTTCTCCGCCGGCACTTCGCAGTTGTCGAGCACGATCTCGTACGGCGACAGGGCCCGAATCACCTTGATCTCGTTGAACTCGATGCCCTTGAAGTCCGGTTCCACGATGAACGCCGTGATCTGCGGCGGCGCACCGTCCCGGGTGCGGGCGAAAACGATGCCGTAGTCGGCGCTGGCCGCCGCCGTGATCCACATCTTGCGGCCGTTCAGGATCCACACGTCGCCCTCCTTGCGCGCCCGGGTCTGCACGTTGTTGCGCGGGTCCGACCCGCCGGTCGGTTCGGTCAGGGCGACGAATGCGCGCTTTTCTCCATCGATACAGGGCAGGGCGTACTTCTCGATCTGCTGCGGCGTTCCCGACCAGACGATGATGGGCGGACCGCCGGCGAACGCTCCCAACGCCGGGTTGTACGCGCCAAGCCGGCATTTCGCCCCTTCCTCGGCGACGATCGCGCGCGCCAGGGCGCTCAAGGCATTGCCCCCGTACTCCTCCGGCGTGGTCAACCGGGTGAGCCCCATATCCCTGGCGATCCCGCGCAAATGCGCGAGTTCTTCGGGCCCGCAACCGAGGGCGTCATGCGGCAGCCGGTCCTCGATGGGTTTGACTTCCTCTCGCATGAAGCGCCGGATTTGGTCGCGCAGCATGACCAGTTCGTCCGGAAGCTCTAGACCGTAGTGATTGCCATTGTCCATCGACATCCTCCCTCCCCCGTCGGGGCCATGGTCACGGCTGATCCCTATTATCCTATCCGCTACGCTCCCGCAGCGCAGAACGACACAAGGACCCATCCAGGCGCAGGATCGCGGGTCGAACGGGACGGGTGGGATGGGCGAAACAGAGGGTGGGACCGGCGAAACAGATGCGGGTCGGGCGAAACAGATGGCGGGAACCCGTCGGAGTCCGATTCGAGGTACCTTCCAAGCTATGGACACCATGCCCGGCATCGTCCTCTACGAACCCGAGATACCTCCCAATACGGGAAGTGTCATCCGTCTGGCGGCCAACACCGGCGCTCCCCTCGCGCTGATCGAACCGCTCGGTTTCGAATTTGACGATGCCCGCCTGAAGCGCGCGGGGCTCGACTACCGCGAGTTCGCGGAGGTGCGTATATATCCCAACCTCGACGCCTACCTCGAAAGCGTCCGTCCCGAGCGCGTATTCGCCTTCACCACGAAAGCGACGAGACCCCACACCGAACCGCGCTACCGCGCCGGCGACGCCCTGTTGTTCGGACCGGAGACCCGGGGATTGCCCGCAGACCTGCTCGCGAGCTTGCCGCCCGAGCGGAGGCTGCGGATTCCGATGCGGCCCCATTCGCGCAGTCTGAATCTCGGCAACGCCGTGGCTATCGCCGTCTACGAAGCGTGGCGCCAACTGGGGTTTGCCTGAGTTCCGCCGGGCGACACGTCGGCAAGCGTCTGTCCAGAGTAGGGAGTTTCTCGCGCACGTATTGCAGAGATCGAACATCCGCGCGCAACGATGCGTATGTGATAATGCCGATCCTCCACAGGCCAAGACATGCGAAGAGCGTGAGCCCGGAACTCGTATCGATTCTTGCCGTCGGCGTCGCGCTGGCCGGGCTGATGTTGACGGGACTGCGTGGCGTACGTACTGAATTGCATGCCGTGCGCGCCGAAATGAATACGGTGCGCGCTGAAATGAATACCGTGCGCGTCGAAATGAATGCCTTGCGGACAGAATTGAACGATGTGCGCAAGGATGTCGTCGACCTGCGCGAACGCGTGGCGCGACTTGAAGGCCTGTTCGAAGGGTTCATCAAGATGTTCGAAGGATTCATCCAGACCCAGAAAGCGCCTGCGAACGGCCCGGTTTCGAACTGATCAACGAGACGAGGTCCCCCAGCACCTCCTTGCGCGTAAGCGGTTGGGGAAGCTCCATTATCCTGCGAGGGACACCCTCGCGCTCCCGGGGCTGAAGGCGCCCTGATTCAAGCGTGGCCCAGACGTCGTTCCGGCCATAGGTCGACCCGGGCGTGACTAGACGAATGGGAAAGATCAGCCGGATATCGTGGGAAAGATAGTGAGCAGACCCGAGCTTTGCCGAGCAGAATCAAACGGTGGTTTGAATTTTGGGAAGGCACCTGGGGGAGCGGCACGTCCCCGTGGGCCACTACGCCCAGCTGGCCTGACTCAAGCGCCGGAAGGAATCGTACCACACGTCAGCGGAGCCTGATGTAGCGTCGAGCCATGCGCGCGATCTCCTCGTCGCCGGCGCGGTGGAAGGTCGATAGGAACAGTCCGTCGGGCGTCGACTTGATCGCGGCGCGCCACCAGCGGCCGTCCTCCTCGATGTAGCCGAGCAGGTGCCGCGGGCTCGACTGGTAGACGACGCCGTCGTCGAACAGGCGCTGCACCCGCGCGTAGTGTGCGCATGCCGCATTCCGACGCCCCATCCTCCGCATTCATGGGGCTCGCTTCTACGCTTCGTCCGCGGGAACACTCCCAAAGTAGAGCGTGTGTCCGTCCGGGTCCTCGATCACAAACTCGGTGATGCCCCAGGGACGGTCGGAGATGCCTTCAACGATCTTCACGCCGGCCTCCCGAACCTGCCGGAAAGCGGCATCGAGGTCGGGCACGCCGAAATGGACGTGAAGGTGCTGCCCGCTTCGAACGAAGTCGATGCCCGGGTCGGGATCGTCCACCAGCTTTGCCGTGAAATTCCGAGGGTTCCCCGCGCCCCGGGCGTATAGGGGCCCGCCGTCGCGGCGAAGGCGTCGGTGTCGACGGCATGGTTCCGCGCCGTTTGCGGCGACGGCGGCCCGCAGCGCGAGGCCACAACCCGGGGCAGCCAGCGTACAGACCGCCGTCGCCGCAAACGGCGCGGAACCATGCCGTCGACACCGACGCCTTCGCCGCG
>CAZFGB010000093.1:0-3662 GCA_964518405.1 uncultured Pseudomonadales bacterium | reverse complement strand
CCACTACGCCGCGCGACAGGCCGACGCCCTGCGCGAAGTCCTCAACCCCGCCGTCTGACCGCAACCGAGCCGGCAAACTCGCTCAACTTACCATCCTCCGACTCGAAAAGTTCCGCATTCATCGCCCCCTCCATGCAGTTCCCGGCAGAAGATCAACAAGTTCGTCACCGACTCTATCAAGCGCATCGGCAATGTCCCATTGTCGACCCTTGGCCAACAGGGGACCAATATCCCGGTTGAATTGGGGGTCATGTGCCTTGAACGCCAAGTTCCGCTCGAACATTGCCCGGCTCACTGGATTTGCGGTGCGCTCCATGTATTCGCGGAATGCCGCCACGGTACGGCTCGCATCAGTTTCTTTGCTATCGAGGCCTGTCGCAAGGTCGAAAAGGTCACGACCTTTCTTTCGCTGATACAGAGCCCTCATCTTCGTTGCCAGCAGCTCATCCAGCAAGTACGTCGGGATTTCGCATGTGCCTCGAAACCATCGCGACGCGACGGAAAAAGGAATCTTCTCGTGCCCATACACAGAGAAATGCTCTCGCGTGTTGATTTCGATTTTCAGGCGCAAGAGCAAGCGCGAAACGTCCTCGGACTCGAATCGGTACAGGAATGTCACGCCGCTCTCGGTCTGTTTCCATCGAGGTTTGCCCAGCCAAGGGTCGAGAACGCCGTGAAGAGCATCCATGATGGGGCCGACAGGACCGACCACGCGTTGTACGAGATCAATGTCCTCCGAATAGCGGGCAGGCGGCTTCAGATACAGCTTGTAGAGCGCTGTGCCACCCCGAAACGCGAGTCTGTCCGCCAGAACCGGATGGGAAAACGTCTCGACCAGCGCCCTGCTGACGACCAGGTCCTGCTCGACTTGCGCATCCTGTACCCAAGGCGCTTCCGTACGCCATTCGGTGATGTAATCCCGCGGAATCAAACTTCCACCTCGATTTCAGCGTTGATATACAGACGCCAATCCGCAGACCGAGGAACACTTTCCTGGTCGGCTCCCGCGGTCAGTAGCGGTACGGAATCACGCGCGCGGCGGCGCACCTCGGCTTTCAGCGATGCCGCCTTCTTGGCTTCATCCACGAGTTCCAGAAGGTATCCGAGCCGTTGAGCCCAGGGGATGGGCGCGGTTTGCGAGGCCGCAGCCAACAGGTCGGGGTCGATGCGCTCGGCAACCTCGGCAAGAACAGTCGCGGCGTGATCCAGACCTCCAATTCGTTTCTCATAGCCAACAAGGTCAAGCGCCGTTGCCTCCACGCTCGATATCCGAATTGTCCCTCGCGGCGTGTTGACGTGTTCGACGGGCACTTCCGCAAGACGCTTTCGCGTGATGAAGGAAACTCCCACGGCCCCACAGGAGATGGGTCGTCGATGCCCCGAGACGGCAACCTGAAAGCTTTGCGGCCTATGGTGAGCTGCGCCATGATACTGGGCTGCGGACAGAAGTGCGGCATAGTAGGGGCGCTCGAGTGAGTCCATCAGTGCGGGAATGAACTGTTCGGCGGGCAAGCAACCGAGACGCTTGTATTCGGGTGGCACGATCACGTAGAAGCCCCGCGCGGGGCTTGCGATCAGGCCTTTACGGGCCAGTCGGCTCAGGGAGAGCCGGGTGCCAGCCTCCGACACGCCCAGCATCGACCGCATCTCGGACACGGTGAAATGGTAGCGGCCGTTGGCCGCAAGCTCCGCGATGATGTCGCGTGTCCTCGGCATAACGAGGTCGTCTTGTTTCGTTCGCGCAATATATCAAAAAACGTTGCAATATGGGGATGTATTCGGAGGACACTCTGTCTTGGTTCACGGCCAGAGATCCATGTTACTGGCAACTGTAAATTTCCCATTTCTGGCAATTGAAAATTGCGCACATTGTTGATTGTCGGGTGTTGCGAAGTGCCCCAGCCTGTTGGCGAGTCCAGCAAGGGGGGGCGAGCGGATGCACAGATGGGAGACGAGGATGCGGTTGAGGCACTATCTTGAGCGGGGGCTGACGAAGGCGGAGGTGTCGAGGCGGTTCGGGGTCAGCCGCCGGACGATCCACCACTGGATCGAGACCGGGCAGTTGGACCGTGATTTGGCGTCGGGGGCAGCCGGATACGCGCCGCGTCCGTCGCGCCCGCACAAGCTGGACCCCTACAAGGGGATCATCGAGGCGCGTTTGGCGGAGTTCCCGCGGCTGTCGGCGCAGCGGCTGTTCGACGAGGTGCGTGCGGCGGGCTATGCGGGCGGTTACAGCCGGGTGCGCGATCATGTCCGCGAGGTGCGTCCGCGGGAAGTGGTCGAGCCGGCGCCGCGTTTCGAGACGCCGCCGGGTCACCAGGGCCAGGTGGACTTTGGCACGTTCACGCTGCCGTGGGGCCGTCGCCATGCGCTGTTGGTGGTGCTCGGCTACTCGCGGCTGCTGTGGCTGCGTTTTTACCCTCGGCAGACCATGGCGGTGCTGACGGCGGGCCTGGAAAGCGCATTCGCGCGCTTTGGCGGGGTGCCGGCGGAACTGCTTTTCGACCAGATGCGCGCGGTGGTGCTGTCGGACGACCGTTCGGACGGCGGCGAGTTGGTGTTGAACGCCGAGTTTCTGCGCTTCTCGGCGCACTGGGGATTCGTGGCGCGGTCGTGCCGGGCGTACCGAGCGCAGACCAAGGGCAAGGTGGAGCGACCGATCCGCTACCTGCGCGAGAACTTCTTCTACGGTCGGACGTTCGCCAGCGACGCGGACCTGAACGCGCAGGCGGGGCGGTGGCTCGACGACACTGCCAACGTGCGCGTACACGGCACCACGGGGGAGCGCCCGGCGGAGCGCTTCGAGCGCGACGAGCGCGGGGCGCTGCGCCCGTTGGCCAACCGGCCCTACCGGCGCCTGGGCGGCCTGCCGATAGCGACGCGACATCGTTCGCGGGTCGCGGTCGAGGTGGAGAAGCGGGCGCTGAGCGTCTACGCCGAGGCGGCGCGATGAGCAAGGCGTCGAACAGCCGGCGCGACCGGGTGCGGGCGATGCTCGCCGATCTCAAGATGCCGGGCGCCCTGGAGGCCGTGGACGGCATCTTGGCGCGGGCCGACGGCGGCGCGATGACCGCGACCGGGGCGATCGAGGAACTCCTCGACGCACAGATCGCGCTGCGCAACCACCGGCGCCTGGACTCGGCCATGCGCTCCTCGAGGCTGCCCGCGGTGAAAACCCTGGCGGAGTTTGACTTCGCCTTCCAGCCGAGCGTCAAGCGCGAGCAGATTGAGAGCCTGCACGAACTCGGCTTTGTCGAACGCGCCGAAAACGTCATGCTGCTCGGGCCGCCGGGAGTCGGCAAGACGCATTTGGCGATCAGCCTGGCGATCACCGTCGCCAAATCCGGGCGCCGGGTGTACTACGGTACACTCGCGGACCTGGTCGAGTCGCTCGTCGAGGCAAAGACGGCTGGCAACCTCGCGCGTCGGCTCAAGGTGCTCACCCATCCGGCCGTCCTGGTGGTCGACGAGATCGGCTACCTGCCAGTAAGTCGCGACGGCGCGGTGTTGTTCTTCCAGTTGATCAACGCCCGCCACGAGCGCGCGGCAACGGTGCTGACGTCGAACAAGGGCTTCGAGGAGTGGGGCGGCGTACTCGGCGACGAGGTGATGGCCGCGGCGCTGATCGACCGCCTGCTGCACCACTGCCACATCGTCAACAT
>CAZFGB010000092.1:0-29533 GCA_964518405.1 uncultured Pseudomonadales bacterium | reverse complement strand
TTTTGGCCGAGTGCCAATTTCGATGGTGCCTGCACGCCCTGTCAAGCCTGGTCGTCAATGGCGATTTCACGCCGGGCGCTGATTGACAAGAACGCATGGTTGGTGTACCAAGGGCCGTGTAGTTACGAGGGAGGACACCGTCGGCGCGGCATCGCGGGCCGGCGAGTGGTGTAACAACCATTCCCCGGTGATGCAACGTTGTCGGTTGCCTTTTTGACAACCTATAAGGGGGAATGCATGACTACGAATCCCACGAGCTGGCGACAGCTCTCCATTGCGGCATTGGCCGCGATCGGCATGACTTTCTGCTTGCCGGCGGCGGCACAGGACGATGATGATGACGACGACGGCGGCGATCCGCTTGTCGAAGAGATCATCGTCACCGCCACGTACCGCGACACCCAACTGATGGATACACCGTTAACCATTACAGCGTTGACGGACATAGAGATCGAACAGCGGGGCGTCGAGGACATCACGGACCTGTTCCTGTCGGTCCCCGGACTGAACTACGGACAGGCCGCGCCGACCTGGCACTACGTCAACGCGCGCGGCATCGCCCAGTTCAGGTCCCCGACCGGACCGGTGTCGATGTACATCGACAACACGCCGGTGCAGGGCCTGGGCGCGCGATCACCGCAGCTTCCGAACTTCGACCTGGAGCGAATCGAGGTGCTCAAGGGACCGCAGGGCACGCTCTACGGCCAGGGCAGCATGGCGGCGGCGGTTCGCTACATCACCAAGAAGCCGAGTCCCGAAGGCTTCGACTGGTCCCTCTCCGCGAGGGTCGAGAACCCGTACCATTCCGATGACACGGGGCACCGCATCGACGCCATGATCAACATCCCGCTCGGGGAAACGATCGCGGCGCGGGTCACCCCGTACTCCCGGAACAAGCCCGGCATCATCGACAAGTACGGGCCCCGCATCATTCCGGATGTCAATTTCCGCGACGAGTTCGGATTCCGGGCCCAACTCGCCTGGTATGCGAACGACAAGGTCACGGTCAATTTCACGCACCACTTCGTCGACTCCATGCACGGCGCTCCCGGCACCGCCCACCACTGCTACGTGGACGGCCGCCCCGCCGAGGGCAATCTCGCCCCCGGCGATTTTGTCGCCCAGATACCGCGCTTTCCCGTAACGGCAGGCCTGGCTGCGGGCGCCGACTGGATCGACCCGGAAACGAATTGCGAAAGGGGCCCGAACGGCGCGTTGGACGGGGAGACCGCGAGATTCAAGGCGGGCCCGGAGCACGTCTACGTGACGCACATGGCCTCACCGCAATGGAACGACGGCGGATGGTCGAAGTCCTGGATCTACAACCTCAGTGTCGAATGGGAACTCGATTTCGCGACCCTGACGTGGTCCTCGGGAATTTACGAGCACCACATCGCCCACTCGGAAGAACAGAGGGTCGGCGGCCGATTCGGCACCCTGACCCCCGACAGGCTTCACCAGGACAAGTTTCATGCGTGGCTTTCCCAGCCTCAGAATCACAAGCTGATACGGACCGGCCCGAATGGTCGCAGCTCACGGTTCGCAGAGTGCAGGTCGGGCCCGTTGTCGCTCGATCAGAGGATCATGTGCGATTGGTACGGCTACACGGATTGGCATTGGCGGTTGATTGAAGTATGCAAGGTAGCGACACCGGAGTTCGATTGCGATTCCGGCGTCTTCTGGGGGAGAAGCAGCAGCAGGGCCGGCCTGAATCTCTACGACCGCACCACCCACGAAGTGCGCCTGGTTTCCAACAACCCGGAAAGCCGGTTGCAGTGGGCCGCAGGCGCCTATCTCGAGGAGAACGCGGACGAGGACGATCCGCGCTCCTGGATGCATTGCGGCGCGGTGGGGCACCAGAACAGGTCAATCTTCGGTGGCGCCGCCTACCCGGATATCACCTGCCAAAACAGCCGATCCGCGGGCATTACCTGGAACCCGGCGTTGACGCACGACCAGATACGGGCAATGCACCGGCTCCTGCAAACAACCGGCTCTGGCCGGCCGGGCTCCGCCTCAACTCACCAGCGGGAAGAGTCTGCCATCTTCGGCGAGGTGACCTATGCAATCACCGATCAGCTGGAGATCCTGGCTGGCGCCCGCCTGGCCAGGAGCGAGTTCTCCACCTTTGCCGGCCCCAGCGGCAGGTGGTCCTCGTTCGACGAGATGACGCAGCGCGCCGAGACGCAGACCCAGGAAAAGCTGGCGCCGAAGGTCACCCTCACCTGGCGGCCCAACGACTCCACGATGGTCTACCTCATGCGGGCGAACGCGTTCCGCGCCGGAGGCGTGAACACGGGGCTCGTGTCGCGGCTGGTCCAGTACGAGGAATTCGCCGCGCGCGGCGTTCCCGGCGCTGCGGAGAACCGTGACGCCGCCCAGGACCTGCTGACGTTCGAAGGGGACGACGTAACGTCCTGGGAGTTGGGAGTCAAGGCGACGGTCCTGGACGGTCGGCTCGACTTCACCCTGGCGGGGTACCAGATGGACATCGAGAACGCGGTGGTGACCACGTCATTCGTGTTCCGCCCACTGGTGGATCCCGATTCCCCGGTCGGAGGCGCCCCTGCCTATCCCACAAGCGTCAGCAACAACATCGGCCAGGCACAGTCCCGCGGCCTCGAATTCGAGGCTCGGGGACAGTTGACCGATTCGCTGAGCCTGCGGGCGGGCGGCTCGTGGATCCCCGATGCCGAAACCCTGGCGCAGGAGGCGGGCGGGACCATCGCGGGAGCGGGCGTCGCCATCAACATCGCCCCCGGCAACCGCATTCGCCTGACGCCGGTATTGGCCTATTTCGCCTCCGTCGAGTATGAATTCTCGCTTGCCGGCTACGATGGCAGCCTCCGCGGCGACTACTACTACCGCGGCAAGGAGGTGTACAGGACCGAAAACAACGAGCGGGAGACGCCAACCTACGGGTTCCTGAACGCGAAGCTCATGTTTGCCCGCGACAACTACGAGCTCGGCATCTATGTCAACAACGTCACGGATGAGATCGCCCCGTATTCGCTGGGTGACAGCGGGTACCATGGCTTCCATCCGCCGCGGTCGATCGGGTTCGAGTACAGGATGAACCGGTAACGGTCAGCCGACTCAAGCTGAGCCTTGTCACAGCCCGCACCGAAAGGTGCGGGCTGTTTTTTTGCGCGCTGGGTTCGTCGCGACTCCAGCGTGATTGCGCTCAGTCGCGGAGCCGCGCGAACAATGCCCGAATGGCCCTTGTAGCCTTCCGCGTGGCTCTTCAGATACCGGCCCGTCGCGCGGGGTCGCGGAAGCACAGTTCGCCGCTTTCCGCTCGCAAGTCGAGTCCCAGAACCTCACTTCGAATCGTCCGGGTCCCGTTCTCCATCAGCCCCAGCAGGGCACGATAAGCGCCTTCCCGCAAGACGAGACCCTGAAGCGGCGGATCGAAGTACTCGTCCTTCGGATCGAACAGCCAGTATTCGCGCACGCCCAGTTCCGCGTACAGCGCGCGTTTTCGACCCAGATCCTCTCGCCACGTGTTCCTGGACGCCACCTCCAGAACAAAGTCCGGCGCCTTCGGCTCCTCCCAGAGCTTGTACACGTTGCGCTTGTGATTCGCCGCCCCGAAGACGACGAAGACATCCGGGGCGACGGACTTGCGCGGGTTTCCCTCCTCGTAGTAGATCAGCAGGTCGCCGGACACGTAGACGTCCGGTCGATCCCGGTAGCGATCCCTCAGCGCGCTGAGCGCGTCGAGGATCGCCCATAGCTGCCAGTCGTTCTCAGCCAAAGGAAGGCCGTCCGAACTCGGATACAGCGGGTCTTCGGCGGGAAGGAAGGTATTCTGCTTCATGCGCGCGCCCCAGACATCGGTGCGGCCGCGCCGTTCGGCGCATCGCCGTCGAAAATATCATGGCCCCGTTTACGCATACAAACCACTTCGATGAGCATCACGAGCGTGAAGGAGATAGCGAGAAAAGCGCAATCGGCCATGTCCGCAATCTCTGTAGGACGATCGCCTCGCGCACCATGCCTGTTCCTACCGGAGATCGTCCAGTTCCACAGCCTTGCCGGTTCGAGACGACTCCCAGATGCCATAGATGATCTTCATCGTCTCGATGTTGTCCCGGCCGCTGCTGATGGGTTCCCTGCCGGTCCGGATGCACTCCTCGAAGTGCAGGATCTCGTTGACGAAGGGCTTCACGGTGGGCAGACCGACACCGCTGGTGTCGATGGGCTCGAAGGCCGGGTGAACCCACCGCTCCGCGTCGGCCGGAATGCTTCGATCGATGGGCCGCTTCTCCGTCGGCGCAAACATGATCCTGCCGAAGTGGTGGTGTTCGGGAAGCGTCTCCGGCGTCGAGTGAATGGTCCCTTCGGTGCCGTACAGCATGTATGACCTCGTCGAGGCGGTGACGGGCCTCCCGTCCGACGCGTCCTCGGGGGTTTCGCCCGGACCCGCGAACAGGTTGCCGAGGACACCGTTCTCGAATTCAAGGATCGCAGCGACCAGGTCTTCGGCGTCATTGACCATTCGGGGCGACACCGACCTGCACTGCGCCGTCAGCCGCTTGACGTTGCCGACGTAGAAACGCAGCAGGTCGATGTGATGCACCTGGACCGACATCAGCGTTCCGCCGCCCTGCCTGCGGTCGGCGTACCGGTCCTGGCGCGCGCGTTCGATGCGGGGCGGCACGCGCGGCGCGAGCAGGTTCGTCCGGACGGCGAAAATATCGCCCAGTCTTCCCTCGTCGATGAAGCGTTTGACGGCGAACGCTTCGGGTGAATATCGCAGGTCCTGCGCGATCATCAGGGTCACGCCCGCCTTGTCCGCGGCCGCAACCATGTCCTTGCATTCCCGCAAGTTGGTCGCCATCGGTTTCTCGACGATGACATGTTTGCCGGCTTCTGCGCACGCGACGGTGAGCGGGGCGTGCGCGGGGTGGAAGGTGCAGTTGTCCACCGCATCTATGTCCGCCTCTCGCAACATCTTGTCGAGGTCCGTGTAGACGGCCCCGACCCCCGTTTTCTCCGCAAGCGCGCTGGCGCGATCCTCGATGAGGTCACAGACCGCCACGATCCGCACCCGGTCGGGATGTTCCAGGTAGGCCGGCAGGTGTGAATTGGTGATGCCTCCGGCCCCAAGAATGCCGACTTTCAGTGGTTTGGCCATTCGTCCTCCTGTCCCCAGTGGGCGCTTTGCTGTTTCGGGAAGGAAGGATAACCGACAGTAGCGCCGGCGAAGCTCATGCGGCGCCGAAGCCGCGGGACAACGCCAACGACGAAAACGCCGCCGCCGCAAGACATGGCGCCGGCGGGATTGGTGCTACGCTACGCGCCCGGAAACGGTCACGGAGGCGCAGACAATATGTGGCGGTTCGTCTTGCTTCTTGCGATCACGGTGCCCGCGTTCGGCCAGGACGCCGACCTGACGTTCTCCGAGGCCTATGCGCGGTACCAGTCCCACGCGCGGGCCGGCGATCTCGACGAAGCGCTGCCCTACGCCAGGCTCGCCTACGAACTGGGCGAAAAGGCCTACGGCCCGGACCACAGAAATACGGCCAGCCTGACCTACAACTACGGATACGCGCTGCTCGAAACCGGGCACTATGACGAGGCGGCCGCAGTCCTCGAAATCGCTTACGGGCGTTACGAAAAGGTCTACGGCAAAAACGCGCCGGAACTGATCGAACCGCTCATGATGCAGGGCCACGCGTCGGCAGCACCCAACGCCCGGCCGAAACTGGGCTTCTATGACAGGGCAATCAGGCTCGCCAGGGCGGAACGCGATCCCGCGCTCCTGGCGACCCTGAACTACGATGCGGGCGTGCGGCTGACAGAACAGGCGAAGTCGCTGGAAGGGCACAGGTACCTCGGAGCGGCGTATGACATCTACACTGCCGAACTCGGATCAGATCATGCGCAGACCCTTGGCGCCGCCTTTTTCCTGGCCAAGGTCGAGATGGGCCGTCTCAGAAACGACACCGCCAGGGAACTGTTCCTGCAGGTGATCGATGGGCTTCCCCCGCACCACGGCTTCGCGATCACCTCGCACGCGTTTCTCGTGCAACTGTACATGCAGGAAGGAGACGCCGACGGGATCGCCAGGCATTGCCAGGCGGTGGGCCACCTGCCGAACCTGAAGCACGTCTGCGGGCCATACGCCGAAACGACCGCGCCGGCGCCCGCCCCAGCGAAAGTAACGCAGGTCGGCCAGCCGCGTACGGTTTTCGATCCCCCGGAACTGGATGAACACCGCGAACGACAGCTTGAGGCCGTGGCCGACTTCAAGGTGTTCCATGGTTTCAAGTTCACCGACAGGCAACCGGAGAGCGGCATTACCTTTCGCCACCGCAGCGTTGAAGACACCGCGAGGACCTACAAGGCGGTGCACTACGACCATGGCAATGGGATTTCGGTAGCCGACGTCGACAACGACGGCAGGCTGGATGTCCTGTTCCTCACCCAAGCGGGCGGAAACGCGTTGTGGAGAAACGTCGGCGGCGGCAAGTTCGAGGACATCACCGCCAAAGCCGGCGTGGCCCTGTCAGACCGGGTTTCCGTCGCCGCCTCCTTCGCGGACATCGACAACGACGGCGATGCGGACCTCTACATTACGGCCGTTCGCGCAGGAAACCGCCTGTTCGAAAACGTCGGTGGTGGGATGTTTCGCGACATCACCGAGGCATCCGGTACCGGGCACAAAGGCCATTCTTCCGGCGCCGTTTTCTTCGACTACGACAACGACGGCCTGCTGGACCTGTTCCTGACCAACGTGGGCCAGTACACATCCGAAAAACTGCGTGAGGCATCCCACGACGGTGTCGAGTACGCGTTCTACGACGGGTTTCCCGACGCGTTTGCCGGCCACCTGAAGCCTGAGCGCTTCGAGCAGAGCATCCTCTACCGCAACGAGGGCGGCAATCGCTTCGTCGACGTCTCCGAACAGACCGGCCTGCGGGACATGGGCTGGGCCGGAGACGCCGCCGCAGGCGACATCAACGGCGACGGCTGGGCCGATCTCTACGTGCTCAACATGCAGGGGAATGACGAGTACTACCAGAACCAGGAAGGCAAGCGGTTCGTCAGAAAGGGCCCCGAAGTGTTCCCCAGGACGTCCTGGGGCGCGATGGGGATCAAGATATTCGACTGGAACAACGACGGGCTGATGGACATCTTCATCACGGACATGCACTCCGACATGGGCGAGAACGTCGGCCTCGCGCGCGAAAAAGACAAGTCGGAGATCAGCGCCGCCGCCAAAGTCGTCCGCGGCGGTTTCGGCGCCGGAGACGAATCGGACGAAGACCTGAGCCATGAAACCAGCATTTACGGAAACTCTTTCTTCGAACAGCGGAGCCCCGGCGTCTATCGGGAGGTCTCCGACCGGATCGGCGCCGAGAACTACTGGCCCTGGGGATTGAGCACGGGAGACCTCAATGCCGACGGCTATCAGGACGTATTCATCGCCTCCAGCATGAATTTCCCTTTCCGCTACGGCGTGAACTCGGTCCTGCTGAACGAAAGCGGCGAGAGGTTCCGCGACTCCGAGTTCGTCGTCGGCGTGGAGCCGCGACGCGACGGGCGGTCGGCGGTGCGGTGGTTCACGCTGGACTGCGACGACGAGCGGGATGCCGAGTACTGGGCCTGCGAAGGCCGCACCGGATTGGTGGAGGTCTGGGGCGCAATGGGGACCCGGGCCTCCGTCATATTCGACCTGGACAACGACGGGGACCTGGACATCGTCACCAATGAGTTCGGTTCCGAGCCCATGGTTCTGGTCAATGACCTGACAGCGGCGTCCGCGAATATCCGATACCTCAAGGTCCGCCTCAGGGGCACTACTTCAAACCGGCCCGGTATCGGGGCGCGGGTGAAGATCACAACCGATACCGGCACTTGCGTACAGGTGATGGATGGCAAGTCCGGCTACCTCTCGCAGAGCAGCGTGCCGCTCTATTTTGGCCTGGGCGAAACCGACAGGATCGAGGAAATCCGGGTCCTGTGGCCTTCCGGCAAAGAGCAGGTCATTAACGAACCCGGGCGAATGAATACCTTGCTGGAAATCACCGAGCCTTAGAGGGCCGGTACCCGACTTCCGAGTATTCGGGCGCCGTCGGCACGAATTTCTCGTCGAAAAGCGGGTCAGGCGCACCCAGGACATTGCGCTCGTGGTCAACGCTGTCCTGCACGTCATCCAGGTCGCCGTTGACGAAGTTCCCTTCCACGCCGTCTGAATTGACGATGTCGATCTCGTAGCGCGCGCCTTTGGCAATTCCGCCCGGAAGGTTGTTCTTCCAGAAGATGTTGTCGTGGTACGTGCTTCGCTCGGCCCGATCATCGACCCCCGCCCAGTTCCTGGTGAAGGTGCTATTGCTGACGGTCGCCCGTGCCGATTCGAAGACAGTCAGGGCCCCCGAGCCGTGCTTCCCGTTGTAGGGTTCGGCGCCGCTGATCCAGTCATGCCCCACGTTGGCCACGTTGCCGACGAACAGGCAGTTCCTGATCTCGGCGTGACCCAGGGGCAGAACGTCAATGGCCGCGCCGGTGATCTCCGCGCGGTTGTTGCGCATGACGCAGTTCTCGATGAGGACCGGCGTTCCGCTCAGCGGATAGGGCCCGTGTTCGATCGAGATACCGCCCGCGCACGGGTTCGCGTAGTTGTCGTACACCTCGATGTTGCGAATGGTCGGATAGGAACGGCCGAATATCTTGATAGCGCCGCCGTCGCGGTAGAAGAAGAGCGACCTCCGCAGTTCCGTGCTGGATTCGATGTTCGGCCCGCCGTAGGTCAGGAAGCCGTTGGCGCCGGTGATCCTGAATCCGTCGAACACCGTATCCCGGCCGATGCCGTCGCCGAAATAGACCACGTGATTGACGACGGCCGGGAAGCCGGGATCCGCCTCGTTCGCGATGTCGGGGTTGGCGGCGGTCAGAACGACCTCGCCATCGGCCTGTAGCCGAATGCCGTCGTGGCGCCGGTTGAACCAGATCAACGCCTGCCTGGCGCTGTCCGGCCGGTACGTTCCCGCATGTACGGTTACGGTCTTGTACCTGCCGTTCTTCGCCGCGGCTTCGAGCGCGGCCTGGATGTCACCCCCGGGGTAGACGCGATAACGGTTGGTCTGGTCGTCGAAAACCACGCCCTGCGCAACGGGTCCTGCCGCGACGGCCTGCGACAGGACCAACAGTGCCAGACAGGTGCGCGGCGACAATCCGGAGGTCATCCGCATGGGCAATGTCCACGATCCGCCGCCACGTCGATCCCGGCTGTTCCGATTCCCGCCTTGTTCAGCCGGTCAGCCTACCAAGAGTCCCGGCCAAACGCTTGAGCGCGAACCGATAGCTGCAATTGTTGGTTGCTCCCGGCGTACGACGACCGCTCCTGAAACTCTGAAGCAGCAATTTGACACGCAGCCGCCAGATTGGGCGTACATACATACAGTTACGGAGAGGACACCGTCGGCGCGGCATCGCTGGCCGGCGAGTGGTGTAACAACTGCCCCCTTTGGGCGATGCAATGTCGCTGGTTCCTTTATATGAAGGACCATTGAGGGGGAATCAATGACTATCCATATCACGAGCCGGGGACGGCTCGGCGTTGCGGCATTGGCCGCGATCGGCTTGACGTTGGCCATGCCTGCGGCGGCCCAGTCCGACGAGAACGAAGCCGCCGAAGACGGTTCGCTGGTCGAGGAGATCGTGGTCACCGCCACGTACCGCGACACGCAACTGATGGACACGCCGCTGACCATCTCGGCCCTGACCGATGTCGACATCGAACAGCGCGGCGTCGAGGACATCAAGAACCTGTTCCTGGCGATCCCGGGACTGAACTACGGCAACGCCACGCAGACCTGGCACCGGATCACCGCGCGCGGAGTCGCGCAGTTCCGATCCCCGACCGGACCGATCGCGATGTACGTGGACAACATCCCCGTACAGGGCACGGGCACCCGGCAGCCGCTGCTGCCGAATTTCGACCTGGAGCGCATCGAGGTGCTTAAAGGGCCGCAGGGCTCGCTCTACGGCGAGGGCAGCATGGCGGGGGCGGTCCGCTACATCACCAGGAAACCCAACCCCGAGGCCTTCGACTATGCCATCAAGGCGCGGTTCGAGGACCAGACCCAGTCCAGCGACCTCGGGCACCGCATCGACGCCATGGTCAACATCCCGTTCGGAGAGAACCTGGCGGCACGCATCACGCCGTACTCACGGAACAAACCCGGCCTCCTCGACAAGTACGGGCCCGAGGTCATCGAGGATGTCGACTACGTCGACGAGCAGGGAATCAGGGCGCAACTCGCCTTCTATCCCAACGACGACCTCACGATCAATGCGACGTACTACCATGTCTACGCCGACATCGGCGGACCCGGGATTGCCCACCATTGCTACGTGGACCGTCGCCCGGCGGGCAATATCCCCGACAATGACCGGGAACCCGAAGTACCGCCATATCCCGTCGTGGAAGGTTGCGAAAGCGGCCCCAACGGCACGCTCGACGGGGAGACCGGATTGTTCAAGGCCGGACCCGACAAGGTCAACAGGACCCACATGGCCTCGAACCAGTTCAACGACGGCGGAGAGTCGTGGTCGACGATCATCAACCTGACCGCCGAATGGTCCCTGGGTTGGGCGGACCTGACCCTGTCCACGGGGGACTATCAGCACGACATCACCTATGGCGAGGAGACGAGGTCGGGCTTCGTCCGGCCGGGATCGACCTGGCCCGTCGCGGTCGATGCCGCATGCGAGATCGTAGGATGCCCGCAGGGCAGTTTCTGGGCCCGCAGCGCCGTCCGGGCGCATTCCGACGTCAACGAACGCCAGGCCCATGAAATACGCCTGGTCTCTACCACGGACAGCCGGTTGCAGTGGAGCGTCGGCGCCTTCAGTCAGGATATCCAGAACTCGGACGATCCAAAGAGCTGGGGCCCCTGCGGCGCACTTGGGCCGAAGCACAATGTCATCTATGGCGGTCCCCAATATCCCGACATCACCTGCCAGCGCAACGGCCTGAGTTTCGACCCCGTGAAGATGTCGCTCGAGCAAATGCGGGCAGTCCACCGCCTCCTGCAAGGGAGCCTCATGCGGACGGGCGGCGCGGGCTATACCGTGCGCGATGAGCAGGCGCTCTTCGGCGAGGTGAGCTACGCCTTGAGCGACCAGTTCGAAATCCTGGGCGGCGTGCGCTACGCCGAGAGTTCGTTCGCCGCATACGGCGGCCCGAGCGGCCGGTGGGTGCCGCTCTCGGAAGCGACGCAACGTGGCGTACCGCAGACGCAGGAAAAGGCGGCGCCGAAGGTCACCCTCACCTGGCGGCCAAACGACGACGTCATGATCTACGGCACGTGGGCAACCGCGTTCCGTGCCGGCGGCGTAAACTCCGGGCTCACGCGCCGCGTGACCGAGTACGAGGAACTCGCCGCCCAGGGTGTTGCGCAAGCCGCCGAACTCGCCGAACGGGCCAGGGACCTGCTGACATTCGGCGGCGACGACATAGAGTCGCTGGAGCTCGGCGTAAAGGCGACGGTTCTGGACGGACGCCTCGACCTCACGCTGAACGCGTACAACATGGAAATGAACAATGCCGTGGTCTCGACCGCCACCTCATTTCCAGCCATCGAGGATCCTAATAGCCCATTGCCGATAGCTGACTCCTATACCGAAAACGTCACCGACAACGTCGGCCAGGCCTCATCCCGCGGAGTGGAATTCGAGGTGCGGGGCCAACTCACCGACGCATTGAGCCTGCACGCAGGCGGTGCGTGGGTGCCCGACGCGGAAACCCAGACGCAGGAGGCGGGCCGATTTGTAGGCGGGGTGCAGCTTGTCCGCATCCAGGCGGGCAACCGCATTCGGTTTACGCCGGTCTTGAGCTACTTCGCCTCGTTGATGTATGACTTCGAGCTGATGGGCCACGACGCCAAGGTGCGTGGCGACGTCTACCACAGGGGCAAGGAGGTGTTCAGGACCGAGAACAACCTGCGGCCGACGCCGACCTACACGTTCATGAACCTGAAGCTCCTGCTCAGCCGCGACAACTACGAGTACGGCGTCTACATCAAGAACGTCAACGACGCGATCGCCCCGTTCGCGATCGGCGACAGCGGCTACCACGGCTTCAACCCGCCGCGGTCGTTCGGGCTGGAGTTCAGCTACAGCAAGTAGTAGTCGCGATCTATCCCTGGCACAGCCCGCACTGCCTGGTGCGGGCTGTTTTCTTGCAGGGATCATTGGCTCAAGTGGCCGCAGCGCGACCCAGGATTTCCCTGCAACACAGCCTCAACACAGCCCGTATTCATTGACAGGTTGCTGTCTTTGGTGTACTTAACCTCACGCAGTCACGTGAGAGGACAGCGCCGGTGTATGTGTGCGCCGGCGGTGTGGTGTGACGTAATCAGGAAATCCATTTGGAGGGATTTAATGAGTAACTTTTGGAGGAGCCGGGGACGGCTCGGAATTGCGGCACTGGCCGTGATCGGCATGGCATTCGGCATGCCTGCGGCGGCCCAGTCCGACGAAGAAGAAGCCGACGAAGGCGGTTCGCTGGTCGAGGAAATCGTGGTCACCGCCACGTACCGTGACACGCAGCTGATGGACACGCCGATGACCATCTCGGCGTTGACGGACGTCGATATCGAGCAGCGGGGCGTCGAGGACATCAAGAACCTGTTCTTGGCCATTCCCGGATTGAACTACGGCAACGCCACGCAGACGTGGCACAGGGTCACGGCCCGCGGAGTCGCCCAGTTCAGGGCGCCGACGGGACCAATCGCCATGTACGTGGACAACACGCCCGTCAAGGGCACAGGCTCCCGGGCACCGCTGCTCCCGAATTTCGACCTGGAGCGCATCGAGGTGCTCAAGGGGCCGCAGGGTTCACTCTATGGTGAAGGCAGCATGGTGGGTGCGATCCGCTACATCACCAAAAAGCCCAACCCGGAAGGCTTCAGCTATGGCATCCAGGCAAGATTCGAGGACTCTACGCAGTCCGACGACCTGGGGCATCGCATCGACGCCATGGTCAATATTCCCCTTGGGGATCGATTGGCCGCGCGCATCACGCCGTTTCATCGCTACAAGGCCGGCGTCATCGACAAGGTCGGACCCTCGATCATCAAGGACGTTGACTTCGTCGGAGACCAGGGGTACAGAGCCCAACTCGCCTTCTATCCCAGCGACACGCTGACGATCACCGGGACGGCTTCCTATGTCTATGCCGATATCGGCGGCCCCGGAATCGCGTTTCACTGCTACACGGACTGGCGTCCTGCAGCGGGCAACCTCGCCCCAGGCGATTTCGTTCCTTCGATACCGAACTATCCGGTCCTGGGTGGATGCGAAAGCGGTCCCAACGGCGGGATCGACGGAGAGACCGGGCGATTCAAGGATGGCCCGGATTCAGTCTACGTCACGCACATGGCCTCGCCGGACTTTGACGACGGCGGAGAGTCGGATTCGTGGATATACAACGTCACCGCCGAGTGGCAGCTGGGGTGGGCGGATTTGACCCTGTCCAGCTCGTCCTATGAGCACAACATCACCTATGCCGAAGAGCAAAGGGTCGGCGGCCGCTTCGGCACCATCCGGATTACCGAGGAGGAAATCGCGGCGGGCGTAGCCGCAGGCCAGTCACTGATTACCGGTAGCGTTGAGGGAGACCGCAATTCCTACAACGGCTGGAACGACCGGGTCGATGCCATCTGCGCGGACATCGGTTGCGGTCCTGGCGGATTCTGGGCTCGCAGCAGCGTGCGGGCACACTCGGACCTCAATGAAATCACGGCCCACGAGGTGCGCCTGGTGTCCACTTCCGACAGTCGGTTGCAGTGGAGCATCGGCGCCTACTTCCAGGACGTATACAAGCCGCCCGATCAGCGCCTTGAGCAATATTGCGGCGCAACCGGGCACAACGCGGAGGTCTCCTACGGAGGTCCGCAGTACCCGGATGTGCAATGCCAGTGGGGAGGCTTCACGTTCAACCCCAACGTCATGACGCCGGACCAGATGCGCGAGGTTCACCGGCGGCTGCTGCCACCGGTCCAGGGTTCTTCGCGATATCAGTTCCGGGATGAGCAGGCCGTATTCGGCGAAGTGAGCTATCGCCTGAGCGATCAGTTCGAGATTCTCGCCGGAGTGCGCTATGCGGAAAGTTCCTTCGAGCAATATGCCAGCCGGGACAGAGGCTGGCAGCCGTTCGAGAACACCATCCAGCAGGGCGACACGCAGACGCAAGAGAAAGCGGCGCCGAAATTCACCCTGACATGGCGACCCACCGACACCGTGATGATCTACGGCACGTGGGCGACCGCGTTCCGTTCGGGCGGCATCAACACCCGGCTCTCCGACGCGGCACTCGAGTTCGAGAGGCTGGCAGGACTGGGCGTTGCGCGCGCCTCGGAGTATGCCGCAGCCGCCAACGATCTTGCGACGTTCGAAGGCGACGACATCGAAACCTTGGAACTCGGAATCAAGACGACGATCTTTGATGGGAGGCTCGACCTCACGCTGAACGTGTACGACACCGCCATCGACAACGCCGTCGTCACCACCGCAGTCAACTTTCCTGCGCTGGTAGACCCCGACAACCCGGAAAGGTTTCAACCGTATAACTACTCCGTTACCGACAACGTGGGCCAAGCCGAGTCGCGCGGCCTCGAGTTCGAGGCACGGGGCCAGTTGACCGACGCGATCAGCCTGCACTTTGGCGGCGCCTGGGTTCCGGACGCCGAGACCCTCAACCAGGAGACCGGCGCGCCCATCGGCGGCGGCGCTCGGAGCGTCAACATCGATCCGGGCAACCGCATCGAGCTGACGCCCGTCCTGAGCTATTTCGCCTCCGCAATGTATGACTTCGAGCTCTTTGGGCGCGACGCAACGTTGCGTGGCGACCTCTACCACAGGGGCAAGGAGGTCTTCAGGACCCAGAACAACGAGCGGCCGACACCGACCTCTACGTTTATGAACCTGAAGCTCACGCTTCGGGAGGACAAGGTCTCGTACGGCTTCTATGTCAAGAACGTCACCGATGCGATCGGAATCTACGCAGTGGGCGATAGCGGCTATCACGGCTTCAACCCGCCGCGTGCCTACGGGTTCGAGTTCAACTACACACCGTAGTGCTCAGCACCTGAGTTGATCCTTAGCAAAGCCCGCACCATCTGGTGCGGGCTTTTTTTTGGAGTTCGCAAAACTGCGAGCCGTAACGCCCTCGCCCTTCGCTCGGTTCCTGGCTTCCACACCGCCTAGACGACAACATATTCTTCCACGACCAACACCACCGTCCCGGAGACGTCCATCAGCGTCTCTTCGAGCGCCACGATCCGGCGCCCTTCCCTAGCCAACGAGAATGGCGCCGCGTAGCAAAGGCTGGCCATGCCGTCGAACGCCGGTTCCCTGCCCGCGCGGTATATGCCCAATCGGCAATGGTCCTGGCCGTAGCGGCGAACGCCCGGCAAGTTCGCCACCTGCGGGCCGACCTCGCGCCACTCTCGCTGGAATTGCTCCGCGGTGAGACCGGGGCTGCGCTTGACCAGCGCGAGCACCTTGCACGGCGCAGACCCGTCCAGATCGTCCACGAACACATATTCGTGGGTGACTATCGACACCACGCTTCCGGCGGCGATGAAATTCGCCTCGTCCTCTCGGATGTCGGCGAGCACCTGGCTGCCAGCGTTGGCGCGCATGCCTTCGATGTCATCGAACCACACCTCCGCGATGCCGTCCCAGGCGGGCGCTCCCCGCAGCACACCGGTCACATGGTTCTGGACGTAACGGCGAATCCCGGGCAGTCGTGTAACGACATCCGGATGGCGGTTACGCCAGTAGTCCCGAAAGGTTGCCTGCGAGAGATCTTCCCGCCGTCGAAAGATACTGAGTTGTTTCAGCATGCGCTTTGGCTCCCAGGTGGAATGATTCGCCGTATCGCTGGCGACGCCGATCCGGTCACCGCAGTGTAGCCACACAGGTCGGGCAAGCGCATTGGGTTACTCTTGCTACTCGCAGGACCGCACGCGGGGATACAGGAGAACATGTCCGAACCACTGAAAATTGGCCTAATCGGCTCAGGGGGCATCGCCAATCGACATCTGACCGCCTACCTCAATCATCGCGATGACGTACAACTCATGGCCGTGTGCGATGTCGTCAAAGACGCCGCCCGGGACTATGCCGGGCGGGCGGGCGTCGAGGCCGTCTACCTGGACGCCGACGAAATGCTGCTTGATGCGGACATCGAAGCGGTGGACATCTGCACCTCGCACAACTCCCACGCGCCGCTGGCCGTTGCCGCAGCGCGAGCCGGCAAACACGTGATCGTCGAGAAGGCGATGGCGTCCACGCTGCAGGGTTGCCGGGACATGATTGACGCGGCCGACGAGGCGGGCGTGATCCTCATGATCGCCCAGCACCTGCGCTATGCGCCCGAAGCCCGCGCGGCGAAGCGTCTCATCGAGGACGGCAAGCTGGGAGAGATTCAAGCCGTTCGAACCCACCTGATGGGGGGGGGCAACGCTCGCCCCAGGGAAGGCCACTGGATGGACGACCGCAACCGGGGCGGCGGCATGCTCATGGTCACCAGCGTGCATCACCTCGATCTGCTGCGTTACTACGCCGGCAACGTCAAACGGGTGACCGGGGTCTGCAAGTCGCTGGCGCCGCACCTGCAGAATGGCGCCGAAGACGTGGTCTCGGCGACCCTCGAATTCGAGAGCGGCGCCATCGGTGACGTGTTCGGCATAGGAAGTTCGCTGGCCCCCGAAGGGAGGGGGTACATGCTGATCGGCAGCAACGGGACGTTGTATTCGACGATGCCGAAACCGGGTCAAAGCGACGCAAGCCCGACGCGCCACTTCGGCGACCTCATGTTTTCGCTCAAGGGGGAGGAACTGGACCCGCGCAACGCGCGCGATCGGCAGCGGATCATTAACCCGCCGTTCGAGCCTCTGGACACCAGCGACATCGATCTGCCGACGCCGGACTACTTCGTCAACGAGATCCTGCACTTCGCGGAGTGCTGCAGGACGGGCACGGAACCCATCAGCAGCGGCCGGGACAACATCGGGACCATCAAGATCATCATGGGAATCTTCGAGTCGTCCCGGCGGGGAGGTCTGCCCGTCGACCTCGACGATCTCTAGCTCGGAGATCGCACAATCATGCCGCCGACGGGTTTCCGCTGGCCCGCGCTTGGCCTGACATGGGCGATTGCGCTCGCGGCGCCGGCATGGTCCGGGGAACCGAGCCATGGCTTCTCGTATTTCGGGGATCTGAAGTATCCGCCGGACATGGCCCACTTCGCCTACGTCAATGCCGAGGCGCCGAAGGGCGGGCGCGTCAACGTCGGGAGCATCAGCACGTTCAACAACCTGAATCCGTTTGTGGACAAGGGCAGCCTTGCGCACTACATCGATCCCAGGTACGGATTGGGCTCCTACATATACGACCCCCTGATGCGGCGCGGGGAGGACGAGCTGGCGTCATACTATGGCTGGCTCGCGGAGACCGTCGAGGTTGCCGACGACTACAGTTGGGTGACCTACAAGCTGCGCGAAAATGCCCATTGGCACGATGGCCAGCCCTTGACCATGGAGGACGTGCTGTGGACCTTCGACATGATCAAGCGCAAAGGGTCCATCACCTGGAGGAAGGAATACGAACATATTGTTCGCCTGGAGCAGATCGACACATGGTCGTTCAGGTTCCACTTCAGTGACGAAGCAGAAAAGACACCCTTCCTCGTCATCCTGACCGCCGCGTTCGCGCCCATGCCCAAACACTTCTGGAAGGACAGGGCGTTCGACGAAACGACGCTCGAACTCCCGGTTGGCAACGGTGCATACCGCATCGCGTCAGTGACGCCCGGGTACAAGGTGGTGTTCGAGCGCGTGCCCGGCTACTGGGGCAAGGACCTCAACGTCACCGTCGGTCATTTCAACTTCGATGAGATCCATCTCACGTACTACTTTGACAAGAGGGTCATGCTGCAGGCGTTGCGGGCCGGCCTGCTCGACTTCTACTTCGAGGAGAACGAGAACGACTTCGCCACGGCCTACGACTTCGACGGTTATCACGAGGGGCTGTTCAGGAAGGAGACCTACAAGATGGGTTACTCCTACGGCATGCACTTCGGCCTCGTCTTCAATACCCGGAGGGAGCCGTTCAACGACATCCGCGTTCGCGAAGCGCTCACCCTCGCCTACAACTTCGAGTGGGCCAATCGCGTCTACTGGCACAGCGGCATGAAGCGCAACAACAGCTATTTCGTCCGCTCGGGCTTGCAGTCCATGGGATTGCCATCGGTCGAAGAACTCGAGCTGCTCCGGCCGCTCCGCGGGCGGATTCCCGAGCGGGTCTTCACGGACCCTGTGGAACTGCCCGAAAACCATGCCTTTGGCCGCAATCGAAAGACGCTGCTCCAGGCCGATGCGCTGCTCGAAGACGCGGGTTGGGTCGTCAGGGATTTCGAGCGCGTGCACCGGGTCACTGGCGAACCTTTTCCGCTGGAGTTGCTGGTCACCTATCAGGATCACGAACGGATGCTGGTCCCCTTCGCGGACAATCTCACGCGCTTAGGGATAGATGCGGTGCTGCGCAGGGTGGAGCGCAACATCCTGACCAATCGCCTGCGGAGCTACGACTTCGATGCGACCGTGCGCAAGCTCCGCGTGGGGGAGATGCCCGACCGCTATCGCCTGCGAACACAGTTCACTTCCCAGTACGCGGAAGTACCGAATATGCGGAACTACGCGGGCATCCAGGATCCCGCCATCGACCTCCTGGTGGAGAAGATCCTGGAGTCGGACACGGAAGAGGAGATGAACACCGCCGGGCGCGCCCTTGACCGCGTATTGCTTCACAGTTTCTACGTGATTCCGGACGGTCATCCGGCCGGACGCCACGTCACGCACTGGGTCCGCATCCAGCATCCGCAGCTCGGATTCGAGCACATGAACTGGACGGGATTTCCGCACCTGTGGTGGTTGGACGAGGACGATGGCATCGACACGGACGCGGTCATCGCCGAGCGGGACGAGAGCCGCGTCCCATGACTCGCGCGTCTTTCGGCGTACGCCGGCGTGTTGCCCGCGTGGAGAAAGCTGTTCCGTCCGGGCGCGGTTGGCGCCCGCGCGACGGGATCACTTCTGGTGACGCCTCCCTACCATGACGGCAACGACCTGACCGAATCGAATCGCCGCTTCGAGTCGGCGAGGTCGAACGCCGCCGGGTTCCAGTCCCCGAGCCACTCCAGTAGCTCGTCGACATCGTCGTCCCATGGGTCGACGCCCGTTTCGACGACGGAAACGAAACGGTCGTATCCGGGCGGACCACCACAATCTTCCGGCGGACAGGCTCGCCCGCCGGCGAGCAGCCGCCTGTGAAAACGCTCTTCCGACGACACGCGACGGTTGCGTTTCACGTCGTGCAGCCAGCTGTCTCCAAAGTCGTAGAGGTACAGGCAGCCCTTTGCGCGGGCGAAATGTGACGTGAGCTTGACCGAATAGGCGTCGGGCGTCTCCTCCTCATCCTCGAACGTCATGATGTCGTCGTACTTCGGTCCAGCCAGGACGCCGCTTCGAGCGGTACCGCGAAACTCCCACAGGTGGCCGCTATGCCAGCCGAAACTGTCCTGGATGGCTTGATGCAGGTCGCCGAACGTCGCATCCTCCGCGATCAGGAACCGTCGCCAGATTCTCGGCTCGATGTAGCGCAGCGACACTTCGAATTCGAAATAGGACGGCATGGTGTTCCTCCTCGACCGCACGTTCAACAATTGTTGACAAGGTCCTCGACCGCGACTGCTGACCTCGCGACAATCGATGTAGTAAGGTGCGGCAAACGTGAGGCAGCAGTCAAGATACGAGATATCTCGACAGGAACGAACCCGCATTGCCGAGATTCGCCGCCAACATCAGCATGATGTTCCCCGACCTTCCCGTCGCCGAACGGATGCGGGCGGCGCGCGACCTGGGGTTCTCCGCAGTGGAATTCCTCTCCCCCTATTCCGACCCCGCAACCGAGACAAGGCGCTGGCTTGACGACGCGGGCATCGAGATGATCCTGCTCAACACGCACCCCGGAGACGCGGCGGTGGGTGAGCGAGGGCTGGCGGGGGTCCCCGGCAGGCAAGCGGACTTCAGGGACCACTTCGGACAAGCGCTCGACTACGCGCTGGCGCTCGATGTCCCGATGATTCATGTCCTGGCGGGAGTCGTCGCCGAGCATGAACGTAACGAAGCCCTGTCCGTATTGGTCGAGAACGTGCGCTTCGCCGCGGACCGCGCGGCGGAACGCGGCATTCGCATTCTGCTGGAGCCGCTCAACAGCGAGGACACGCCCGGTTACCTACTGACCCGAACCGACGACGCCCGGCGCTGCATCGAGGCCGTCGGCCGGGACAACGTGAGGCTGCAATTCGACTTCTATCACCGCCAGATCATGGAAGGGAACCTGGCGCGGCGCCTCGCCGAAAATCTGGACATCATCGGACACATCCAGTTTTCGAGCGTCCCCGGACGCCACGAGCCCCAGCACGGCGAAGTGAACCTGCCCTTCCTGTTTCAACTCTGCGACGAACTCGGTTACGACGGCTGGATCGGTTGCGAGTACCGCCCCAGGACAACCGTCGCCGAAGGATTGAGCTGGGGCATGCCGTACGGACTCGGTCCGCGCTGAGCTTGCCCGACCGGCGACCCTGACGGTGCGATAGACCCTATTCCGCCGACAGCAAGCGCGACTGTCCGATGGACCATAGCAGGGCATGAGTATCGAGCAGATACACTATTCGCCGAGGCCGAGCAGTTCCTCCTCGGTCATATCGAAGTCATCCATGAACTCGATCCTGACCTTTCCGTCGAGGAAGCCCACGTCTCGCTCTGGAAGATCCATCGGTTGATACGGCACGATCATGGCAACGGGTTCCCTGGACTCTCCGTACAGGACTCCGACCCGTTCGCCCGCGCGGACGGCGGCCAGCATCCTGAGCCTGTTCCGGCACGCTGGCCGCCACCCGTTCGCCCGCGCGGACGGCGGCCAGCACTTTCGAGAACTGCGCCTTCAATTCCGCAACCGGCATGGTGATCATGGCTGCACCTTGACTGGATCCATGGCGCTCGATCAGGCGGGCCAGAGCTGCATGCCGCCGTCCACCCGCAGCACCTGTCCCGTGATATACGACGAATCGCTGGTGACGAAGAACTCCACTGCCCTGGCGACTTCATCGGGCCAGCCGTAACGGGTCAGCGCGCCGCTATGCACCTTGCGCTCCTCACGCGTCGGGCGGCTGGCCTCGAACCGGGGCGTGATGATCTCGCCCGGAGCGATGATGTTCGCGTACACGCCGTGCGAACGAAGCTGCGCCGCCAGACACCGCGTATATTCGTGCACTGCCGCCTTGGCGACGCTGTAGGAGACCTCGCTCTGGCGTCCCGCGAGGCCCGCGATGCTGCCGATGGTCACGATCCAGCCCTCGTTCCTTTCCATCATCTCCGGCACCACCTGCCGGCAAACCAGAATGCATGTGCGCAGGTTGCGGTCGAGGATCGTCTCCACTTCGGTCAGGGAAATGTTGACGGCGTCGTTGACGAGGGGCTTCCCGGCGTTCTCCCCGGTGACGCCCTTCGATCCGATATCGCCGCCGGCGTTGTTGACGAGGATGTCGATCCGGCCAAAGCGATCGCGTATCTCACCGACATTGCGCGCTACCGTATCGACATCGGTCAGGTCGCCGTGCACCGCGAGCACATCCGTGCCGTGCGCCGCCGCGATTTCCTTCGCGACGGCATCGAGCGACTCCGCCTCCCCCAGTTGTCGCGTCGATGTGGGCGTCGTTCCATGGACCGCGACGGCGGCGCCGAGGCTTGCGAGATGCTCCGCGACAACGCGGCCGATTCCGCGCGAAGAGCCCGTTACCCAAGCGACCCTGTTCTCCAGACGTTGCATAGAAATCTCCTGAACACCGCGGTTCTCTCCGCGCGGGATCGTCCCGGAAACGCGCCGGGGCTTCGTGGACGAGACCGTGAGTCTACATCTTTGAAAGGGCGCGGACGGCGCGTCACTTTGCGCTATAGTCGCTCGCGCCAGCATTGAGCGAACGCGTTCGCGGCGCATAGCCAAGGTCAGGTGGGGAAGTCATTGGACAGGGCGGAAGGGAATTCGACCAGGACGTTGACAACCAACCTCAGGGAGCGCGTCCTGACGAAAAGAACGCTGCTCGCATTTACCGTCGGCTGCGTTTCGGGACTGACCGTCGTGGTCGGCGAGATATCCCTCGCAACCGTCGTTTTCTCGGGTTCCCTGTCACCCTATGCCGCCCAAGGGGTCGGCCTCGTACTGTTCGGCAGCTTCGCCGGCTGCCTGGTGATCGCGCTGACAAGCGGTTTTCCGGGCGCGGTCTCCGCCCCGCCGGTGCCGACGCTGATCGTTCTGGCCGCGATCGGGGGCGCATTGGCTTTGGAGGGCGATGCGTTGTTCGCGACGATGGTCGCGATCATCATGTTGTGCGCGTTGTCGACCGGTCTCATCACATTGCTCGTGGGACGCTTTCGCCTGACGAATCTGGTCAGGTTCGTTCCCTATCCCGTATCGTCCGGCTTTGTCGCCGGCACCGGCGGCGTGGCATGTCTCGTCGCGCTGTCGCTGATGGGGGTCAAGCTGGATCGAGAGTCGCTGGCCGCGCTGTTCGACCCGGGCGTGGCGGCCAACTGGGGCGTCGGCATCGCATACGGCGTCGGCCTTTATCTTGCGACGAAGCGCTGGAGCAGTTTCCTCCTGCTGCCGGTCAGTTTCCTCGCCACCGCCGTGATTTGCCATCTGGGCCTGGCGTCGCTGGGCATTTCGAGCGACGAAGCGAGAGCGGTCGGACTCCTGTTCGCCGGCATCTCCGAAAGCCTGCTCTGGCCCGCCTTCGGTCTGCGCGAGCTGGCCCTTGTGGACTGGACGGCCGTCGCGGGGCAGATTCCCAACATGCTGACGCTGCTTGTTGTCACGCTGCTTTGCATCGTCATGTACGTCGGCGGCCTGGAACTCGCCGCCAATCGGGATCTGGACTGGAACCGGGAATTCCGCCTCGTGGGGCTTGCGGCCTTCGTCGCCGGTCTCGGCGGCGGACCACCCGGCTGCCAGGTCGTGCCGACGTCAATGCGCAGCCTGATGTTCGGCGTCGACATGCGATTCACCGGCGCCGTCGCAGCCCTCGTGATCGGCTCCACCCTGCTTCTCGGTGACACGGTGCTCAAACATGTTCCTGTTCCGCTGATGGGCGGAGTCCTGCTGTTCACCGGCATCGCCATGCTCGAAGAATGGCTGGTCAGGATCAAAAGGCGTGTCCCCGCCACGGACTACGCGATCATCGTCGCGATGTTCCTGACCATCATGATCTTCGGCTTCTTCGAGGGCGTTGGAATCGGCATGCTGATCACCATCGTCTTGTTCGTCGCCCGCCTGAGCCGCATGGACGTGATCGAGTCCCGGTACACGGCCCGGGAGCGCCGCAGCAATCGGCGCCGTCCCATCCCTGATCGCGCGATCCTGCGGGCGGAAGGCGACCGGGCGCAGGCCTACCGCCTGCGGGGATACGTGTTCTTCGGCAGCGGCTACCCCTTGGCGGACCGACTCAAGGCGTCCCTGAATGGCGAACCGCCACCGAAGAGCATCCTGCTCGACTTCCAGGCGGTCTCCGGATTCGACTTCTCGGCCGCCCACGCGCTGTGCCGATTCATGCACGCCGCCCGCAGCGAGGGGACCCGCGTGGTGCTCTGTGCGGCGCCAGAACAGCTTCGCCGCGAACTTAAACGCAATCTCCCACCTCCGGTCTTCGACAACGCCTACTTCGCAACGGACGCCGACAGCGGCCTTGAGCATTGCGAGGACATCCTCATCGAAGATTACCGGGAGCGGCACGACGAAGAGGCCGGCGCATTGCTGGACAGGGTCGTGGACGCGATGGAGCGCCATCTCGACAGCCAATCCGAATTCGAAGCGCTGGTCGAGGCGCTCGGCGACTGGTCGCAGGTGCGCTACTACGGGCCCGACGAGTCCATCGTCGCCACCGATGCGGCGTCCGCTGGGATTCAGTTGATAACCGCCGGCCGCGTCTCCGTGTTCGACGGGAAAGGCGAGCGTGTCGGTCAGCGCGGTCCGGGGGATGTCGTCGAAACCCGGATCCTCGGCGGCACCCGGGCGCCGACGCGCAACGCCGTGACCGACGTGGCCAGCCGGACGGTCGTCCTTACGCCCGCGGCCCTGCGGTTGCTCGAAGAAAGCGATAGCGCCCTGGCGCTGAGGTTGTATCGTTATGTCCTGGCAACGGAACGCCAGCTTCCGGCACACGCCAGCTCGAACGAGCGGGAGTAGACATGTCGTCATCCGAATCCAATGATGACTCCAACGAGCAGATGACCAGCGAAACGTGGCAGCCGATCGCCATCGTCGGCATGGCCTGTCGATTCCCGGGCGGACCTGACCTCGAGACTTTCTGGCGCCTTCTGGACTCCGGCCAGACGGCCGTGACCGAAGGCTCGCCGGGCTCCGGCATCGGCCGCGTGGGGCAGTTGTTCCCGGACGGGCCGGTGGAATGGCCCGCCTGTCGGTACGGCGCGTTCGTCGACGACATCGACCGGTTCGATGCGGAGTTCTTCCGCATCTCGCCGCTGGAAGCCCAGTTGCTCGATCCGCAGCAGCGCATGATGCTGGAGACCTGTTGGCGCGCCCTGGAAGACGCGGGCATCGACCCCGAAAGACTCAGGGGCACCCGCACCGGCGTATACGCCGGCATGAGCAACAACGACTACCGGCACCTGATCCTCGCCGGGCGCGAGAACACGGAGGCCGCCGCCGGCTTGTATTCGGTTACGGGAAGTTCGCTGAGTCCGGCCATCGGCAGGGTGTCGTTCGTGCTCGGATTCGAAGGGCCGGCGATGGTCGTGGACACGGCGTGCTCGTCTTCGCTAGTTGCGGTGCACCAGGCCGCGGCGGGCCTGCATCGGGGCGATGCGGACCTCGCGTTGGTGGGCGGCGTGCAGGCCATTCTGTTCGGCGCCTTGAGCGCCCTGCGGGCCAAGGCGGGGATGCTGTCGCCGAACGGAAGATGCAAGACATTCGATGCCGCCGCGGACGGCTATGTGCGGGGAGAGGGCTGCGGCATCGTCGCCCTGAAACGCCTGGACGACGCGATAGCCGACGGCGACCGGATATGGGCCGTGATTCGCGGCTCGGCCGTGAACCAGGATGGGACCGGACCGGGCCTGACAGTTCCCGAAGGCCCCGCCCAGCAACGGGCTATCGAGGCAGCGCTGGCGCGCGCGGGCATCGAGCCTTCCGAGGTCGACTACCTCGAGGCGCACGGCACCGGGACACGTGTCGGCGATCCGACCGAGTTCGAAGCGGCCGGCACCGCGTACGGCAAGGGGCGCGATCCGGATCATCCCCTCCTGATTGGTTCGGTCAAGACGAATATCGGCCACCTGGAATCCGCAGCGGGTGTCGCGGGCTTGATCAAGGCCACGCTGGCGCTGAAGCGCGGCATCATCCCCAAGCATCTGCATTTCGAGACACCCAGCCCGGACCTCGACTGGGACCGGCTCCCTGTACGGGTGACCGCGGCGCCGACGCCGTGGCCGGCGGTCGATCGGCCATCCCGGGCGGGCGTGAACTCGTTCGGCTTCTCCGGCACCAACGCCCACGTCGTTCTCGAGTCGTATGGAGAGCCCCACTCTCCCGAACAGGGCGAGATTCATGTTGCGGCGGGTCCCAGGCGGGCGATTGCGCTGCCGGACGTACCCCAACACTCGACCCCGGACGGGAGGCGAATCCGGCTCCTGCCGCTCTCCGGCAAGTCGGAATCAGCCCTGGTCGAACTGGCGGGACGATACCTCGAATGGCTGGACGAACGCGCCTCGTCGACGTCTCTCGCCGATGGGGAATCCCTGTCGGACATGGCCTGGACAGCCAGCGTGGGGCGCAGCCACTTCAATCACCGTGCTGGCGTGGTGTTCCGGGACGGCACAGCCCTGCGCGACGCGCTCTCCTCGCTTGCCGACGAGGACGAACCCTCCGACCGGCCGGTCGCCCGAGACAACCCGAAAGTAGCTTTCGTCTACACCGGCCAGGCGAGCCAATGGGTCGGCATGGGGCGCAACATCTACGAGAGCGAACCGGCCGCCAGGGCCGTGATCGACAGCTGCGACGAACTGCTCGCCGAATCGCGAGGCGTCTCGCTCAAGGACGTCATGTTCGGCGATTCCGACGCGACCGATGCCCTCGACGATCCGACCTGGACCCAGCCCGCCATCTACGTCCTCGAGTGCGCGCTCACCGCGCAGTGGGCCAGCCTGGGGGTGAGACCGGATGTCGTGGTTGGCCACAGCCTCGGTGAGATCGCCGCGGCGCAGGCCGCGGGCGTGTTCAGCCTGGAAGAAGGACTTGGTTTCGCCGAAAGGCGCGGCGACCTGATCGCGGCGTTACCGGAAAAGGGCGCGATGGCCGTGGTCTTTGCCTCCGAATCGGACGTCGCTGCGGCGCTGGAAGAACACAATGCGACCTGCGACGGACCGGGTCTCTGCCTGGCGGCATACAACGGCACCAACCAGGCGATCAGCGGCCCGGAGTCCGACGTCGTGTCGATCCTGGCGCGCTTCGAAGCGGACAACATCCGCACGGCGCGACTCCGGGCCAGCCCCGCCTACCACAGCGCCCTCGTGGACCCGGCGCTGGACGGCCTCGAGGCTTACTTTGCCGATGTTGCCGTCGCCGAACCCCAGGTCACGATGGTAAGCAGCCTGTCCGGCGAGAGCGTGGCGCCGGGGACCCGTCTTGACGGCTCCTACTGGCGCAAACAGGCAAGGCAGCCCGTCGCGTTCGCCCGCTGCGTCCGGAAACTGGCGGAACTCGACGTCGATGTCGTCATCGAGATCGGACCCCACGGCGTGCTGACCCCGCTGGTCGCGCTCGGCTGGCCGGCCGAGGCGCAAGCGCCCGCAGGGTTTTCGAGTCTCCGCCGGCCGTCCCGGGACGAGTCGCCAGCCGATGTGGAGGGATCCTTCATGGCGGCCGTCGCGAACGCCTACGAAGCCGGCGTTCCGCTCGCTTTCGAAGGACTGTTCGCAGGCGAGGCGCGACGTCGCATTTCCCTGCCCGCCTACCCGTTCCAGCGTCGACGGCACTGGATCGAAGCGCCCAGGCGGCGACGGCGGGAAGCCGGCGATCCGCTGCTCGGCGTACGTCATGAATCGCCCCGGGGCGAGATCGACTTCGAGACGGAACTCCATGTCTCCGAGCCCGCGTGGATCGATGACCATCGCGTGTTCGACCACGTGCTGGCGCCCGGGGCCCTGTACGGGGCGATGGCGGTTTCCGTGCCTCTGCTTGAAGGCGCGCCGTCGGCCACAGTGGAAGACCTGCGCATGCACAACCCACTCGTGTTGCCGACGACAAGGGGAGGCGATGCATCCGACGAAGACGCGTCCTCCCCCGCGGCTCGCAAGGTGCAGGTCGTCTTGGACGCATCCAGGGGGGCATCGGCCGGTTCCTCGGGACAACGCGTCGAGATCTTCAGCAAGGGCGAGTCCGAGCAGGACTGGACGTTGCATGCGGAAGCCCTGGTGTCCGAGGGCGCGTCCACGCGAGGCAGTCCCGATGGTCCGGACCTGGACGGTCTGCGTCGAAGGTTGTCGCGGCGGGATGTCGACGCCTACTACCGCGCCAAGGCCGCGACGGGGATTCAACTCGGACCGTCATTCCAGTCCCTGCAATCGGTCTGGTCGGCCCCCCTGGAAGCGCTGGGCGAAGTCGCGCTGCCCGAAGGCGTCGAACCCATGGATACCTGCGTCCACCCGGTGCTGCTCGACGGCTGCTTCCAGGTGTTCTCCGCCGCCCGCGGTCATGCGGACGCGGGCGACAACACCCCCTACCTGCCGTTCGGCTGGGAACGGCTTTGGCTGACCGGGCCCCTGCCCGACCGCGTGGTCTGCCACGCGCGCCTCAAGACCGGCCCGGGAGAAGCGTCGGAAGACGGCGCCGCTGTCGAACCCGAAGTCGTCACTGGAGACCTCGCGATCTACGACCTGAACGGGACCGTTCTCGGCGGACTCGAAGGCTACACCGTGAAGCGCGCGACCCGCGCCGCGCTGCTCTCCGCCGTCGAAGGCCTCGACGATCTTCTCTACCAGGTCACCTGGCGGGACCAGCCGCTTGTCCCGGGAATCCTGCCGGCGGACTTTCTCCCGAGTCCGGCCGTCGTCGCGGACCAATCCGGAATCTTCACCGACTACCTCGCGACAGAGGGCGTCGGCGCCGAAACGCGGTCCGGCCTTCTCGCCGATCTGGAAATACTGTCGCGCCGCTATGCCCTCGCGACCCTGGACCGGCTTGGCTGGCAACGCAACTCCGGAGACCGCGTGGTCCCGGAATCGCTCCGGGAGAAGTTAAGCGTTCTGGACGACCACAAGAAAGTGTTCCGCAGGATGCTCGAGATGCTCGACAGGTCGGGCGTGCTCAGGGAAACGGACGGTGTATTCGAGGTGCTCGTCGGCGCCGGCGAACCGCTTCCGGCAGAGTTGCCGGAAGATGCCGACGCCTACGCGAAGCACATGGAGGACGCCTATCCGCACGGCCTCACCGAGATCGGGCTCTTCCGCCGATGCGGCGGCGCCCTGTGGCGGGTGCTGCGGGGCGAGGCCGACCCGCTCGCCCTGCTCTTCAGCAGTGGCGAACCGAGCGCGGCCGACCTCTACCTCAAGGCGCCGGTGGCGCGCGCCGCGAACCGCATGCTGGCGGAAGCCGTGGAGACCCTTCTGGCCGAATTGCCCGACGACCGGCGGCTAAAGGTCGTCGAAGTGGGTGCCGGGACGGGATCGGCGACAGCCTCCGTCCTCCCGGAGCTTCCGCCGGGACGGTTCGACTACACCTACACGGACATCTCCGCCGGGTTCTTCGCGGAAGCCGAAGGCCGATTCGGCGGCGCCGAAGCAGCCATCGAATACCGGGTGCTGGACATCGAAAAAGACCCCGCGGCGCAAGGTTTCGACGCCCACGGTTACGATCTCGTGATCGCGTCCAACGTCCTGCACGCGACCCGGTATCTCAATGAGACCCTGTCACATTGCCTGTATCTGCTCGCGCCCTCGGGTCATCTCGTGGCGCTGGAGAATCTCCGCGGCCAGGGCTGGCTCGATCTGACCTTCGGACAACTCGACGGCTGGTGGCGATTCGCCGACGACTATCGGCCGCACCATGCGCTGGCCGCGCCGGCCGTGTGGCGGCGAGCACTCCGCGATTCGGGTTTCGCGGAAGTTGCCTTCGTCGGCGTGGACGAGGCGGCCGATCCCGACCGCGGCGTCATCGTCGCGCAGGGTCCGGCCAAGGTGACCGAGCCCGCCGGTTTGTGGATTCTTGCCGGCGACGAGGGCGGAACTGCGGCCAGCCTGGCGGCGGCTCTGGCTCAAAGGAACCAGACCGTCGTACTGGCGGAGGCAGAGGGAACCGAAGACGCCGCCGTAGCTTCCCATGCCGGCGTATTCCCCGTTGCGGTGGAAGCGGACCTTCGCGAGTCGTGGCGGTCGGTGAT